>DATJAY010000035.1:0-300000 GCA_035515795.1 Candidatus Acidiferrales bacterium | reverse complement strand
CCATCGTGTTTCTTCCAGCGAGCTTGATCTCTTTCACATGCTGACGAATCAAGAAACCTTTCGACGTCACGATCATTATGTCATCGTTGTCGATCACTTCCTTTATCGAAAGCAGTTTGCCATTCTTGTCGCCGGTCTTAACGGTGATGAGTCCTTTACCTCCACGGCGGCGCGGAGAGTATTCTCCAACCTCGCTCCGTTTTCCAAAACCTCTGTCGGTAACAACGAGCACGCTTGCTCCGGGCCTGCTGATTACAATCATGCCGATTACTTCGTCGCCTTTTGCAATCTTCATGCCTCTGACGCCGCGTGCATTACGTCCCATCTCGCGGACATCCCTCTCGTTAAATCTTAAAGCA
Source organism: Candidatus Acidiferrales bacterium (assembly GCA_035515795.1). Classification (NCBI taxonomy): domain Bacteria; kingdom Pseudomonadati; phylum Acidobacteriota; class Terriglobia; order Candidatus Acidiferrales; species Candidatus Acidiferrales bacterium. Next base: position 299,641 of record DATJAY010000035.1, on the reverse strand, counting down.
AGCCCATTCTTGCTTCCGATGATTACGTCTTGCTTTCCATCCGTGAGCCACGCATCAATAAGCCTGTCGCCTCTATCAAGGCCGATCGCGATGATGCCGACTTTCCGCGGATTCGAGAATTCCTTCAGCGCGACTCTCTTTACTGTTCCGCGCTTTGTCACCATGGTGACAAACATATCTTCTTCAAAGTCTTTGACCGGAAGGAACGCCGTGATTTGCTCATCCGGCATTTTCCCGATCAGGTTGATGATGGACCTTCCGCGCGATGCTCGACCGCCCTCGGGAACTTCATGCACCTTCAGCCAGTAAGCTCTCCCCTTATCTGTGAAGAAAAGTATGTACTGGTGTGTAGAAGCAATAAACATGTGTTCGACGAAATCGTCTTCGCGCGTCGACTGCGCCGTGACTCCTTTTCCGCCGCGGCTTTGGCGCCTGTAACCGCTGACGGGATACCGCTTGATGAAACCATTGTGCGTGATCGTAATGACGACATCCTCCTCAGCTATCATATCTTCGATGCTGAATTCAGATGCCTTTTCAATAATCTCCGTCCGGCGCTCGTCGCCATAATTCTTTTTGAGATCGATCAATTCATCGCGAATTATTTCCATCCGCATTGCTTTGCTGGCGAGTATTGCCTTCAGTTTTTCGATAAGCTTTATCGTCTCGCGGTATTCATCTTCGATCTTCTTTCTTTCCAGTCCTGTGAGCCTCTGCAGCGTCAGAGCAAGAATAGCTTTTGCCTGAATTTCGCTGAGTTTGAATCTCTTCATCAAAGCCGTCTTCGCTGATTCTGGGTCCTTCGATTTCTTTATAAGCTGTACCACCTCGTCAATGTTATCGAGAGCTATTTTATAACCCTCGAGAATATGCGCGCGCTTCTCTGCTGCATCCAGATCGAACTTCGTTCTACGGACAACGACCTCATGCCTGTGCTCGACGAAGTATTCCATCATCTGCTTCAGATCAAGTACCTTCGGCACGCCGGCGACAAGGGAAAGCATTATCACGCCGAAGGTCGTCTGCATCTGCGTATGCTTGTAGAGATTGTTGAGAACAACTTGCGGCTCCGAGTCGCGTTTTAGCTCGATCACTACCCTAATTCCGTCCCTGTCCGATTCATCTCTGATATCAGAGATATCTTCAATTTTCTTCTCTCTCACGAGGTCAGCGATCTTCTCGATAAGATTCGCTTTGTTGACTTGATAAGGAACTTCCGTTATGACGATGTTTACTCTTCCGCTTTTCTGGGTCTCGATGTTTGCTTTTGCACGCAGGATGATTCTGCCGCGTCCGGTCTTGTATGCTTCCTTGACTCCCTCGTAGCCGAAAATTATTCCGCCGGTCGGAAAATCAGGCGCCTTTATGATTTTGATCAGCTTATCAATGGCAATGTCCTTATCCTTTATCAAAGCAATAATTGCATCGACGGTGTCGGAGAGATTGTGCGGCGGGATGTTCGTTGCCATACCGACCGCAATTCCGCTTGCGCCGTTGAGAAGAAGATTCGGAAGGAGCGACGGAAGGACAAGGGGCTCTTTGAGTGATTCATCGAAGTTAGGTGCAAAGTCGACGGTGTTCTTCTCGAGATCGCGGAGCATTTCTCCTGCAATTCTCGAGAGTCTCGCTTCGGTATAACGCATTGCCGCGGGCGAGTCTCCGTCTATCGAGCCGAAGTTGCCCTGTCCGTCGACGAGCGGGTAGCGCATCGAAAAGTCTTGCGCCATCCTGACGAGTGTGTCATAAACCGCGACATCTCCATGCGGATGATATTTACCGAGAACCTCGCCGACTATTCTCGCGCATTTTTTGTACGGCTTGTTGTAATCGAGACCGAGCTCCGACATTCCGAAAAGGACTCTCCTGTGTGCCGGTTTGAGTCCATCGCGTACGTCGGGTAGCGCACGGGCCACGATGACCGACATTGCGTAGTCTATGTACGAACCCTTTATCTCGTCCTCTATGTCGACTGGAACTAATTTCTCATTTAATGACATTTTATAATCCTAACTATTCAGGCAATCTGCACTTAGTTCTGTTCTCGCCAGATAAAATTCCCATCATGGTTGATGTACCCGTGTTCATAAAGAGTTTTGACCTCAGCAAGGCCTTTAAAAAAAGGAGCGGCACTTGCAAATCTCGGTTTGATGACCATGGTGCCTGCGGTGTCCGCATAGCCCCAAAACTCACCGACCTTCACCGCAACTAATCCTTCCGTGTACCAAAGGGCATTTTCAAACTCTAATTGAAACGCGTTGGCACCGTCTTTGGTAATAAACCTCCAAACGCTGTCTTCCCTTACCAGAGCCCGTCCGTCGAAAAAACTTCTTGCATCATCGAATCGCTCTGGTATTCTCTCTTCGCCCCTTGAATTTATATAACCCCACTTCCCATTTTGTTTTACAGGCGCAAGGCCGCAGGAAAAAGCTCTTGCCCTCTCATATTGCAGTGGAATAACCACATTGCCAGCCGTGTCCAGATAACCGCACCTTCCTTCCAGCGAAACATTTGCAAGCCCCTCAGCAAAATCCCCTGCAACGTCGTACTTGAAATCTATGACGACATGTCCAGCTCTGCCAATGTACCCATACTTATCGGAGCTGAGGAACGGAAGGAAAAAGGAATGCTTGAGCACCCATGCTCTACCACAATGGAAATCACCGGCTTTCGGATAATCATGAGAGATCACTTCGTGTCCCGACGTGTCCATGAAACCCCATCTTGGTCCTAATAGAAATACATCCTCTTCAGTCAGAGCTAGTCCCTCCGAAAACTGTGGTACTCTCTCAAGAGTCGGTTGTACAATGATATTTCCGGCCGAATCGATGAATCCGTACCGTCCGTTCTCCAAAATCGGGTATCGGTTCTCCTGTGCCATGGCGAGAGAGCTAACCCCTGCAATGAAAAATGACATTCGGACCAACAGCAAATGTATCCGACTATTCTGCGAGGATGACAAGATCACCATTGAAAAGCCTCTCCACGCATCGATACTTCCATCGGTCTAGCCATAGGCGTCAAAGTCCCACCTTATTCAACAGGAAATCCAGTTTTCCGCGGAATCCGAGGCTGTAACCAAACTTCGACGCCGTCCCTCTCCCGTAGTGCTCAATGTAATCGGAAATATCGAAATTCCGAAGCAAGTATCCCATGGATTCCGCCGCAGAAAAATTTTCGAGCGTCGGCATGCCGTGGTGCCTGAAAGGCGGAAGATCGAAATACACTTTTCGCCGCAACATCATATATGGTGAGAGTAAAACTGTTATTGTCCCATCTTCTGCGGCGAAGCCTCTTTTATTGACCTTGTCGAGCTTCCCCACACCATACACCTTTTCATTCTGATTGAACTCGTCCAACATTAGCTCAACGAACCCGCCGCGCCTGGTTTCCGTATCGGTGTCCAGGAAGAAAACGATTTCCTTTTCAATTGATCTTGCTGCTCTATCCATCGCCGGACCATGGAAATAATTTTGTTCCAGCATGATCGACTTTGTGCTTGACGGATTAGATCTGACAAACGATTCAATTACTTCAACCGACTGATCGTTTGATCCGTTGTCCACAATGACCAATTCGACATCCGGATAAAATTTCCTGAATGATCTCGCCGAAGTTTCAAGAAGGTCCGGCGTACGATAGTTTACGATAACTGTGGAAATATCTCTAAACGTCAAGGTTCCGGACATACTTTGCATTTTTCTCGATGAAGTTCTTGCGCGGCTCGACTTCTTCGCCCATCAAAATCGAAAACGTTCTGTCCGCTTCCGCTGCATTTTCGATGCTGACTTGAAGCAGCGTTCTTTTCGCCGGATCCATCGTGGTGTCCCAGAGTTGTTCCGGATTCATCTCGCCGAGACCTTTGAATCTCGAGACAACGACCTCGCCTTCATCCCCCTTTTTTATTTTCTTGATCAGGTCGTCTCTCTCATCCTCGCTGTACGCATACTCCTCGGCTTTTCCCTTCTTGACTTTATATAACGGCGGCTGTGCTATGTAAACTTTTCCGAGCTCGACAAGCTCCTTCATGTACCGGAAGAAAAAAGTGAGAAGGAGAGTTCTAATGTGGCTTCCGTCTACGTCGGCATCTGCCATCAGGATGATCTTTCCATACCGGGCTTTCGAGGCATCAAACTCCTCCCCATCGCCGATACCAGCGCCGATTGCCTGCACGATCGCACGGATCTCATCGTTTTCAAGAATCTTGTTCATCCTGGCCTTTTCAACATTCAGAATTTTTCCCTTCAACGGAAGTATCGCCTGGAACTGACGGTCTCTTCCTTGCTTGGCCGAACCACCCGCGGAGTCTCCTTCGACGATGAATATCTCGCAATGTTCCGGATCGTTGATGGAGCAGTCGGCAAGTTTGCCCGGCAGGTTCGACGATTCAAGCGCATTTTTCCGGCGGACAATATCGCGCGCCTTGCGAGCCGCCTCGCGCGCCTCGGCTGAGTTTACCGCTCTCTCAATGATTTTTTTTGCAGATCCCGGATTACCTTCAAGGTACTCGCCCAGCTTATCGTTCACGATAGTCTGGACGATGCTTTCAACTTCCCCGTTGCCGAGTTTCGTCTTTGTCTGGCCTTCAAACTGCGGCTCCGGCACCTTCGTGCTGATAACGACCGTCAATCCTTCTCTAAAGTCGTCGCCGGTCAGGTTAATCTTATCAGACTTAACCAGATTATTTTTGTCGGCATAAGATTTCAATGTCCTGGTAAGGGCGCTCCTAAATCCGCTGACGTGTGTGCCGCCTTCAACCGTATTAATATCGTTGACATACGAAAATAGATTCTCTCTATAATCGTCGCAATATTCGAGCGCGATTTCAACACTTACCCCTTCTCGCTCGCCGGAAATAAAAATCGGCTCTTTCGTAAGCGTTTTCCTTGTACCATCAATGTAACGGACGAATTCAGTAATACCGCCTTCGTAGTGAAACTCTTCTTCGTTCCCATCACGCTTGTCCACAAGTTTTATTTTAATTTCCGGGTTCAGGAAAGCGAGCTCTCGCATCCTTTCTGCAATAGTCTCGAACTTGTAGTTGCGATTCTTGAAAATCTCCCTGTCGGGGACAAAAGTCTGAGTTGTGCCGGTCCTCGAATCTTTCCCGATAACTTTCACTGGCTCGACGGGCTCGCCACGCTTATATTTTTGATAGAAGATTTTTCCTTCGCGGTACACCTTAGTCTCCATAACCTCCGAGAGCGCATTGACAACCGAAACGCCGACTCCGTGCAGACCGCCGGAAACCTTATACGTCGATTTGTCGAATTTTCCGCCCGCGTGCAGCATCGTCATCACTACTTCGAGTGCAGACTTTTTTTCCTGTGGATGGATGCCGGTGGGAATGCCGCGGCCGTCGTCTTCAACCGTTACGCTTCCGTCTTTGTTGACGGTTACGCTAATGTTCTTGCAGTACCCTGCGAGCGCTTCGTCTATGGAGTTGTCAACCACCTCATAAACCAAATGGTGCAATCCCCTCTGCCCGATATCGCCGATATACATAGCGGGACGTTTCCGGACGGCTTCGAGTCCTTTCAGGACCGTTATGCTTTCTGCCGTGTACTCTCTGCCGTTTTCCGCTTTGTTCACCAAGTCTTTTTCCGGTTTTCTGTTCGCTATATCCGTGTGAACTCTTTCTTCTGCTCTATCTTTATCTTTTGGCGGCTTACCTTTGCTCTTCGGCTTTTTCGATCTCGCCTTGGTCGCCGCATCCTTCTTTAGCATGAACAACCTCGTCTAAATAAAAAATACATTTTCAACTCCAGAATCGGGATAGTTCTCTCTTATCTTTTTCAATATTGTCGCCTTCGCAAAGATCAGTTCGTTTCGCCATGCACTGTTTTTTGCCTGCACGTATAGCGTGCCGTTTTCAATTCGGACGATCTCCGTGTTTTTCCCGATCATATCGCCGACAATTTTCTCCCAGTTACCAACGACTTCGAAAGCCCGCAGTTTCTCCGATATACCATCCTGACTCGTGAACTCTTTTATCAAATCTCCTACCCGCCTCGCATCATGGCTGCCATGGTGGGCATCTTGTCTAAAGTCGGACGTTGTCATAAGCCATATTCCCTTCGCGGACAAAGTGGAATTTTGTCTCTCTCATGTCGATCAGATTTTCGTCGAAACTCATCATATCCGTCGCGGTTATGAATGCCTGACCCAGAGTAGAAACAGCCTGTATTGTTTTTGTCGCACGCGAATAATCAAGCTCGGTCATTACGTCGTCCAACAGCATAACCGGCGTTTCAGCTAGCTTTGTCTTGATGTAATGAAACTCCGCAATCTTCAGCGCAACGAGAAAGGTCTTATGCTGACCCTGTGACGCAAATTCACGGATCGGCATATTGTTCAACACAAAGGCGATATCGTCGCGGTGGGGTCCAGAAAGGGTTGCTCCACGGATCCGTTCCATCTTAGCCAAGTGACTGAGTGATGCATAAAATGACTCCGAGACGTTCGTCCCACGTTCGTTTAGCCCAAACGACGGCGTATACCTAAGCGCCGGCGCCTCGCCATATTCAACCAAGGTGGAATAGGCAGACGAAAACGTCGCTTGAAACTCACCAACAAATTCAGTTCTTTTCATCATCACTTTTGATCCGTGGGACACCAGTGCATCTGTCCAGGCCATCATAACCTCAGTATCAAGCGACCCCGTCGACTTGCCATCCAAAAGAATTTTATTTCTTTGCTTCAACGCCCGTCTGTATTCTATCAATTCTTCCAGATACGAACGTGATATCTGCGAGAGCACCATGTCCATAAACATCCTCCGCTCGCTCGGTGCGCCCGTGGTCAGCGCGAAGTCCCCCGGCGACAGCACCACGATGGGAAACATCCCGATCACGTCCGCACTTTTCTTGATCTCGTTGCCGTCGATGAAGATCCTCTTGCCCGCATCGATCGAGTAGACCACGCGGGCATTGTTGACGAACCCCTTTTCATTCTCCAGGATAGCATCCACAGCGAATGAATCGCTGCCAATTTTTACTATTGCTGCATCTGCCTGGTGCAGAAAACTCTTCGTAAGACAGACATATGAAAGCGCCTCGAGGATACTCGTTTTCCCCTGTGCGTTTGCGCCTGTTATAAAGTTTACTCCCGGGCTGAATTCAAGCGATGAGTCGACATGGTTTCTAAAATTTGAAAGCTGAATTCTCTTTACTCGCATTAATCGGCTCCCCTGGGTAGCCTCACGACAACCTCAACGGCATTACGAGAACCAGCATCTCTTGCGCTCCAGCCTTTCCGTTCTCCAAGATCGGCTTAATCGTAGCGGCACGCGTCGATGTCGAAAACGCAAATTTCACTTTCTGCGCATCGATGCTGTTCATCGCATCTGTCACATAAGTAGAATTGAACCCGATGTTCATCTGCTCGCCACCATTCCATTGCACTAGAAGCCGCTCTTCTCCCATTTCTCCTCTGTCCGTATCTTCCGTAGAAATTGTCAGGTTGTCTTTGTCTATTGTGAACTTAACGAGGTGATTTACGGAATCGGAAAGTATCGCAACCCGTCTAACTTTCTCGAGAAGCTCTCCCCTGCTGACAGACATTATCTTGTTGTTATCGATATCGCCGGGTATGACCGCCTCGTAGTCAGGGTGAGGCTCCTTGATTAGCCTTGATACCAGCTCTGTCTCACCTGCTTTTAGCTTGATGTGTTCATCCGCTATCGTCACCTCGACGCTCGCTCCTCTGAAGCATTTTGCCGCCAGCGAAAGTGCTTTCTCCTGAATGTTCGCTTCTTTCTTCAGTGGTTTGTCCACAAGTGCCTTGTCCTCAATCCGAACTAATCTGTGCCCGTCCGTCGAGTATATCTTTGCCCCCCTACCAGAAAATAGAAACAGCACTCCGTTCATTGAACGACGATGTTCATCCTTGGATACCGCAAAAATCGTTTTTTCTATCACGCTCCTCAACATATCTGTAGCAATCGAAGATGTCTCTGCTCCTTCGCTGATTGTAGGGAGCGTCGGATATTCCTCCGCAGGCGTGCACGCAAACCTGTAGGAGCCCGACTTCGTTTTCAAGGACAACTTCAGATTTTCATCGAGGGAAACTTCTATCTCCGATTCATCAAGATTGCGGATAATGTCGAAAAATTCTTTCGCGTTTACAGTCACCTTTCCGTCAACACCGTCCACGATGTCGAGTTGAGTTGTCATTGAAATTTCAAGGTCTGTCGCGGAAATGGAAAGCTTTTTCTTGGTCGCGTCGAGAAGCAAATTTTCAATCGCAGGGATGGTGGTTCTAATCGGTACAACACCTATGATCTTCCCTATTGCATCTCGGAGTTCTCTACTATTTACTTTGAACTTCATTTCCACCTCCATTATTTACAGAATATTGACAATTGCAACTTGCGAATTCTATTTAAATTTACACTTTTTGAGCCTAAAATTCAATTTACCCGTTATGCTGTCATCCAACCTGACAGTTGAAAAGTCCCAATTAATATAAATATATATCTATATGTATATAAAAGAATAATAAGAATAAAGAGTGTTAGGATGTTGAAAAGAAAATTAGTTTACTATAATTACAATTAAGACGGTCATTTAACGGATCACAGCATGAGAGATGTTTTAAAGAAGATGTGAGTATAGAATGTTGATTAACGAGAAGTAGTCAACATCGAGGATTATTTGTATTTTTCATTGTGGAAAAGAATTAGATATTGACATCGGTCGAGCACTTCTTCACATACAAGTAAACAAGTTATTCACATTCCGATCATCTCAATTTTCTTCTTGATCCTATCGTACTTCTCCCTGAATTTTTTGTCATTCGAGAGATAGTCTGAGATAACCTGGCACGCATAAATTACGGTTGAATGATCCCTGCCACCGAAGTGACTTCCTATTGTCTTAAGCGGCAGTTGTGTTAGTTCCTTTGTTAAGTGCATTGCGGTTTGGCGGGCAATTACGACCTCCTGTTTTCTGGTTTTCCCACGAAGCGATTCTTCATTGACATCGAAAAAGGAGGCAACAACTTTCTGAATATCTTCAACGGTAACAGCGGTTTTCCTTGTAACCGCGAGATTGCGAATGACCTCCTTCCCCAACTCAACGTTTATCTCGCGGTTGTTCAGGCTTGCCTTAGCCAGAATACTGATCAAGCAACCTTCAAGTTCACGGATGTTTGAAGTAACATTTGCGGCCACGTACTCGATAACATCATCCGGTATCTGGATGCCATCGTCTTCACTTTTCTTTCTCAGGATCGCGATCCTGGTTTCCAGATCCGGGGGTTGAATATCAACGGTTAATCCCCACGTGAATCTACTGACGAGTCTGTCATCAACGCCTTTTAATTCCTTTGGCGGTCTGTCCGAGGATAACACGATCTGCTTCCCTGATTGATGGAGAGCATTGAAAGTGTGAAAGAATGTGTCTTGTGTCTTTTCTTTTCCCGCAAAGAACTGAATGTCGTCAACAATGAGGATATCCATGCTGCGGTAGAAGTTAGAAAATTCGTTTGCCTTGTCTTTCTGAATCGCGTCAACGAAGTCAACCGTGAATCGTTCGCTTGAAACATAGAGAACACGTTCTGCTTTGCCGGATTGCTGCGCGAAATTTCCAATTGCCTGAATGAGATGGGTTTTGCCGAGCCCAACACCCCCGTAAACTACCAGTGGATTAAAGGAGGTCCCAGCAGGGTTGTTCGCAACCGCATAAGCTGCAGCGCGCGCGAACTGGTTGCTGTCTCCTTTGATAAAATTCTCAAATGTGTAACGCGCATTGAGATTGCTTTCAAATGCGGCACGGATGTTTACCTTTTGGGGGCCGATTTTTTCCGCGTGCAAGGTTGTACGATTCGGCATTGATGGCCGATAAAACTGTGGCTCAGACTCGCTTGTATCCTCATCGGAAATTGTATACTCAACCCTCGCGGTTTCTCCAATCACCGTCCTCACGGATTCAGAAACGACTCTAGCGTAATGCTCTTCAAGCCAATCGTGAAAGAACTGGCTCGGAACCCGCAGAATCAGATTCTTCTCCTTCAGTGCCACGGGGATCACCGGTTCGAACCACGTCTTGTAACTCAGATTGTTTACTTGTCCGTGAATGAGCTTCATGCATTCTTCCCACGTCCCCCTAACATCAGTTGCCGTCTCCATCAAAGACCTCTCCCTCCTCTTGTTAGAATTCTGAGATTTTCCACATTACTAACAGCGTTATCAACATAGGAAACATCTCTCAACTCCTTACTCGTCAATCGCTTACACGTCAAGTAATATCTATTTAACATGGCTGGGGAAAACCTTTCAGTTCAAGACTTAATGAACAACGCTAAAAAAGAGTGCAAAAACTCAAGGTCTCCACATGTTATCCACACCAAACCACGCAGGAATATTACTCTCAATAATAATAAAGGGAATGTGGAAAAACAAGATGACACATCTGATTAGCTGTTCCTGTAAGGTGTTGATTAGCAGCGAATTACGAGGACGATCAATTTTGTCGCCAGCGTTTTCAGAATCACGGTTAAACACGTAAAACAGAGCAAAATTGCGTGAATTGAAGGGTGTTGTGGAAAAGTGGAAATATTTTGTGGAAAACCCCTGATCTTCTCCCTCGTTGCCCTAAAACCTTGAATTTTACAGATTACCGAACTATCTTAAACGGCAAATGGACAAATTTATGGAGCTCTTTAATGAAAAGGACATTTCAACCACATAACACGCGTAAGAAAAGAACCCACGGATTTCGTGCTAAGATGCGAAGCAAAACAGGCCGAAAGGTTTTGGCGCGGAGACGGGCGAAGGGCAGATGGCGTCTCACTGTCAGTGACGAAAAATAAGGCAACGATTGTAGATACACTTAAGCAAAAACCACTTCGCGGGGAGATAATAATCCGGTCATCGAGAGATATTGGAGAAATACTTAAAAACGGAAAGCGCTCAACCGGGAAGTATGTTTCTGCCATATATATATTTAATCACAAAAAGCATTTTGTGAGAGTTGCCTTCACCACATCGAAGAAGGTAAGAAGGGCAGTTGATCGAAACCGCATGAAGCGACTTATGAGAGAGGTCTTCAGACAGAACTATGATAAATTAAGACAGTTAATCTGTGGGAAGAAATTAGGTCTTGATATAGTACTTAATGGCAATTATACAACGCCAACCATAATATTGAAAGATGTTGAAAAAGATTTCGAGGAATTCCTTCTTAGAATTGGTAATCAGTCTGCCTAGCAAGGCAGCGATCGGTGGAATTTCAATCTACAAGAAGTTAGTCTCACCGCTCCTTCCGGCATCATGTAGATTTTATCCGAGCTGCTCGTCATATTCGATCGACGCTTTCCGTGCACATGGTTTTGTCAGGGGAATGTTACTCAGTTTATGGAGAGTGGTACGATGCAATCCATTCGGCAGGGGCGGATTTGATCCGGTGAAGTAAAGGAAACAAGATGGGCAAGACAGAAACTATCGGTATCGTTTTGATCACATTAGTACTATTGGTGTGGATGTATTTCAATACACCCAAGCAGCCGGCTCGGACCGCGCAGCAGACAGACCAAACTCAACTCTCACAAGGAAACAACAAAGAATCGGCATCGCCGCCAAGATCTTCGTATGAAAAGCGATCTGAGGAAACTGGCGCAACAGTGAAATCAAATTTGCCGAGTGACACCGCCGCACAGAGAGTTTATGGAAAGACATTTGCGCCCCTTACGAAAGGGGTAACGAAGACGATCACGATCAAGACAAGTCTTTATACTGCCGTTCTGACAGCTGAAGGGGGAATGTTAAAGAGCTGGTCGTTGACGAAGTTCAATACGTGGCGTGGGAAGCAGGTCCAGCTGGTTAATTATTTGTATAATGGTGACTATAGCCTTCTATTCCAAACGATGGACGGCAAACTCATTGACACAAAAGATCTTTATTTTGATTCTCCGCACCGTGACGGAGAGGTGGTCACGCTTTCTGACAGCCAGCGGTGCAGGATTTCGTTCAGTGCGAATGTCGGTGACTCGGCACAAATTGTCCGCGAGTTTTCGTTTAAAGGCGGAGTGTATGATTTCGGCTCCGATTTTGTGTTTCGTAACATGGATCGCTACATTGCAAATTACGAGTACCAGGTTACATGGGAACACGGGCTGAATTATACGGAGGCAAATAGTGTAGATGAGTCGAGCTTCTCCACGTCTTATGCTTATATCGGTGGTGACGTATCGACGCTGGAAGCGTCGAAGCTGAATGAGACCGCGAGACAGGAGCTAAGCGGGAATACGGGATGGGTTTCTCAAACGACAAAGTATTTCACAGCCGCAATAGTACCAATGGGTAAGTCTGCAGACGGCGCTTACCTGCAGGGGACGGCAGCAAAGGCGCCGGACAACGGACTTGTCAGGAGCTATTATACGGCTCTTCAAATGAGATTTGAAGGTCAACCTTATCAGGCAGATTCCTTTATGGTCTACGTCGGACCGCTGGACTACCGACTGTTGAAATCCTATAATGTCGGGCTTGAAGAGACTGTCGGGCTTGGCTGGCGCTGGATTATTCGACCGATCGGCGAGTATGTGATGTTGCCCGCATTTCAATTCATACATTTATTCATTCCCAACTACGGGGTTGCTATAATTATCTTCTCGATTCTATTGAAGCTCCTCTTGAACCCGCTGACCGCGAGCAGCATGAAGTCGATGAGAAAGATGCAGGCGCTGCAACCAATGATGAATGAGATCAAAGAAAAGTACAAGGAAGATCCGCAAAAGATGAATCAGGCAGTGATGAATCTTTATAAGGAATATAAGATAAACCCAATGGGCGGATGTCTTCCGATGATACTTCAGATGCCGATTCTGTACGCACTCTGGGCGATTTTCCGAAGCAACATTGCACTGAGGCAATCTCACTTCGTATGGTGGATCAAGGATTTATCTGTTCCCGATACGATAATGCACCTTCCCTTCACGATTCCCTTCGTAGGTCTAAGCCAGGTAAGTGGCCTCGCGCTGCTCATGGCAATCACGATGTTCGTTCAGCAGAAGATGAGCATGAAGGATCCGAGGCAGCAATTCATGGTGTGGTTCATGCCTGTGATGTTCTGGCTTCTGTTCAATAATTTTCCGTCGGGACTCAACCTGTATTACTTCGTTTTTAACCTGTTATCGATAGGGCAGCAATATCTGATGAACAAAAAGCCACAGGAGGAACTGTTGCTGAAGCCCGCGGTTGCCAAGAGAACGAGGCCCGTCAGACCCCCGATGGGGAATAGATTCATGAGAAGAAATATGTGAGAGGGCGTGATGAACGTCCGAACATAAAAAGCGGAGACCGGCTTAACAATCTCCGCAAATAGTTTAGATCTTGCGTCCTATCTCAGTCGCGATCCGTTACACATCCTTCCGATGCAGATGAAACACTCCTGATATATTTGTAAAGCATTCCGCTCTTGAATTTGATCGGCGGCGCTTTCCATTTCCTCATTCGCGCTGCAAACTCTTTCTTGGAAATTTCGAGCGTGATTGCATTCTTCTGCGCGTCAATGGTTATGCGGTCTCCATTTTTAACGATTGCGATACCGCCACCCATCTGCGCCTCTGGCGAAACGTGTCCCACAACGAAGCCGTGTGTGCCGCCGGAGAAACGTCCGTCGGTTATCAAGGCGACGCTTTTTCCGAGGCCGGCTCCCATGATGGCAGAAGTAACGGTCAACATCTCTCGCATTCCAGGCCCGCCCCTTGGTCCTTCGTACCTGATGACCACCACGTCTCCAGGCTTGATTTTTTTCTTTTCGAGCGCCGCAAGGGTTTCTTCTTCGGAATTGAAAACTTTTGCGGGTCCGGAGAATTTCAGCCCTTCCTTGCCCGTAATTTTTGCGACGGCGCCCTCCTCTGCGAGATTGCCGTAGAGAATCTGGATGTGTCCGCTTTCCTTAATCGGGTCTGAAAGTGTATGGATTATTTTCTGGCCTGCAGACAGGTCTGCGACGTTCTCTATGTTTTCACCTAATGTTCTACCGGTGACAGTCATGCAATTCCCGTCCAGGAGTCCTTCCCTAAGAAGCATCTTCTGGACAGCTGGAATTCCACCTATATCGTTCACATCTTCCATCACAAACTTCCCGCTTGGCTTTAATTCGGCAATGTACGGTACACGGTCGCTGACTTTCTGAAAATCTTTGATCGTCAATCCCACTCCAACATTTTTCGCGATGGCGATAAGATGGAGCACCGCATTCGTCGAACCGCCGAGCGCGGTAACCATGGTGATTGCATTGATAAACGACCGCTTTGTCATTATGTCGCGGGGCTTGAGATCCTTTTCAAGCAAGTTTAATACCGCCCTTCCGGCAGCGAGACACTCCTTCTTTTTTGCTTCGCTGTCCGCAGGAAGAGATGAGCTGTATGGCAAAGTCATGCCGAGCGTTTCGATCGCCGTCCCCATTGTATTGGCTGTATACATTCCGCCGCAGGCCCCAGGACCGGGGCATGCATGCTGGATCACTTCTTTGAATTCGCTTTCTTTTAGGTTTCCCGCGATATATTCGCCGTAGGATTCAAAGACGGAGACAATATCTAGTTTTCTTCCGTTCCAATGGCCCGCCCTTATTGTACCACCATAGACCATCAGACTTGGGCGGTTGAGTCTTGCCATTGCCATGACGCAGCCCGGCATATTCTTGTCGCAGCCAGGAATAGAAACGTTTGCATCGTACCACTGTGCACGCATGACGGCTTCGATGGAGTCTGCGATAATCTCTCTCGAAGGGAGCGACGATTTCATTCCTTCGGTTCCCATCGAGATTCCATCGCTGACGCCGATTGTGTGAAAAATCAGGCCGACAAGCCCCGCATCCTCAACACCCTGCTTCACAATTCTTGCCAGGTCATTAAGATGCATATTGCAGGTGTTACCCTCCCAACCCATGCTGGCAATTCCGACCTGCGGCTTGTTCATGTCTTCTTCTTTCAAGCCGGTGCCGTACAGCATGGCTTGAGATGCGGCCTGAGAAAGTCGTTGCGTTAATCGTGAACTATATTTATTCAAACCACTTTGCATTGTTATTCTCCAGGGTTAGTTTCGTTGATTTTCAATTCAATATAAACAATAGAGGATTCAAAATTCAAAAGTGAGTTCAGTACCTCCCGAATTCATGTTCGCGAAGTTCAGAAATTCCGGGCAGCCCGCACAAACATCCCAACGAGCATAAACTGACGACTCTTGCTCTTTTATTTGCTTCCGTCATCCAAATGAAACTTATGCAGAAACCGGTGGAACGTCGGTGCGAAGAGAATGCCGGCTGCGGCCAAGAAAACCATTCCCGAAAAAAGAGCGTAAGCTGAGGCGAATAGTTTTCCTGCATTTGTGTGAAGCTCATTCACCGGTCCCATGCCTCCCAGTATCATTGCAGCATTTACTGTCGCATCGATCCATCGTAATCCCTCAAGAATATGATATCCGAGTATTCCAATGGTCAGGGAGAGGAGAATTACTGCCAGAGCAAAAAAGCCGTGCACCGTCACTCTGTGCACATATTTGCGCCTTGGAAGAAGCGGTTCCTTCCTGTGTTCAAACATGGTTGGTCCTTTTTTGAGAAAAAATATACCTAATGAGGACTCATAGATGAAACGTGCGTCAAATGTACCTTGAGTAAACGGATTTTCTTTATTAGTATTATTAATACATCAAAAAACGTTGGTGACATGAAAAAACTTCTTTTGTTAGGGCTTATCCACTGCCTTCTTTCCGGAACATTGCACGCTCAGTTGATTCCGCAACAACAGCAGCAACAGACATCTGAATCTCAGTTGTCTCAATCAACGCAGAACATTCAAATGCCATCGCTGACAACCAGCATGTTCACGAGCAGCGCGGATTTTTTTCGAAATCTCCAGACTCAGAGTCTGCTGGTTCAGCCGCCGCCTTACGATATGCCGGTCGATACCAACAGCTACATCTTGGGGCCTGGCGATATTGTAAACGTGGGGATTTGGGGGGCGACTCCGCTTTCGTTGAGTCTCAGTGTCAATCCCGAAGGAACACTGATCGTTCCGACCTTCGGTGAATTAAGGATTGGGGGAATGACTCTGTCAAAGGCAAAGGCCTATGCAAGGGAGCGGTTAGGCACACAGTTCAAGAAATCGACAATTACACTGACGTTAATTTATCCTAAGAGTTTTTATGTAATGATTTCAGGAAGAGTTCATACACCCGGACGTTACATCGTGACAGCCTTTGATCGTGTTGACCGCGCCTTCGTGCTTGCCAATTTGCCAAGAAGCACGGCAGACACGGCCGCCCCCTTTCCAGATTTTTCTCTCCGCAGGATCGAGTTGTTGCACAAGGATGGTGCGTCTGAAAATGTGGATCTTTTAAAATTTTACATGACAGGAAATCTTAGCGACGACCCCTACTTGAGGGAAGGCGATGCGATTGTTGTTCCGAAAGAGAATTTTGAAGCGGGAAGCATAAGCATTTCTGGGGCGGTAAAAATGCCGGGGAATTATGAATATGTTCCGGGAGATCGAATAAAGGATCTACTTGAATTATGTGCAGGCCACACGTCTCTTGCCGATACGGCACATGCTAAGATATTAAGCTGGAACGGGAAAACCTATGATGTAAGTGATCTGAATCTCGACGATTCATCCGCTGTGTACGCACCGCTGCCCGTAAATTCGCGCGTCATCGTGCCTACCGACAGATCGAAAATAAATGACTATTACGTGTGGGTAGGCGGAGAAGTGCAAACCCCGGGGATTTATCCGATATCAAGGGATTCGACGAGGCTCAGCACCATCATAAATCTGGCCGGTGGATTTACGAAATGGGCATCGCTACCGAACGCTTTCGTCTATCGGAGGACACATTCATTTCCGTCCAGGCAGTCCGTAATTCTGGATACGTTGAGTTACACCTATAGGGCCACCGGGGTTTCCCTTGAAGATCTTTCGTATCTAACGAGCGAGATACTTCTTCGCCCGACCGTGGAACTTGTGTCCACTGATTTCGTAAAGGTTTTTGTGAATAAGGATGAGGATTACGATTGTACTCTGCGGAGTGGAGATAGTATCTATGTTCCGAAATCTCCTAATGCAATATACGTTTTCGGCCGAGTGAGAAATCCGGGATATGTGGATTATCATGAGGGTTGGGATTACGCGGACTACATCAAAGCAGCGGGGGGGGCGGGGGATGATGCGAAGACGGGCGATACGAAGATAATTAAGAGCGAAACTCATATCTGGTATGACAAAAGCGATACGAAGATTGAAGCCGGTGATTTGCTTTTCATACCCAAGGTGACCGTGAAGCCGGAATTATATACCTGGGATATGTTCAAGGATATTCTTGCTGTTGCCGGCGCGGCGGCTTCAATAGTTACCACTGTGGTTCTGGTTATTAGGACGGCTCAAGGAAAATAGACCGGTTCGCAGACGACTACATTTACAGATTTGCCGGGTAGATCATGGGGCGTGACCTATTTCATTGGAGCTACCTCCAATACGACAAATGATCCCGGCTTGATCGTAGGCCGCGGGTGCGGATTATCCGGAGTGGCTGGGGGAGGGGGATTGAACTCTGCTGCCGACAGGTACAAGTGATGTGTCTTGCTGTCCAGAGCGACTGTCCTCGCGCTGACTTGGGTCTCGAGATTTTGGGCAACCATGAAACTGTCCGGATTTGCTTCCTGAACGATTGTCAATGTGCCTGCCCCGTTTGAGCTGTAAACCCGCATTAGCTCCGGATCATAAGCCGCACCATCCACGCGTGCGTCGATTGGAAGGGTGGCTTTTATTTTCCCAGAGTTGGCATCCATCACGACCATAAGTTTATTGTGACAGACCGAAAATAAGATATGATTCTTGGAATCAATTGCCAAACCACTCGGGCCTTCGCCAGGTGACAGCGGCCACACATTAAGAACTTTCATCTCCTTTGGATTGATCTCATCAATCTCGCTTTTGCTTTCGATGTTAACATAGATTTTTCCGTTTCCGTCGGTTGCGGAAAATTCCGGGCTTCCGGTAAGCGGAATTGTCCCGATGACTTTGTCGGTCTGCGCGTCGATAACTGTTGAGTTGGCAGCTCTTCCGTTGCACGTGAAAACCCTTTGCGTGTAAGGGTCATATAAAATTGCATCCGGATCTCTTCCAGTCACACTGATTTTTGTCAGAGTGTTGAGAGTCTTCAAATCGAAAACGGTGACAGAGGAATCGGCGCCGTCACTTATATAACCCTTCCCGAGGTCTTCCGCCAATGCTATGCCGTGCACGCCGGGAGTGTTCGGGATAGTGCCGAGGAGTTTGCCGTTGTTAACGTCGACAACCTGTACCATGGTCCCCCGGGAGACGAATAGTCTTCCCGTAGAAGATTCCATCGACAGATAATCCCATCCGGTCTCTCCTGGAAGAGAAATCTTGTTGACAACTTTATAGCTGATTGACGGTGACTGTGCAGTTGACCGTGTCTGAAAGCTGACGACAAATAGTACGATGAAGGCCAAAATCCATTTTTGCATTTTATATCCCCATTCTTAGGTATTTAAAAGTAACACATGTTCTAGAAGATCGATTTCGTAAAAATATAATTCCTGAACTTGCGCCGGTCAAGTTGCCATGGCAAATGTGCATGTCTTCGCGGCAACAATCTGGTTCCGACTCCTCGGAAAATCTTGATTCTCATCGTGCAGGGTCATATTTTGGGTTCTGATGAAGACACTTTAAGAAATCATGAATTCTAAATTTCTTGTCACTAATTGTAGTTAAACACTTACCATTTCCTGAGCATCCAGTTCGGGAAGCCGTACATCGCAGGACATGTTTTTCAATAGGCGCAGGATTTAAGATTCGGGAAGGGATTGGAGGTAAAATGAAAGATGCCACTCTTCGTTCAGTAAGCTCAGCAGGAGTGCTGGATCAATTAAAAGGCATCGCGTTGTTTACTGCACTAATTTCTGTAGGCGCACAAATATATATTCCGCATGAGCCGGTCCCATTCACCCTTCAGACACTTTTCGTGATTCTTGCCGGCGCATTCCTCGGATGGCGGAACGGCATCCTTAGTGTGCTCTTATACCTTTTTCTGGGTGCCGTCGGGGTTCCGATATTCGCAGGACCGACCGCAGGTTTCTCAATACTTCTCGGGACCACCGCCGGTTATCTTTTCGGTTTCGTTTTGGCTGCCGGTATCGTGGGTGCGATCATCAAAGCTGATAATTCTATTCTTTGGACCCTGCTGTCGATGTTCATTGGATTTGTCGTAATATTTGCGTGCGGCGCGTTTTACTTGGATATCGTCTACGTACGCGATTGGCATATCTCCATGGTACAGGGATTCCTGATTTTTTCCTATTGGGACCTGATCAAACTTGCAGCCGCCGTGGGAATATACCGCGCCTTTTTGCCTCGCTCAAACGGACATAATGTTTCGTGATGCATAGTCATAATCAGTAGAGGCGTAGAATCGCTGGAATGCGGCGTTCCGGCACATGCTCACGTCTCAACAAATTTAACCGGAGGATTAATGTCTTCAGAACTTCTTTGTACAAAGCCCATCGATGCAATACTTAAAGAGACTGCCGACACCGGCCACGGCCTGAAACGCTCTTTGGGTGCGCTCAACCTGACCACCCTTGGGGTAGGTGCAATTATCGGCGCGGGAATTTTTGTATTAACGGGAGCGGCTGCCGCAAAGTACGCGGGACCTGCGATAGTCCTGTCGTTCGTGCTTGCCGGCCTGGCTTGTTTGTTTGCCGGATTGTGCTACGCCGAATTTGCATCGCTCATTCCCATCGCGGGTTCGGCGTATACATACGGCTATGCAACGCTCGGCGAAATCTTCGCGTGGATAATTGGGTGGGATCTGATATTGGAATATGCGTTCGGAGCGGCGACCGTTGCCTCCGGCTGGAGCGGCTATGTGCTCAGCTTCCTCCAGGACTTCGGGATATATCTTCCGCCGCAATTTTCCGGCGCACACGGTGAAATGATGGTACAGTTCAACGGTCACTGGGAGCGGCTTGCTCGCATCAGTGCCTCGCTGACTACGATGCACATCGATCCGACGTCGTTGCCGCATCTCACTGCGCAGTTCAATCTTCTTGCGGCAATCGCTATTTTCATAGTCACCACCGTGCTCGTTATCGGCATAAAAGAATCTGCAAATTTCAATTCGGCGATCGTCATAATAAAAGTTACAATCGTGCTCGTGTTCATAATAATAGCAGGAGCTTTTGTGGTACAGCATCCTGATACGACGATAAAAATAAACTGGAAGCAATTCATTCCGCCGAACACAGGTGAGTTCGGCAAGTACGGCTGGTCGGGCATTGCGAGGGCTGCAAGCGTAATTTTCTTTGCCTATATCGGATTCGATGCGGTGTCGACAGCCGCGCAGGAAGCCAAGAACCCGCAGAAGGACATGCCCATCGGTATAATGGGCTCATTGTTGATTTGCACAATCCTGTATATTCTCGTTTCCGGAATTCTGACAGCAATTGTTCCGTACACCAGTCTGAACGTTGCAGATCCTGTCGCGGTGGGCATAGATGCAACCGGTGTGAGGTGGGGAAGCCTTCTCGTGAAAATTGGAGCGATATTCGGTCTCGCCACGGTTATGTTGGTGATGTTGCTCGGTCAATCGCGTGTTTTCTATTCGATGTCGAACGATGGTCTGCTTCCGAAGTGGGCCAGCAAAGTCCACCCAAAATTCCGCACGCCATGGATTTCGACAATAGCCGTTGGAATTTTTGTCGCGATATTCGCTGCGGCGCTCCCCATTGACATTCTCGGCGAACTGGTAAGCATTGGTACACTTCTTGCGTTCGTAATTGTCAGCACTGGCGTTTGGATTCTCCGAAGACGCAGGCCGGAAATGTCTCGACCGTTTAAGACACCATGGGTCCCATTCGTGCCCATCATGGGCATTCTCGTGTCCGCGCTGCTGATGATGAGCCTGCCGTTCGACACATGGCTGCGCTTGATTGTCTGGCTGATTATCGGATTAGCGATTTACTTTGGATACGGACGGTATCATAGTAAAATAAGAGCGGCCCTTCACGGTAACGGCCGGTAAACGGCTGAGAACTGCAACTTGCTACGTGGAGTTTGTCCCCCCGATAGCAAGACTCAGCCGGACAACACGTGTTCACTTAGATTCTACTCTTCTCCGTAAAATGGTTTCGTCTTGTCGAAACGAAAACGAGGTCCAACATGAATGCCGGTAGTTTTTCCGCCAAAGGTGGAGGCGCCTCTGGTGCAGAGCCTAGACCCGAGTTCAAGCGGGAGCTTCGCCTGCTCGATTCGACCATGATCGTCATTGGTTCGATGATCGGGTCAGGAATTTTTATTGTCAGTGCAGATATTGCCAGAACTGTCGGCTCTCCGGGGTACTTGCTTCTGGTTTGGCTGATTACCGGAGCCGTGACTGTGATTGCAGCTTTGAGTTACGGCGAGCTCGCCGGCATGATGCCGCATGTCGGCGGACAATATGCCTACCTGCGCGAAGCGTACAACCCGCTGGCGGGCTTTCTGTATGGATGGACACTTTTTCTTGTCATTCAAACGGGCACTATTGCCGCAGTCGCCGTAGCGTTTGCAAAGTTCACCGCAGTGCTCATCCCGTGGTTCGGTGAGACGAATATAATTGCCGCAGTATTCGGTCTGAGGATTTCCGCGGCGCAAGTTCTAGCGATAGCAAGCATTGCAGCTCTCACTTATGTCAACATGCGCGGACTCCGCGAAGGAAAAATCGTACAAAATATTTTCACAATTACGAAGACACTCGCGTTGGTCGGATTAATTTTGCTCGGCATGTTAATCGGCAGGAATGCGCCGGCGATCTCTGCGAACTTTTCACGATTCTGGTCTGCATCTTGGATTCATCTTTCCGGCGGAAGAGTCGTCATGATCGAATCGTTATCGGGAATGATGCTCGCTGCGGCGATCGGGGTTGCCATGGTAGGATCGCTTTTCTCCAGCGACGCATGGAACAACATCACATTCACCGCGGGGGAGGTCGTCAATCCTAAACGGAACATCCCGCTGAGTCTTGCACTTGGAACAATGACGGTCACGATCCTTTATCTTCTCGCAAATGTCTCTTATATCTTGGTGCTCCCGCTGAGCGGCAGCCCTGCGGGCAGCGATGTGGTCAGCCGGGGGATCCAATTTGCAGCAGACGATAGAGTCGCAACTGCCGGGGCGGCGATGATATTCGGCGCGCCCGCCGCCATCATTATGGCAATACTGATAATGATTTCGACGTTCGGCTGCAACAACGGATTGATACTTGCAGGCGCACGAGTTTATTATGCGATGGCGAAGGATAATGTTTTTTTTCAGAGCGCGGGAAAATTGAACGACAAGGCCGTACCGGGCACCGCCTTGGTGGTACAGGGAATTTGGGCAAGTTTGTTGTGTTTGTCTGGGACATACGGTGATTTGTTGGATTATGTGATATTTGCTGTTCTCATTTTCTACATCATGACCATAGCAGGAATTTTCATACTGAGGAAAAAACGTCCTGAAGTCGACCGGCCCTATAGAGCATTTGGATATCCCATCGTGCCGGCGCTATACATCCTCGCAGCGGCTGCGATCTCCGTTGACCTTTTGGTTTTCAAACCACGCTACACGTGGCCCGGGATGATAATTGTCCTGCTCGGGATTCCGGTTTACTTTGTCTGGAGGAACTTATCGCATCGGAAAGTGGAACGGGAAGATGACACCGGGGCTTAAGGTTTTTTTAAGTTATCATTCATCTGACAGGACGCTTGCCGGAGAAATCAAATTTAATCTGAACCGTTACGGCATGGACGTTTTTCTCGCGCATGAGGACATACAGCCCACCGAGGAATGGCAAGCACGAATTCTGTCGGAGCTCAAACGGACGGACGCTTTCCTTCCTCTCCTCACCGAGAAATTCATAACCTCCAAGTGGACCTCTCAGGAATGCGGTGTGGCGGTAGCCAGAGGAATCTTCATCGTCTCGCTCAAGGTGTCGATAGATCCTTTCGGTTTTTTGTCGAAGTATCAGGCGTTTAACTTCCGCATCGAGAACATTCCCCGATCCTGCTCCGGCATAGCGAAGGTGATACACAAAAATCGAAAGCTGCAACGGAAATTTCTGGATGGACTGATAACGCTGCTCGGGCACAGCCGCAGTTTTGACGAAGCCAAAGCCACGAGCGCTCTCTTGAATGATTTTGGCAGCTACAACGGTCGGCAGGTCAATGACATAATACGGAAAGCAATAGAGAACCCGCAGGTCCACAAATCGTTCGGTGCAAGGAGGCAGCTCGAGATTTTTCTAAAGAAGTATGAAGCCGACGAAGCGATCGTCAGATCTTACAGGAAACTTACCTCAGAGCAATAATTCCGCGAATCTGTTTATTCGGGTTTGAAGTGGATCACAAAGTCCCTCTCGGGCATGAAGTTGGTGCGCCTCCAGAGGTAGATTCTTTTTCCCCCGATATCATAAAGAGTATCGGGATCGTAAGAAAATTTGAAGACGCGGATGGAATCCTCAATCATTAATTTATACTCTGCATAGTCGAGCGGTCTATTCCAGGCATGAGTGGAGCGCAAAATATATGTCGCACTGTCGCCGGCCACTTTCTGACGGTATGCGATATGGTACAGCGTCGTATCATGGCCCGCGATGGTCAAAATGAAGCTGAATCCAGTTTCTGTCCTGCCAAGAAATTTTGGCTGACTTTCTTGGGCGATATCAAAAATATCAACAGAGTCTACCGTGCCGGCATTTCCCGTCGCGGGGAACGGATAGTAGATTGACATATTCACTTCATGGGCTGTGAGATTGTAAAACCAATAATAACCGTCGACGATGAAGTGCTTGCTGCTCAGTCGAAATGTGATGTCTTCTCTAGAAAAGACAACACCCTGGCACAGCGCGTTTGAACCAAGCAGCAGAAAGAATATTAGAACCGTTCTCGTCAATCTCATTTCAATAGAATCATCGAGCCGGTTTTGGAAACAGCATAGTCAAATACAAGCCGGTAGTAATAGACTCCTGATGCAACGGCTTTCCCGCTCATGTCGACGCCATTCCACTCGTAAGTCGAAGCGTTCGACAGCGGAACGACAAAGACTTTCTGACCGATGGAATTATAAATATCAATGCGCCCTTCCTTCCGCTTTAATTGATCCGGTATTCTGACATAGAAATTCGTGGCCGGATTAAACGGGTTCGGATAATTGATGACATACAAGTCGTGATTGGATGGTGCGGGTCTCTCCTTTATTCCAACGAGATCTGTGAAATGAAGGTCTCTTCGGATGAGAGAATCTGGGTACGCATCTATACTCACGGTATCCGTCCACCACCAGTACCACCCGGTAGCACTTGTTCCCTGAAACATGCCGGAGATGGCACACTTTCGAGCGAGTACCCTTGTCGAATAGCTGCTCTCCGCGTTAAATGTAACCGGATAATCCAGTGTGAAAGCTCCACCGGTTATCTTTTTGTTATTTTTATCGTACATGTTTCCAGTCATGGTGGCACAGCAACCGCTGGTATCATATGAAGCACCGATAGTAGAGTTTTTCCTGAGACAGAAAATGTCATAGCTATTGTCGGGATTAAAATAAAAATGGAACCTGCAGATCGAGTATCCTGTCGGTATTGAATCGAGCGTTGAACCAGGATAATTCCCGAACGATAATGTATCTTTCATCGATATTTCGCCAAAACTCTTGTTTGATATATATGAATAAACCGTAATGCAATCACCGGTATCATTAATGGAAAGGGGAGATAAAAGACTATCAGGGGTTATTACTAAAACTGAAGCCGCGTATCCCGTCGAGTCAATTTTTACTCGTGCTATCCCGCCCGATGTCGAAATACAGATGCTGTCGTAGTAATTGGCGTACAATACCGGTGTGCCTATTTCCAATTCCCATTTGTTAGCAGGATCGAATCTAAATTCTAAAATGGTCGCATGCGGATCAGGTAATGGATTACCTAACAGAGAATTCGATACGAATAAAATTGATCCGAGAATTAGAACCTTTTTCATTTCAGCCTCCCAAAAATTTTGTTAATCCTTTCCATAGCGCAAGTTCCTTGAAAGAACTCATTCGCCGAAGGTTATACATTCTCAGACCAGGACCAAGTATAAATTCTAAATGGTGCAAATACGAACCGCCCTTCGATCCATTTTTTAAATTAGGTCATAAAGCGTGCCATGAGAAAGATTCAAATACAGGTTATTTGAGCTTAACAATACTTGGGACTGTGCAGGAAAAGCTTTTCGATGTGCAATGTTTGCACTTACATGCTGGGATCCTGCCACATTCGTCGGATAATGAGTCACAGATCAATTTGAATCTTCAAGGAATCGGTTTATTTTTAAGCACGGCGAGTCGAATGAAAATCCGCTGTACCATCTTCAAATGAACAAGTTGAATTATCGCAAACATGGCAAGAAGCCCTATTAGATCGTAGTCGTCCATGGCGGGCCCGGCGCTCCGGGTGGAATGGGTTACGTTGCGAAGAAGCTGTCGGAGAAGCGGGGAGTCGTCGAGCTATTTCAGACTTCACAAACAGTCGACGGGCAAATCGAAGAACTGCATTCGGTTATGAACGAAAACTGCAGCTCGCCGGTTTTCTTAATCGGCCATTCATGGGGGGCCTGGCTGTCATTTATGGTTTCCGCGAGACACCGGGACGATGTGCGCAAACTTATTCTCATCGGGGCAGGTGCGTTTGAAGAAGGAACCAGCGTGACCGAATTGAGGATGAGTCGTCTGTCTGGCGTTGAACGGATCGAGGCGCAGAGGACGCTGCGGTTGATGAACAATTCTGCTCAAGGAGGAGTGGATTCGTCGATCTTCAATAGGTTTCAAGGATTGATGTCGAAAACAGATTCGTTTGATCCGATCGAGTCAGAAGGAGAAAATCTTCGCTTTCAACCGGAGATATTTCAGTCAGTCTGGCCGGAAGCCGAGAGACTTAGACATGACGGGAGACTCCTGAATTTTGGAGGAGAGATTTGTTGTCCTGTCGTAGCAATCCACGGAGACTATGACCCTCATCCGGCCGGAGGGGTGGAGGAGCCGCTGAAAGCGGTCCTGAAAAACTTCAGGTTTATATTGCTTAAAGATTGCGGTCACTATCCGCGGAAGGAGAAAAGAGGAAGCGAAAACTTTTTTCGCGTTCTTCACAGAGAGCTGTCGACCGAATAAATTTTTGCGCTCCGCATGAATTTTGAGGTATTTCCTTATATATTTCAAAAAAGCAAAAAGACAATGCATCGACTAAGAAATATTCTGCAAGACCGTAATACCGTTATTATCAAGATCGGAACCAACTTACTTGCTGAAAAGGATCGCGGTATCAATATCGAACGGATCAATTCAATCGCAAAGAGCGTTTCGTACCTCAGGTCGCTCGGCAAGAATGTCGCAATCGTTACTTCCGGTGCAATTGGTGCGGGTGTCGCTGCTATGAGACTCTCGGGTCGTCCTAAATCCATTCCGGAAAGCCAGGCAACCGCTGCCGTCGGCCAGCCGCTCCTCATGGAAGCATACGAAAACGCTTTTCGTAAACAGCGCCTCGCTATCGCGCAAATTCTTCTCACGAAGGACGACTTCATAAGCCGCAGCAGGTATGTGAATGCAAAGAATACTTTCGCCGTCCTTTTCGACAAGGGTGTCGTGCCGATCATCAACGAAAACGATACGGTCGCAGTTGAAGAAATCAAACTGGGCGACAACGATAATCTGTCCGCCATGGTCGCAACTCTTGTCGAAGCAAATATTATGATAGTCCTGACGGACATTGACGGCTTGTTTTCCGACGATCCCGCATTGAACCATGATGCGGAAATGATTCGCATCGTTGAAAAAATAACTCCGGAGATCGAACGCTTTGCAAAGAGAAATAAAAACGATCTGAGCACGGGAGGCATGATCACGAAAATTCAAGCGGCGAAACGCTGCGTCAAATCGGGAATCGCCATGATTATAGCAAACGGAAAAAACCCGCAGGCCATCGATGAAATCTTCTCCGGGGAATTTCGCGGAACGGTTTTTCTGCCGGCGCAAAAGAAATTGTCGATGCGGAAACAGTGGATAGGTTTCGTGTCGTCAACTGCGGGAACTATAGTGGTCGACGAGGGAGCGAAGAGCGCCTTGCTGAAACTCAATAAGAGCCTTCTTCCCTCCGGCATAGTTAAAATCTACGGCAGTTTCAATGTGAAGGACATAATATCGATCCTGGATACGGACGGGAATGAAATTGGAAAAGGAGTGACCGGATATTCTTCAGCAGAGCTTATGAAGATCAAAGGGAAGAAGAGCGCGGATATAGAAGCGATCCTGCGACGAAAGGCGCCGGCCGAAGTGGTGCATAGGGATAATCTCGCGGTGATTGAAGACTGAGTGGTGCAATGGATCATTATCACAAAGGGGCTCTTAAGAAATGACCACGATAGAGACGAAAGCCAAGTCGGTAAAAAAGGCGAGCGGCATTTTGTACAATGCGACTACTGCAGAAAAGAATGGCCTGCTGAATGCGATCGCATTGCAGCTTGAACGCGAAACGGAGGCGATCTGCAAAATCAATCAAAAGGATTTAGCTGCCGCTGAAAAAGCAGGAATATCGGAAGTTCTTCTGGATCGGCTGACGCTTAATGATAAGCGAATTGCCCAGATGATTGCCGGCGTCCACGATGTTGTAGCTCTGCCGGATCCCGTCGGCGAAATTTTGGAACGAACGAAACGTCCAAATGGACTCACGATTGAGAAGGTGCGCGTGCCGCTCGGTGCAGTCGGGATTATTTATGAAGCGCGTCCAAATGTCACCGTGGATGCGTCGGTGCTCTGTCTGAAAGCGGGAAACGCCGTCCTCCTTCGCGGCGGTTCCGAGGCAATCCGCACCAACAGGAAACTGGTCGAGATCATCAAAAAGGCATTGAAGAGCGTCGGTCTTCCCGCTGGCTGTGTTGAGTTCATAGATACGACTGATCGAAAAGCCGTTGCGGAAATGCTCGAGCAAGATCGATGCCTCGATATCATCATACCGCGCGGCAGTCAGCAGCTGATCAAATACATCCAGGCGAATTCCAGTATTCCCGTCATCGCGCATGGCGAGGGGAACTGCCACGTGTACGTCGACAGCTCTGCAAACCTGAGGCAGGCCGAGGAAATTGTCGTGAATGCGAAGGTGCAACGGCCGTCGGTGTGCAACGCGGCAGAAAAATTACTGGTGCATGAAAGAATTGCGAAAACTTTTCTCCCGCGCGTAGCAGAAAAACTGAGGTCGGCAAACGTCGAGCTTCGAGGCGACAGATACGCTCGGGCCATTCTCCATGATGCAGTGCAGGCAAACGAGGGTGATTGGTACCGGGAATATCTAGACCTCGTTATCGGAATAAAGGTGGTGAAGGGCCTCGACGAAGCGATCGAGCACATAAATCGTTATGGCTCGCATCATTCGGACGCGATCGTTACCGGCAGCAAATCGAACGGCGAAAAATTTTTGCGGGAAGTCGACTCGGCGGCTGTTTATGTCAACGCATCGACTCGGTTCACAGACGGATTTGAATTCGGACTCGGTGCAGAAATCGGAATCAGCACGCAGAAGCTTCATGCGCGTGGACCGATGGGGCTAGCCGAGCTGACCAGCATGAAGTTTGTCGTCCGGGGAAACGGACAGGTAAGGAAATAAAGCACCCCGCAGACTCGGCGATCAGGAAATGTCCGACTGGACTATTTCTCAGCGCTGCGTAGCGGGTCTTCGATTTGAATTTGTTCGGTGTTTCGTCTAAAATAGATGGAACAAAGCGTGGGAAGACCGAAGTCGAGGGAATTAAAATTGACTCACCCCAGTCTATAAGATCTCTAATAAGAGGAGTACCTATCGTGTTGCCGAGGCGCCTTATAAAAAGAATAATTGAGTTTGCCTTTTTCTTGACCATGATTGTCTCCGGATTCGGATGTAGCGACGGGAGCAAGCGCTACCCCGTTGCACCACCAAATTCTAGAGCAGAAAGCTTTGTCAAAGAAACCAGGCTTTTTGAAATAGGATCCGAAAAGTATGATGCAGATTTCGGAACGATCACTGTATCGGAAAACAGAAGCAGACCCGCATCCCGCTTAATCAACATACCCTTTCTTCGTATTCACTCTCATTCAAGAAATCCTGCAGAGCCGATATTCGGCCTCGCCGGTGGACCCGGTCAGAGCAATATGTCATGGGACCGGGGGAAAGCGTGGACTTTTCTTCCTGAACACGATTTCGTACTCGTCGGGTACAGAGGTGTCGATGGCTCAACTGTACTCGACTGCCCGGATGTTACCGAAGCATTCAAGAAAGCCAGCGATCCATTGAGCGAAGAATCGATGAAGATGATCGGACGTGCATGGGGTGCAGGTGCAGAGCGTTTGAAAGCGCAGGGTGTCGATCTCGATGGATACTCGATGATCGAGTGCATCGAAGACAATGAATCTGTTCGCACGGCATTAGGCTACGACCGCATCGATCTCTTGAGCGAGAGTTACGGCACCCGCGTCGCATATCTCTACGGACTTAAACATCCTGAACGTATATTCCGGTCAGCCATGATCGGGGTCAATCCTCCCGGGCATTTTGTCTGGGAGCCGCAGACGGTTGACGAACAATTGAAACGCTACGCGAATCTGTGGTCATGGGATTCCACAATGACCGGAAAGAGTCCTGATCTTTATAGAACCATGCGAAACATTTTGAACAACATGCCGCCTCGTTGGCTGGTCTTTCCCATCAATCCCGGGAAAGTGAAGGTAGTCACCTTCGCTCTACTCTTCCATCGCAGCACCGCGGCAATGGCATTCGATGCGTACGTCGCGGCAGAACATGGAGACCCAAGCGGACTGGCCCTGATGTCACTCGCGTATGATTATGTCATGCCCTCGCTGGTGACATGGGGCGATCTCGCTTCGAAAGCCGTCGGTGCGGATTTCGATTCCACGCGAAACTATTCCGCCGATATGGAGCCTCGTGATTTGCCTCTTGGTTCTCCGATGGGCAAACTGCTGTGGGGTCCACTAAGCTATGGCCATTGGCCCATGACGCACTTGCCGGAGAAATTCCGGAAAGCACAGCGATCCAATGTAGAGACATTGCTTTTGAGCGGAAGCGTAGATTTTTCCACGCCACCTGAATTTGCAACGAATGAGCTGCTCCCCTACTTGAAAAATTGCAGACAGATTATTCTTTCCGAATGCGGTCACGTGAACGATATATGGTATGCTAAAGTGGAAAACACCAGGCTCATCCTGACGAGTTTTTATGACAAGGGTGTGCCGAACACGTCGTTGAACTCATACATACCGATGAATTTCGGAGTGAGCTGGGGCTTCGCGCTCATTGCAAAAGCTGCGCTCGCTGCAATTGTCGTTGTAGTAATCGCCTTTGCTGCAATCGTTATTTGGTTTATAAGACGTTATCGCAGAAGGCACGGCAAGACACTACTCGTAGCATAGATGATAGACGACAAACTCATATCATGGCTCCTTGAGGGCGATGTGTCGATACAATACCAGACGTACAGAGATTTGTGGGGCGTTGATAAACCGCAGCTCAGGAGAAGAATCGAGAGGGAAGGATGGGGAGCGAAGTTTCTTTCGTTCCGTAAATCGAACGGACATTGGGGAGGAGCATTTTATCTGCCGAAATGGACATCGACCCATTATACTCTCCTTGACCTGAAGTATCTTTGTATTTCGCCCGGCAACAAGACTATCTCGGAAACCCTCAAGATGGTTTTTGAGAAGGAAAAGGGGCCGGACGGCGGATTGAATCCATTGAAGTCGGTAAAGGTCAGCGACGTCTGTGTGAACGGGATGGCGTTGGATTACTCGTCATATTTTCAAGTTAAAGAAGAGCGTCTGAAGTCCATCGTCGATTTCCTGTTGTCGGAGCAAATGCCTGACGGTGGTTTCAATTGTCACTCCAACAGGAAGGAGAAGAAACCGGTACACAGCTCTCTGCACACGACGCTTTCCGTTGTCGAAGGAATTCTCGAATACGAGAGAAACGGTTATACATACAGGTTGAGTGAGCTTCCCGAAGTCCGGCACGATTCACACGAGTTCATTCTACGGCATAAATTATTCCGCTCCCATCGAACAGGCGGGATCATCAAGTCTGATTTCTTAAGATTGTCTTATCCCTGCCGTTGGCGCTACGATATTCTGAAAGCCCTCGATTATTTTCGTCTGGCAGAAGTGAAATATGACAAAAGGATGAATGATGCCATCGATGCTCTCCTGGAAAGAAGGAGTGAAGCGGGGCAATGGAAGTGCGCGAGACATCCGGGCTTCACGCATTTCGAAATGGAGAAATCCGGGGAGCCAAGCCGGTGGAACACATTGAGGGCACTGCGGGTCCTGAAATATTTCGGCAAAGTGGGTTAAATGATCGCGGTCAATGCTCGTTCCGTTTGAATTTGTGCCACGTTTAGATTAAAATAAAACGTTCCCCTTTTGATCGGTCTACAAATCAGGATCAAACGATGTCAGACAAAATAGAAAAAGCAGTAGAAACATTTTTAGGTGGATATCTTTGCTCGCAGGCTGTGTTCTCCACCTATGGACCGCTCTATGGAATAGATGAGAAACAGGCGATGAAGATCGGAACCGGATTTGGTGCGGGCATGGCACGAATGCAGGATGTCTGCGGCGCGGTGACCGGAGCGTTTATGGTCATAGGTGCAAAGTACGGAAACGTGGATGCTGCAGACAGACAATCGGTGGGAAAAACGTACCAGGACGTCAGGAAGTTTGCCGACCGCTTCCGTGAACTTCACGGCACAATTGTATGCAAGGAAATCTTAGGGGGCATCGACCTCAATACCGAGGGAGGCCAGAAAGAGTTCAAAGAAAAGAACATGGTGAAGACGATTTGTGCTCAGTGCGTTCGCGATGCGGCGAAAATTTTGGAAGAGCTCGACTGAAAAATCTTGGAATGCAAATTATGCTTGAGTTCATGCAGAGTTTTAAGCAAAGTGAAAATCAAGATTAAGCGGGAAAAACTTCAAAGACAAATTCATATGTTGATGAACGAGAGATATGATCCGGTAGCAACTTGCGGAATGGACCGCGGAGTATGTGAACCGTATGCATGCAGGGACAACCATAAGCTCTTCAACAGGCTGGTTGAACGGCGCATGCTGAAAGACAAAAGGCCTTGCGACGGCTGCAGGGCCGTTAAAGGAAATTGCCCGGTTATCGGAGGAGCCTGTGAAACTTACGGGTGCGCCTCTGAAAATAAAGTGGAATTTTGTTTTGACTGTGATAAGTTCCCCTGCGAGAGACTCGATCCCGCGGCAAACAGGGCCGGGATTTTGCCGCATAATTTGAAAGTGTTCAGCCTTTGTACCATCAAACGGATCGGTTTGGATACATTTGTGGATAAATCGCCGGAGATCAAGAGAAGATACTCGTCGGCAAGATGGCAATAGGAAAAGGACTCCAACTGGAATAAAATCAATGCGCAATTTACAGCTTGAAATTTTATGTAAGCGTGCCCAACTGGAATCCTGATCAGTATTTAAAATTTGCAGACGAATGGACGCAGCCATTTGTAGACCTCGCCGCACGGATTGACGTAAGGAATCCGAAGTCTATCATCGACGTCGGTTGCGGTTCGGGCAACAGCACTCAGGTTCTCCGTCAGAGATGGCCCAACGCAAAAATTTCAGGCCACGATAGTTCGGTCGAAATGATAAAGAAAGCCAAAGAGGACTTCCCGGACGACGAGTGGCTTATCGGCGATGCTACAGATTTCAATTTCGACGGAAAATTCGACATCGTGTTTTCGAATGCGGCGATCCAGTGGATGCCGGACCATGGATCACTCTTGCCGAGGCTTTTAGAAAATGTGAATCATGGAGGCGCGCTGGCTGTTCAGGTTCCGGCGAATAACGGGTCGCCGTTGCATCAGGCATTGCTCACAGTCTCTTCAAGCTGGAAATGGTCGCCTTCATAACCGGAGCAGAAAAACAAATAACCTACCATGACAGCGAATATTATTATAACATCATGGTACAAATCTCCAGGAAGCTGGATATTTGGGAAACTATTTACTATCATGTGTTGAATTCTCATGCGGAGCTAGTGGAGTGGTACAAATGAACCGGGATGAGGCCGTTCTTAGAAAGGCTTCCCGATGAAACGAGCCGTGATGAATTTGAGAGCGAAGTCCTTGCGAAATGCGCCAATCTTTATCCGGTGCAAAAAAACGGGAAAGTACTTTATCCGTTCAAGAGAATTTTCTTTATCGCCCGCAAGTAAGATGGTATAGTTTTAAAAAAACGGAGATCGAAGTTCGGAGCTGAACTGCTTCTGACTGACAACTGTTTTTGGTTCAAAGAGGAGGCGAAATTATGAAACGCGTAACGGGAATAGGTGGAATCTTCTTCAAATGCGAGAATCCGGAAAGTATTTTGAGATGGTACAACGAACATCTGGGAATTTCTCCAGTTGGGGAAAGCGCTGTTTTTGAATGGATGCAGAAGGAAAAAGCGGGCGAATACGGGCATACGGTATGGGGACCTTTCGAGAGGGTGACGAAATATTTTCATCCATCGACGAAAGATTTCATGATCAACTACCGCGTAGAAAACCTCGAAGCCCTGATCGAAAGACTCAGGGAAGAGGGAGTAGAAATTGTCGGAGACATAGAGAAATATGATTACGGCAAGTTTGGATGGATCATGGATCCTGAAGGGAACAAGATCGAGTTGTGGGAGCCCGACGACAAGATTTTCAGGAAGACAAGCATGCTGGACGGTTAAACGCCACCAGGGATTTTTGCTCAGCTCTTCTTCTGTTTTTCCAAAGTCGACTTTACCTTTTCAAGCAGCTCCTCAATGCTGTAAGGCTTTCCAATAAGACCCGTGACTCCCTCGCCAACCAGCTTTCCCTCATCCTTAATGGACCCGCTTGAGATGAGGAGGGGAACGTTCAAGCCGATTTTCTTCAGAGCGCGAAAGGTCTCGTCGCCGTTCATCTCGGGCATATTTCTATCAAGAATCACAAGACAGATTTCGTTTTTCTCTTTGTTGAAAGCATCGACAGCTTCGATTCCATTCGACGCTGCGATAACCGTGTAACCGGCACTCTCAAGAATCTCGACGACCAGTTCCCTCATCGCTTGCTCGTCTTCAGCAATGAGAATCTTTTCGCCCTCCCGTTTTCTATCCCAACCACTGGAAGAATCACGCATTCCATTTGCCTCCCTTCCTCCGGTCCGTCACTTCTCGGCAAAAGATTTGTAGTTATCGGCGACATACCAGAACGAGGAACTTAAAGAATATTTTCAAAGACGCACTCTCTATTGAGTTAACCGCACCAGCCTCGCAAAGATTCCCCGGGAAAAGACTTAACCAAGAACGAAGAGCGTCATTGAATTCGTTGTTTTTTACACATTCAGCCGGGCTTCTCGTTCAGACGGCTTTTGATGACCCATCGAAAGAGGCATACCTTCCTTGCTTGATATTTACTCTGGGCTTTGATATTTTTTTCACATATAAGCACTTAAACTCATGGAGCCTTATACATACAGATTGCTAAAGTGTCAATAAAATTATTCGTCGAGTAGTATTAAGCAGTCTGTATAGGTGGAAATTATTAAGGCTAATACGAGCCGCTTCGCGCTGACAGCCGTCCCCGTTTGCATAATTAATGCCGGAGTGTGGGCATTTATCTTCACGGGATGCTTTGGACACGCTGCGAAGACGGGAAATTACCAGCCTGGTTCCTCACGACGGGATACGACCTCGTTAGGCCATCCATCACCGCAAAACGTTTCTACCAATCGCGATACGGTTAAATCCGCGTCGATAGATTCCATTGCCCGCGGAAAGGAGCAATCCATCCGGCCGGAGGTTGGCGACAGTCTGATGTCAAAGCACGCCTATGATACTCTTTCTGCAAGAGGAAAAACGGACTCGATGCTGGCTCGCACGGATTCTTCAGGGATAAAGTCGGACACAATTTCTTTAGATTCGCTGAAACTTTCCAAATGGCTGTCGGGGATAAGGCACGACAATCCCCAGGCACAGATCTTTCCCGGATATCGTTACCCGCTTTTCATCTATTCCGACGTGGTGCAGAGAACTGCCACCATCGACAGTGCCGGGGACGATGTGGACGTTCAGGAAACACTGTGGGGAAAAGACATAAGAATTCCAATCCAGATTCCATTGAACCAGTACGTCAAGCTTGAGGAAAATTATTTTATCCAGAAAAATTGGGAAGATCTTGCTCATGCGTACACCTCGAAAACAGGTGTGAACCAGCTTGGCTCTCTCATGTCGGGGATAACCAACATAGACATACCGATTCCTTCGAATCCAGTTCTCAGCATCTTTGGTCCTCCAAGGATCAATTTAAAAATATCGGGAGCCGTCGATGTCCATGGTGCATGGAGAAATCAAAAAACCGACCAGCAGACTCTCTCCGCGCTCGGGAATGTTACGAACCAGCCGGATTTCAAACAGGATGTCCAGATAAATGTCGACGGAACGGTGGGAGACAAACTGAGCATCGGAGCAAACTGGGATACTCAAAACCAGTTCGACTATGAAAACCAGCTGCATATAAAGTACACGGGCTACGACGACGAAATTATCAAGAGCGTCGAGGCGGGAAACGTATCTATGTCTACGCCGTCTTCATTTGTCGGGAGCAGCCAGGCGCTGTTCGGAATCAAAGCCACTGCTCAATTCGGTCCGCTCACTCTTACTGGACTCGCAAGTCAACAGAAAGCACAGGGGAAAAGTCTGACTTACAGCGGCGGATCTTCTGCCCTGCCAATCAGTTTCCGTGCTACCGATTTTTCGCAAAACCATTTCTTCATCGATACGAATTATATCGGGGAATATGAAGACTACTATCAAAGCGGCCGTACTCAAATAGATAAGCAGGCTCTCATCATTACACAGATCGAAGTTTACGAATCGATTTTTAATCCCGCGGGAAATCCTAATGTTAGATCTTGTGTAACCGTGATGGACCTGCCTCCCAATAACACAGCCAGCCAAAGTTATTATTCAAATTTACAAACCAAAGGCGCCACCGATTCCTCGGGGCAGGTTGAAAACGGCCTTTTTATAAAACTTGATCCGTCTCAGTACAGCATTGATAAGAACACCGGCGTTCTGACTCTCAATACCAGTTATACCGCTGAGCAGATAATAGCAGTCGTCTACAGCACACAAGGGGGCAATACTTACGGCACCTTTTCTTTTGCCGATACATCAGCAAAAGACAGGCTGGTTCTCAAGCTAGTAAAGCCGAAAAATAAACTAATCCACGATGCCAGTCACGCGGAAGCCTGGCGATTGATGCTGCGGAACATTTACTCCGTCGGAGGAACGAATCTCAGCGCGAGTTCCATAAAGGATCTTAAGATACTTTACACGCCGTCCGGCACCACGGCGCAGGATAATATAAACGGGATAAGCCTCGTACACTTGTTTCGCATCGACGGAACGGGAACTGCAGGCGCGCAGAATACTTTTTATTATAACGACGGGGTCGACATAGACTCATATCACGGCGAGCTAATCTTCCCGTTCATCGAGCCTTTCGTGGAGGCGTTCCACCAATCTGGAAACGGTTATTCGATATCGAATCCAGATTCCTTTGTATATGAGTCTATTTATGATACGACGGACGATTTTTATCCTTCGGATACACACAACCTCTTTTCGGTAACCGGTTCCTACGTTGGTTCGAGCACTTCTAGAATTCCCCTCGGGTTTAATCTCGTCCAGGGAAGCGTCAAAGTTCTGTAC
The DNA here is from genome assembly GCA_035515795.1 of Candidatus Acidiferrales bacterium. Taxonomy (NCBI): domain Bacteria; kingdom Pseudomonadati; phylum Acidobacteriota; class Terriglobia; order Candidatus Acidiferrales; species Candidatus Acidiferrales bacterium. The sequence goes on along the minus strand of DATJAY010000035.1, from coordinate 262,865 downwards.
AACGGCCAGCCGCTGGTCCCCGACCAGGATTATTCCATCGATTATCTCACCGGTGAACTGACTATTAGAAATCAGGCGGCGCTCCAGCCGGGTGCGAACGTCCAGATTCAATACGAGACGAACGACATTTTCACAATCGCATCAAAATCGCTCAGCGGTCTTAGGGGCGATTTGAAAATCAACGACCAGACCGGTCTTGGATTTACCTTGATGAACTACTCGCTCCAGTCGCCAAACGATAAAGTCCAGGTTGGGGAAGAACCGATGAGCAATTTGATACTTGGAGTCGATGGAGGAACCTCCGCCGATCTTCCATTCCTTACGAAAGCTCTCGATGCGCTTCCTTTGATCCAGACGGCTGCTCCATCAAGGTTAACGTTGCACGGTGAAGCCGCTTACATGCTTCCGAATCCCAACACAAGGACGAGCCCGATCCCGGATGACAACGGACAGGGCGTGGCGTACATTGACGACTTTGAGGGAGCGAAAAGAACTATCCCTCTGCCGATAAACTTCTCTTCATGGTCGATAGCAAGTCCGCCAAAGAACACCGCCATAGATTCGGTGTTAAACCGGGAAGTGCCTGACTCAACGAAGAACGACTATCGCGGATGGGCATACTGGTACAACGATATTCCGCCGACTACACTTTCTAAGGATATATGGCCCAGCAAACAGGTTTCCGTCGATCAGCAGACGGTGACGGTGCTCCATGTTGGTTTCCTCGACACCGTGAGGGGTCAATACAATAGAGCCCGCGACATAGACACGACTTTGGATACCAAGAACAACAATCCAAACCTGGCAAAACTGGCATGGGGTGGCATGATGGTGGATCTCTCGTCCAACGCCAGCGACCTCGTCGGGCAAAACATAAACTACCTGGAGGTTTGGATGCAGATCGATCCATCGACGCATCCCCACGGCACTATGCACGTCGATATCGGGCAGATCGGAGAGGATGTCTTTGGGGATGGAGTCTTTCGCTCGGAGGACACTACCGGTTTAGGAGTGCGCAATAACGATCTTGGAATAGACCAGTTTTCGATTGCGGAGGAGAATTCATTATTTCCGTGGATCAAAGACAAGCCGGACCGACCATGGTGGAACGTTAATGATTCCATCAGTGCGGATCCCGACGGAGGTGCTTACTTCGCAGACATAAACGGTCATAATTATCTTAGAGTCAACGGTACAAAGTATAATTCCGTCTCCGCGACTGGGCTTCTTCCAGATGGCGAGGATCTTAACCACAATCGATTCTTAGATCAGACGAACAGTTATTACGAGTACGACGTAAAGCTGGACACGACGAACAATAAGTATGTCGCCGGTGTTGGCTCGAAAGGATGGTACGAATACCTGATCCCGCTTAAAGATACTTCGAAAGTTATCGGGCAGCCGAGCCTTTCCGTGGTGCAATCCGTCAGAGTCTGGTTCGATGGAATGACTTCACCCATGCTGGTAAATATAGCGGAGATGGACCTCGTCGGAAACTATTGGCGGACACCGGACGTGAAGGACACGACAATGCAAGCTTCCGTCGTCGATGTCTTCGATAATCCCGGTTATAATGCGCCTGTTCCGGGTCTTCAGCCGGTCGATCATTCAAATCCGACGACTCCCCTTACACTCAACGAGCAGTCTCTGGATTTGATCCTCAATGGCTTGCATGGTGGCGATTCGAGATATGTGCTCAAGTATCTTCCGACTTCGCTAAACGTTTTCCACTATAAAGACATGAAGTTCTTTGTTCATGGAGATCCGAATTTCCGTTACGTTGATTCCACTGATCATGATGCGGACATTTACATAAGATTCGGCAGCGATTCGCTGAACTTTTATGAATATAGACAACCTCTTAGGTACATAAACAATCCTGTGCCCCCCATAAGGGCCGGCTGGCAGGATATAACTATCAATTTTGCGGAACTCACTGCGATCAAACAGCGGCGGGACTCTGTAAATCAACCAAACGTCGTGCCTCTTCCCACCGACAATGGAATTCCCGGCTCGACTTACTGGCTTCAAGGGAACCCGTCGTTGATGAGTGTTTCATATTTCCAGATCGGGATCACGAACAAGAGGGCTGGAAGCGCGACAGTGCTTCACGGGTCTGTCTGGGTCGATGAACTCAGGCTCACGGACGCCGACAATACTCCAGGCGGTGCTTATAGTTTCAGCGCAAATCTCCAGCTCGCCGACTTTGGCGCACTTGCATTCAATTTCTCTAAGACAGATCCGTACTTTCACGGACTTACAACCCAGTTTGGATCGTTGAATACGCAGCAGAACTGGGGAGTAAACGCTTCCCTCAGTCTCGAGAGACTCCTGCCGCGCGAATGGCAAGGGACGAGCATACCATTTGCTTATTCTCACAGCGAAAGCTTTTCAAATCCGTTGTACCTTGCCGGAAGCGACATACTCGTCAGCGAAGCCGTTGCAAAAAGGAAGCAGTACCTGGATACCCTGGGATATGCACCGGGAGCCGCCGCATCCCTGGCGGATAGCCTGCAGACCAGTTCGCAGGTGCTGAGAGTTCAGAATTCCTGGTCGATTCCTACGCTGCGTATAGCCGTTCCTTCCACAAAATGGTATTTCAAGGATATCCTCAACAATATCACTATGGGATACAGCTGGTCTGGTTCACAGTATCGAGACACCCAGGTCAAGAGCGGAAATCAATGGACATGGAATTTTTCAAGCGGGTATTCGGTCCAGCTTGATCCTGCGGCATGGTTTACACCTTTTCCGTCGAAGAGCAAGACAACAACAAGCAGCTCGCCGATTTCCAATCCAAATCCACGAGGTTTCAATCCTCCCAGTGGAGGTCCCGAAAATATTAACCCTCCCGGGAACATTCCTTCGACAAATTCTCCAGGCCAGGATTTCCAGATCAGGTATTTGCCGAGCTCGTTTAACTTGTCTATGAGTGCATCGAGGATGCTCGCGGTGGAGGATTACTGGACGCAAATTAATCCTAGAATTACGCCGAATTTCTCGTCGTCGAGATCGGGAGGTTTCAACTGGCGCCTGACCAATAATGGAATACTGAATCCTACTATCGACTATCGGTTTTCAGTAAACAGCTCGCTTTATTTGATCGACGTAGATACGGCCGGTGGCAAAAGCATACCGCGCCCGGACTCTTATGTGTTCCGCCAGATATTCCTGAACAACGGGCTTATAAACTTCGGCTCCGATTACGATTACTCTCAGCAATTTTCGCTCACGACACAGCCGAAACTTCCGTTCAATATACAGCAATATATTGATATGCAGGCGAGCTATAACTCCGCATATCATTGGAGCAATAACCTGCAACAAGCACAGCTTGCGAAAACATCGGGCGTCAATGGCACTTTGCAGTTAGGCTCAACCATTCGTTTGAAGGCGCTTACCGATCCTTTGTTCGGTGGAAGTACGAGCGCGGCAATATCCACCACACCCGATACTCTTCAACCACAGCCACCTTCCTCAAATGCACGGGGACGCGGCCATGGACGCGAGGAATTCGAGCTTCCTGCAGACACGACATCAACGGTCACTGCAAGCGGCGGAAAAGGAAACCAACTCGGCAATCTTGCAAATATCCTGATAAAGGTCCCGTTCCTGAATTTCGAGAGCGTCTCGATAAATTTCTCTTCCGCTGATATGTCGCAGAACAACGGACTGCCATCTCTAAGACCGGGTATGGCGAATTTTTTCAGAGTACCGTTCATCCAGGAGAATAATCCGGCGCTCGGCCCCTCACAACTGTATCAACTCGGACTTATTTCCGATCCTTACAGCAAGCTCGTCTTTTTCACAAAGAAAGGCTTTCCCTTCTTTGGCTTCGGGGAGACTCAGACCGTGAGAATTGCCAGTCCGTCCGATTCAAGTAGATTTATCATCAATGATATCTTTACAAATACTAATTCAATGGACATTAGGACCTCGAGAAATTTATGGCAGGGCGCAAGAATAGATCTCTCGTGGCACGTCGGGTGGAGTTATAATCGCAACATCCAATACGCGACCGACACACGCGGTAATCCGATATATGACTCCGCCACTGCCAACATTGCGCTTTCCGGGCAAATCAACAGGAGCTTCTTTACAATCCCGCCGGTGCTGTTCCTTTCCGCGTTTAAGAGCGGAATAAATCAGGTCGAGACGGATTATCAAGCAAATAAAAACGATCCGACAAATACGGTCTCAGACCAGCAGAAGCTTTCACAGGCGTTCGTCAAAGGATTCGAAACACTTCCAATTCTTGACAAAATATTCGGACAGTACATGCCGCGAATGAACTATTCGTTTACCTGGGACGGTCTCGAACAGTTTCCGCTGTTCAAAAGTTTTGCTACTCACGTAAGTTTCAATCATGCATACCAATCGACATACTCAGAAAACTGGCACATCACAAACGGGGCTGCTCAGGTCACAGATGCACAGACGGTGTCTTACGGTTTTCAGCCCTTGGCCGGACTCAACATCGCATTCAAAAGCATAGGCGACGCGACAATATCGGGTTCGATTCTGTATAACACATCCGACCAGTATAGCTTGAATCCGAATAATTTTTCGATCGCACAGCAGCATACAGGACAACTCACAATCACGGCAGACTATGCAAAGAGAGGGTTTTCTATACCCTTATTCGGATTAAATCTGCAAAATGACGTCGACATAAGCGCAAGCTATTCAGCCGCCTCATCGACGCAGTTCAACTTTGACATGAACAATTTTAGCGGGAGCGGCAGTCCGCTCAGTGGAACCACTCAGACTACGCTTGAGATTCGATTCAGGTACGAAGTGAGCCAGCGAGTGACGGCATCGATTTATTACCGGAACACGAAAATTATTCCGACGGTTCAGGCTTCGCAGGTTCCCGGCACGACGACAAATGAGGCCGGCGTCGACGTACACGTTTCAATAGCAGGATGATGAAAAACTTTGAAGGTTGAATTTTTGGTATTGAATTCTGAACCCTTAGACTCAATCTGAAATCCAAAAATTAGGATTGAGAATTATTGAGTAACCATCAGCGTTTCATGTTTGCCGCCTTGAAAGAGGCGGAGGAAGCCTACAGCAATAACGAAGTGCCGGTAGGCGCGGTGATAGTCAAAAGCGATGCTATTATAGCGCGGGCGCACAACCAGGTTGAAAGGCTTCAGGATCCGACGGCTCACGCGGAGATAATTGCGATCGGCGCCGCGGCAAACCATCTCGGGAGCTGGAGATTGAAAGGGTGCACGCTCTACGTAACGCTCGAGCCGTGCCCGATGTGCGCGGGAGCGATCGTTCTTTCACGACTCGACAGGATTGTGTTCGGATCGTTCGATCCAAAGATGGGAGCATGTTCCACTTTGTATAACATCGTGCAGGATGAACGGTTGAATCATCGAGTGGAGATAATTTCCGGCATAATGGATGACGACGCAAAATTGCTTTTGAGGGAATTCTTTGAGAAAAAGAGGGAATGATGCAGGACCGGGTTTCGATCCCGTCCGGGCTAAACTTTTCTCTCGACAAAATACATATCGACCGGTTCCATATTTTTTATAGCTAGAGCACCCCGCGGCTCAAGTGTATAACGATCGGTTTCGAGAAGCTGGTCGAACACGCGCTGCGAAACATTGATCTTGTTCGGCAGGGATGCTGCTTCGAGCCGCGATGCGATATTTACCGTCGGACCCCACACATCGTAAATAAACCGCCATGTCCCGATTATTCCGGTTATCGCGGGACCCGTATGGACACCGATCCTCAGCGCCCATTCATGTCCCGTTTTCGTCTTAATACCTTTCGCAAATTTGCATACAATATCTCGAATTTCCAGTGCTCCCTCCACTGTATCGACAAGCTGGTTATTTTCTGTGGAGAGGCCGCCCGCGAACATATAACAATCGCCGATAGTTCTTAATTTTTCAAGCCTGTGCTTCCTCACTGACTCGTCGAACGCATTTGACATCTCCTCCAGGATTTTAAGCACCTCCCGCGCGTCTGAGGTTTCCGCGATTTTATAGAATGATACAAAATCTGCAAACACGATGGTCGTGGAAGGGTTATATTCCGGCGGCGGATAATCTCTGCCGTCGATTTGTTTCACGACATTTTCAGGCAAAATATTCTTAAGGATCGATTCTATTTTCTTCTTCGTGTCTTCGATCTCGATTTTCTGGCGCTCGATTGTCTTCGTGTTCAGGAATTCACGTACTCTTGCGGAGAAAACCAAACGTGACAGAACCCAAGCTACAACTGCGAGCGCTGACCCGTTGATATAATGTCCAAGCAACACATCGTGGTTTGGTTGTGTTTGAGAGATGCCGACAACGAAAAACACGTGCGCCGCAACGTACATCATCAGGCTCGTAGCTCCCGTCACGTAAAATGCAACAGCGATTCCGAATACGGCCATGATATGGACAGCAATCAATCCGTGAATCATCTGATCAACCGAGGATAAAGCGGCGCTCCATGCCAGAAAGAAAAGCATGAACGATACAGCAACGGCCATGTGGGAGACGCGCACATCTTTGGCGGACGCAGGTTTTGAAATTGTCATGATTAATATGAAAAAGAGAAGACCGGTCTCCAGTACGATATGCGAATAAAAAAGATACAGATACCCCGGCATCGCCGTCCACAGGCCCGCGGCCTTGTGCCGAAGGTCGACGTACAGAAGGAAAAGGTGAATTAGAAATATTGCGACCGCCAATATCCTTGCGCGGAAGCAGTTTGTCTAATAGGCTTCCTGCAGAAATTCGCGGCGTTCTCCTTGAGGAATTGCGCTCAGGCTATTCTGCCAGAAACGCGGTATAGATTTATTCAAGACGCTCCACCATATCTATTTTCTTCCAGCTCTTTTTCAATGCGAGAACCAGCCGGTGCACTCTCGGATAAAATTACGATGCTTTTCTAAAACCATCTAATCTTTTATATTTTTTTGCGTCCAGGTTATTATTTTGTAAAGCATTTTAAAGGAGATAAGATGTTTGTAAAAACCGCCCATGGAAAAATTGCCTATGAAACTTATGGCGAGAACAAAAACCGCGGCATAGTCTTCATCCACGGTTTCCCGTTTGACAAGTCGATGTGGCACGAGCAGGGAAGACTCATTTCAAACGACCATTTCGGTGTTGCGTTCGATTTGAGAGGACATGGCGAAAGCGACGTAGGAAGCGGACAGTACCTCGTCGAGTTCATAGTTGATGACCTGTTCGAAGTCATGGATCACGTTGGTTTGAAGAAAGCTGTCGTCTGCGGACTTTCTATCGGCGGTTACGCGGCAATGAGGGCAACAGATCGCGATCCAACCCGGATTTCCGGGCTGATTCTCTGCAATACGAAAAGCTCGGCCGACACAAATGCATCAAAATTAAATCGCGCGAACCAGATAAGGATGATTCTCGCGCGAAGGAAATCCCAATTTGCCGACGATATGGCACAAGCTCTCTTCGCGCCGGAAAGTTTCCGGAAAAACAAGACCGCAGTTCACAAAATTGTTTCGATCATGAGGTCGACCGATGAAACCGCCCTCATCGGCACACAGATCGCGCTGGCCGCGAGGATGGACATGACGGAGAGCCTCGAAAAAATATCCGTGCCGACGCTGATTATCACGGGAGAAAAGGATAAAGTGGCTCCTCAAGCGGATGCGGAGTTGATGCGGTCAAAGATAAAAAACTCGAAGTTCGTATTGGTTCGTGGTGCCGGGCATCTTTCAAATCTTGAGAACGCCAGCGAGTTCAACTCGGCGCTGGTGGGTTTTTTGAAGGACAATAATATCTAAGCGGATGAGAATTGCCGATAATGAATTCTAGATTGGAATTCAGAATTCAACATTGATTTAGTACGAATTCTTTATGAACAAATAGAAGAAGCTTGCGACGAACGCGTACTGTACAAGCCGCGAGAGATCGTAGTTTCGCTTCTTCAAAGTTGACCATGCATACGCGAGAAGGAACATGGCCATTGTCAATCCTGCAAATACCCCGAAACATTGCAGATAGTTCAAAGTTTCACCGACTGATTCCACGAGCGATATGTTTCTCATGCTCGATCCGTAAACGAAAAGGATGTGGGCGACGTAGACCAGAAACGATTCTCGTCCGAATATTTTTACCGACGACCAGCCATGATTCCGTTTAGTTTCGTACCAGATAATTGCACTCAGAATCCAAAGTAACACTCCGAGCCTGAGAAGGAACCACCCGGGTGCATAGTCGTATAGGTTTATCTGCGGGAGAAAAGTTTTGTGGACGAGCACGAGCAGGATTCCTGCTGTTATAAGAATCCCGCCGATAAGGGGCAGCCTTTGTCCAAACCTGCGTTTCCCGCTTTTGGCATCCACAACTTTCTCGAAAGTGATTTTCTGCGAGGAGATAATTCCTGCGATCAGGAAGCTTGACCACGGGAAGAGCGGGAAGAGTGAACCGTGAAGTCTATTGAAGTATTGCCCTATAAACTCATGTGTGGCCTGATATGGATCGAAGATTCCGAAGACAGGAGCGACAAGTATAAATAGCCAGAAGAGTCCCCATAAGATTATATTAAATGTCCGGTCGGATTTTACGATAGTTCTAATCAGGTGTACCAGTATCAAGGTGGCGGCAATGCACTGAAGGATATCAATTGCGAAGAATGCCGTCATATCTTCCGGTGTTGAGCCATGCACGGTTTTGAGAAGCGAGAAGTACGGAATGTGCATGAGATAACCGGTGGCCCAGATGAAAACAAGCCGCTTCAGATGTTTCCACAATTCCGGAGAAAAACTCCGGTAGGCATCTCCTTTTCTATTCAAAGCGAGTGTAAAAGAAAAACCCGCGACGAAAAGAAAAGACGGAGCGACGAAACCATTTATGAAATCGAGTGTCCCGAAAATGAAACTCCCCCTGAGTGAATCGCGAAGAAGCGCATTGACAACGTGCGTCTCCACCATGAATATCGTTGCGAGCCCCCTGAATTGATCGATATACCCGATGCGTTCTTTAGCCACTTTATGTTTTCAACCGAAGAACGCTTCTCTGGAGAATCTTTCTTTTAGTTCACCCATATTGTCGCCCCCGAATTTTTCTAAAATTGCGTCAGCCAACACTGGTGCTACTATGTTTTCCGCGACCACTGCGGCTGCCGGTACGGCACAAAAGTCGGAACGCTCCCTTCTTGCCTGGACGGCTTTCATCTTTGAAAGATCTATGCTTCGGAGCGGTTTCATGAGAGTCGAGATCGGTTTCATGGCAGCTCGGATCCATAACGGCTGACCGTTCGTTACGCCTCCTTCCAGTCCGCCTGCACGGTTTGTGGGCCTGACAATTCGTTTCCCTTTGAGCAAGATCTCATCGTGAACCTCAGAGCCGAATTTTGTCGCATTCCTGAATCCTTCGCCAATCTCAACACCTTTTATCGCATGTATGGACATCACCGCCTGCGCGAGCCGCCCGTCAAGCTTCCTGTCGAATTCAACGTAGCTCCCAAGTCCGATGGGCAATCCCGTGATATATACTTCGACAATTCCGCCGAGAGTGTCACCCGACTTTTTCGCGCGCTTGATCTGCTGTACCATCTTATCAGAAATATTATCGTCGAGGCATCTTACTTCGGATTTATCCGCCTCGTTGGAAATCTCCTCGGCACCGTTTTTCCTGGCGAGCATCTTCAGCAGGATGGGATCGAGAGCCTCTCTGCTTTTGTAACCTGCGGTACCTATGGAAAACACGTGGCTGCCGATTTTGATTTCGAGGTCGTCTAGAAGTTTTCTCGCGACCGCACTGAGCGCAACTCGCATGGCAGTCTCGCGGGCACTAGCGCGCTCGATCACGTTCCGGATGTCATCGAATGCATACTTGTACTTTCCCACAAAATCCGCATGACCCGGCCGCGCGATAACAACTCTTTCTATTTCTTTCTCTATGGATTCGACCGCCATTTTCTCTCCCCAGTTTTCGAAGTCGCGGTTCCAGATAACGAGAGAGATCGGGGAACCGACGGTCTTGCCTTGCCGGACTCCGGTCAGGATTTCAACCTTGTCGGTCTCTATTTTCATCCTGGCGCCGCGGCCGTAACCCTGCTGACGACGGTAAAGCTGGCGGTTGATGTATTCGGCGGCGAGCTCCACATTTGATGGAACACCCTCTATTATTCCGACGAGCGCCCTGCCGTGTGATTCACCTGCGGTAAGAAGTCTTAACATGTCGGATTAAATATAAGAAAAATTGCGGCGGAGTGAAAACTAAAAAGCCCACGCCTTGAGTCGTGGGCTTTTTTCTGTTGAAAATATTTACCTGAATTACTCGCCTATTTCCACAGCTACGAACCTTGAGACGAAGCTGTTCCCCTGTCTTGTGAGCACTCTCAGCATCACCGCATCCCCGCTCTTTTTATTTTTCAAAACGCTTGTGAATTCCCCGGGTGATTTGATTTTCTGGTGATCCACTTCCGTGATGATGTCGCCTTGCAGTAGTGTCCTATCCGCTGCAGGTCCGTTCGGAGCAACGCTTGCGACCAGAATTCCAGATTCGGCATTCGCCTGCCTCTTTGTGCCCTCGTCGAGAGGTTGCACGGATATTCCAAGCTTGGCAACGTTTATCTGCCCGGTTTCGTTCGGGTTTTCTTCTTCCTCATCCTGATCGACGTTCTGATCGGCGCTTGCCAGGTTTTGTTCGGGCAACTCACTTAAGGTGACCTTCTTCTCTCCTGCTCCACCGTCTCTGAAAACCTTCACCGAGACCATGTCGCCCGGTTTATGTTCTGCGATTATTATCTGAACTTCGTTTGCGGCATTAACGTCTTTCCCGTCGACGGAGAGGATGACGTCGCCTGCCTTGATACCGGCTTTCTCCGCCGGCGTCCCCGGGTAAACGTCCTGGACCAATACTCCGGACGGTTTTGACATTCCAAGAGCATGTGCGTCGGTTTCATCGAGATCGGATTTCATTGCGATACCAAGCCATGGTCTTCTCACCTTCCCGTACGCGATCAGGTCCTCAGCCATCTTCTTCACCAGGTTTATCGGGATCGCAAAGCCGTATCCCTGATTGTAACCGGTTCTCGTTGCGATGGCGGCGTTGATTCCGATAACTTCACCGTGGATATTTACGAGGGCACCGCCGCTGTTGCCGGGGTTGATCGCAGCATCCGTCTGGATGAAGTTGCTGATACCGTATTTTTCCCGCGATGTGGCGACGTCGATATTTCTGCCGAGTGCGCTCACAATGCCCGCAGTTACTGTCGAGGTTAGACCGAGCGGATTTCCGATAGCAAGAACCCACTCCCCAACTTCAATGCTGTCAGAATTTCCGAGCGCCGCAATCGGAAGACTGTTCGCATCTATTTTGATTACCGCGACGTCCGTGGTTGGGTCTTTTCCAACGACTCTTCCGCTAAATTCCCGGTTGTCATGAAGCGTAATCTTGATTCCGTTTTTCTCCGCGTCGTCGACGACGTGATTGTTTGTTATGATGTACCCATCCGAAGTTACGATGACTCCCGATCCCATTCCTTGTTCGGGCTCAGGCTCGGGAAAATTGAATTGAAAGTTATGAAAGAACGGTATGCTGCTTTTCGGTTTCGTGGTGACGGTAACGCTGACGACGGTCGGAGTCACGGCCTTTGATACAGCAACAAATGCCCGCTGTGTCGACATCAAATTCATATCGGTGTTAACGAGGGGAGGAGCGCCGCCGAGTTTTATCTTCTCGGATTGAAAGCTTAAGCTTGTGCCCACGCCGTTGAAACTCATCACGAGAAACGCGCCGAACACGATTCCGACGGCGACAAGCAATGCCGCTCCGATTATTGTTCTCCGCCGCATAATTAGTTCCTCCAAATCATTTTAGTGCAGACAGGAATTTAAGAGACTTTATATCCTTCAGGCTGTCCGAGTGCTTTCTTAAGTAAACAAAAATAAAATTTGAAAGTTCATGTCGAACTGCCGGTTCAATTTTCGACTTCGCAGCTGCTTCTGAGTTTAGACGGGCGAAACTGCGCAAGATTAGAAATCCCGGGCTTGATATCAGGAAAGTGCCGTTGACTTTCGAGGAACACTCCTCACACAGAGGCCCGCCTTTTTCTATAACGTAATTAATTTTCGTTTGTTTCTCAATGCGGATAGGTTTACGGCATATCAGGCAATTTTCGAAATTCGGCGCGAAGCCAAGCTCAATTGCAAGATGAAGGCCGAAATGTATGAAAACATTCAATGCACGCTGCGGGGACGCAACATCTGGCATCTCCAGCGTGTCGAGTTCGGCCAGCGAATCCACCAAAAGTCCGAAAAGTTGTTCGTTCTCCTCTTCGTCATGCATGACAAGATTTACGATCTCGATTAGCGACATCGCGACAGAAAGTTTCTCGACGCTCGCCGTCAACGACTTGAAGTACTTAACGAAGTCGCTGGACGAGACGTACTGAAGCTGGCGGCTCTCGCGGTGGTAGAAGACTATCTGGAGGTAGTTGAGCGGTTGAAACAGGGAGCCGAACTTGCTCTTGGGGTTGCGAACGCCTTTTGCGATCGCGCTCATCTTTCCGTAACGCTTCGTATAAAACGTCACGATCTTGCTCGTATCGCGGTAGTTTACCGCTCTAAGTACGATGGCTTCAGTTTTTTCGATTGACACGACTTAATTTAACAAAAAGTAAAAGGGAGACAAAGGGTCATTCACCGGCTTAAGGGATCTTTTTTGAATTTGTCGATATGAAGTTCATCAAGCGCTCCCATGGAGAGACTGGGGGTCTGCCATGATGCCTTCTCTCCACGAATAATAGGCCAATCGTCCGTTCCTTACAATCGAGTCCAGCAACACGCTCGGCCACGCATCAGAGTGCTTAGCCGAACGCGCGACAATTACTTTACTTCTATCCCTGCTTTTTGCAGAATTTCGTATAACTCCCTGAGGTCTTTTAGGTCAAAGACTTTCATATTGACGTATATCTTTTGCTCATTCCATTCCGACTCGAGCACGAGTCTTATGAGGGGGCGGAAAGAATGACGTCGTTCGCTGTAGTTATCGCCTCTTGATTCGGTTCTCGCGGTCTTGACGCCGTCAACTCTGACGGTCTTCGTCCCCAAAAGACTTCTTTAGGTAATGATGCCATGTTCAACTGGCAAACTCACTCAAAACAGCGAAAGTAAGACGACGATCCAAGCAGCGACTATCATGATGCGCGATTCAAATATCCCTTTGTCGATATTCCTGAATATCATGGTTGCTATTCTAATAATCGGAAGCAACGTCCAAGTCCAAAACAGCATGATATATGAACTCTTGGAAGAACGAATCGTCATACTTTCACCCAATGATGCCAGCACAATCTCATAAGATTTCCAGATGTGGTCCGGCAGCTGTCGTTACGTCCAAAGCCGAGCTAAGGAGATACCATTGCCTTTCCAATATTCTCCTCGAACGGATTCCTGATGATTCCCTTTTCCGTCACGAACGCACTTATATTTTCCCTGGGAGTAACATCGAACGCCGGCGCGTAAACGGAAACGCCCTCCGGTGCCGAGCGGCAGCTTTGAAAACTAGTAACCTCGTCGGCGCTTCGCTCCTCAATCGGAATGTCATGACCGGATTTTGCAGTCAAGTCGAAACTTGAGCTGGGCGCGGCAATGTAAAATGGAACCTTGTTTTCTTTGCAGAGCACGGAAAGATTATAGGTACCTATCTTGTTTGCGGTGTCGCCATTCGCTGCGATCCTGTCCGCGCCGACGGCGACGAGATCAACTCTAAATCTCTTCATAGCAATTCCGGAGGCTCCGTCAACGATCAATTTAAATTTTATTCCTAATTTCTGAAGCTCATAGGCGGTCAGCCGAGCGCCTTGAAGAAGCGGCCTCGTCTCGTCGGCAAGAACGAGAATATCCTTGCCCGCTTCATGCGCGGCCCGGATGATTCCGAGCGCCGTACCATAACCACCGGTGGCAAGTCCGCCGGTATGACAATGTGTGAGAATCGTGGCTTTTTCGGGAACAAGCTCGAGCCCGAATTGACCGATCTTTTTGCACGCTTCGATTTCTTCGTTCAGAATTTTGTTTGACTCGTTTAGAAAGATCTCAGCGATATTTCCCGATAAACTTATTTTCTTCAGTCGAACGAGAATATTTTTCAAATTGACAGCCGTCGGCCGTGTCTTTTGAATTTCGCTCAAGGCCTGGTCCAGCCGGGAATCAATTTTATCTTTCGACTTCAATTCAAATGCGGCAAGCGTGGCTGCATACGCGGCCGCTATTCCTATAGCAGGTGCTCCGCGAATGCGGAGCGACTTTATCCACTCACAGACCTCTCTGTAATTTTTTGACGAGATGAATTTTTCTTTGTGCGGGAGGAGTGTCTGGTCGATGATCACGACATTTCCTTTGTCCCATCTTATGGGGTCGGGGAGTTGTCTCATTCTTGAAGTATCTGGTTGTGGATCACTCATCGAATCTCGACAGTTCTATGAAATCCCGGTAGCGCCTGTGAATATCCATATCCGATAAATTCTTCAATGCTTCCGTGCCGAACTTTCCTACACCGAACGACGCCATTACACTTCCGTAAACAGTTGCTTTCCTTAGGTTGTGATCGGATAAGTCTTCCGTGCGAGCGAGGTGTCCGATAAATCCTCCCGCAAATGTATCTCCCGCCCCCGTAGGATCGTAAATGAATTCGAGCGGGAAAGCCGGAGCAGCGAAAACCGATTCGCTTGTAAACAACAGCGCTCCATGCTCACCTTTCTTGATAATTACGATCGGCGGCCCGAGTTTCGTTATTTTCTTTGCTGCTTTGACGAGGTTTGGTTCCGAGACGAGCAGTCTCGCCTCGGAGTCGTTCACAATCAAGACATCGACTCTCTTTAATGTTTCCATCAACTCTTTGTTTTTTCCCTTTATCCAGAAATTCATCGTATCGCAGACGATAAGCTCTGGCCTTTGTTCCATTGAATCGATTACTCGAAGCTGCAGAACAGGATCAATGTTGCCCAGGATGAGGTACTTGCTTTTCCGATACGATTCTGGGAGAACCGGATTGAATTTTTCAAAAACGTTCAGCTGGGTATCTATAGTGTCGCGCTCGTTCAGATCGTAATGATACCGGCCGCTCCAAAAAAATGTTTTTCCTCCTTCAACAACCTGAATGCCGGCAAGATCTATTCCGCGGGATTCAAGAAACTTGAGTTCCGAATCCGGGAAGTCCGAGCCGACAACCCCAACAAGTCTGATCGGAGCGGTGAAATAGGACGCCGCCGCCGAAATATAGACGGCACTTCCCCCGGCCACGCGGTCGGCGCGTCCGAAAGGTGTTTCGATGGTGTCGAGCGCAATCGACCCAACGACAAGTAGACTCATAGTTTCTCCGTTGTGAATGAATCGCGAAACTCAATTTAATAAGGAGACGTAGAAGTTCAAAGATTTGTCTTGGCTTGTGGTAATCGCCCGGCGAAAAATCCTCGGAAAAAATTCAAACCGCTTGAAGACTCGAGATGCTCATATTTCTATATCCTTTGCGACGCCTATCACGGTTAATTCAAAACAATATGGGGTAGTTATTTCAGGAAAAGTTTTATTCCAACAAGGAATGCGAATGACTGTGCAATCAGCAAAACTCCGACGAGTCTAAAATTTACTCTTGTGTCCTTTGAGAGAATGCCGCTTGCAACCTGTACCATCATGGGGGTGAAGCCCAGCAAAATCAGAATGTCAATCGAACTGAAGATGCCGAGCAAAACTATCACTGCAATCAAGATAATATGATAAGCAATTACCATAGTTAATGATTTTCGCGCGCCATTCAGCCATTTTCCGTTTGAGCGCAGGAATTCAATTCTCGCCTTTACGTAGAAAACGCTGCTCCCGAAAAACAGGAAATTCAAGATAAAAAGCCAGACTGCCATAACGTCGACGCGGCCTGTGACTGTGTAGTAGGCAGCAGGAGCGGACAGAGTTAGCGCCGCTAATACCGTCAGTTCATTGATAAAACTCCGTTGCGCTTTATGGAGGAACGTCCTCACGCTGAAGGCAAACAAAGATAATTCAATTCCCCAAAACAGGATCAACCACGGTAGTCTGTACACCTCCACGAGAAGAATGGCCAGAAAAATCGCCAGCGGGACGATTATTAATAGAAACTTCTTCAACTCGGGACGGCGCATATCTTTTGTTAAGGCCGCGATCGGACGGTGAGCTATGTAGAAAAGAGCGAAACAGGTGAACAGAAGCACGAAGCTCGCCGAAAGGT
This sequence comes from Candidatus Acidiferrales bacterium, assembly GCA_035515795.1. NCBI lineage: Bacteria > Pseudomonadati > Acidobacteriota > Terriglobia > Candidatus Acidiferrales > Candidatus Acidiferrales bacterium. The sequence goes on along the minus strand of DATJAY010000035.1, from coordinate 246,663 downwards.
GCGTGACAAGTGCCGCCGAGAGCATCGGTACGATCCACATTGCCCATGTGCCATGTTCGCGCGGTAAGAGATCGTTCAGTTTCATCACAGGATAAATCCTCTTGTGGCAAACTTAATTTTCAATATATCTGTTTGCGCCACGGTTAAATTCTTTTCGGCTTCCGCGAATACGGTTGCCTCTTCGCTGAAGAAGTGACTTTTGAGATCGGTACTCAGGCTCAAGATCACGCGGTGCAAGTTTGCCCAATCGTCGATTGAGTTTGACGATACAATGATATCCGCTCTGTCAAGCATGGAGAGATGTTCCTTCTTTAAATTCGATAATATGAAGTCCTCCATTCTTGGAATTAGCGGAAAGAGAAAACGTTCCTCAGCTTCCTGATGAGCTTCGAGCAACTTGAGAGCCAGATTTAACTTGTCACAAAACTCTCTCGTGTTTCCGTTAAGGGAACGTGCCACGATACTGGGTAGCTTGTCAAATCTTTCTTCGAGTTTCTTATGCTCCCATTTTAGGATTGCAATTGGATGTGAGGGACGAAGATCAGAATCCATGATTTGTCACATCAATGTTCTTGGAAAGGCGGATATACTCGCTGTTTGAAATATTGTTCTGCCAGAGTCCGAACAATATGGCAATGCCGATGGTCCTGAAATAAGCTGCGAGCAGTGAAGTGGCGTATTGTTTCTGGGACAACCCGCTGGAGTTCGGGGCAAGCGCCGCCTTGAGAGTGCATTTGATCGGGCAGACTTCGCAGGAGCCCCTTGTCGGCGAGCTTCCTAATTCTTGTTCCGTCTTGCGGCTTCACCACATTGACCGGTCCATCTTCCGCAGGTTTACGATGGGCACACGATATTTCGGATGATTTTATCCTATATACACTCATAAAAAATTAGCCGACCTTTAGTTTGGATCGAAGCTGCTTGCTTTCGGTGATTTCCCTGGAGAAATCTGCGATCGTTTTATTCGCGAGCATTTGGTAGACGCGATCTCGAAGAGGTCCCCATTCCGGGTGCATCGGACAGGGATTTTTGCTTGAACATTCCGGAAAACCAAGCACACAAGAGGTCAGAAAATCGGTCCCATCTATGGCTTCGACAACATGGAAGAGCGCAATTTCGTCGGGATGCTTTGCAAGTTTGAATCCACCGTTCGGTCCCTTCAGTGAGGAGAGCACTTTTCCTTTCACGAGAAGCTGAAGCGTCTTGCCCAGAAATGGCATCGGAATTCCCAGCTTTTCACTGATCTCGTTTATGTTTGTATATTTTACGTTCGGCTGTGCCGACATGTAAAGCACAGCTTGAAGGGCATATTCGCATTGCCTGCTAAATATTAACGACATATATCAGACATTTCTATCCGAAATTTAATGCTTATGAAATGATAAGTCAAGTCGGGTGTTGAAGGGTGCTGTTTTCCAAAATCAGGCAACGGAGGATTTCACCATTTGAAAGATGACGTTGTTCCGAAGACGAGAAGTGATATCAATCAATTGGAATTCTTGAGCGAATTTGCTAAAATTAGAATAACAAGAAAAATCGGAAAAACAGGAAATGCTCCTTGAAAAAATAGCCGTAGCTAGACCCTTTGGTGTGGGGCAAGCTGCACAGGTTTGCCGGGTAACTACACGCACCATAAATAACTGGATCAGGGCGGGTAAGTTGAAGGCGTATGCAACCCCGGGCGGGCATTTCAGAATATGGCCCTCTGATCTTAAAAAATTTCTGAAAGCACACAATATGGACATCACTTTTGATTTCAGAGGGGAGCGACCGAAGAGAGTACTTATCGTGGACGACGATGAAGCTTATGCAGAAATGGTTAGAGAAGTGCTTCACGATAAGCTACCCAACTGTGAGATAGCGATAACACAGGATGGTTACGACGGGCTCATAATGTTAGGAGAACTCAAGCCCGACCTTGTTGTTCTGGATCTGATGATGCCGGGAATCGACGGGTTCAAGGTTCTCGATCTGATTGCAGACCGGAAATCAAGTTACGATTTGAAAGTCCTTATCCTCTCCGGTAATCTTACCATGCAGTCAATCGAACGGCTCAAGAGGTCGAGGGCAGACCGGTGGCTGGCTAAGCCAATTTCGTCCGCAGAACTAGTTCATTCTGTCCTCGATCTTCTGTCCGGTGAAGAGCTCGGTGGTAAGGGAATATCATGATGCCATTCAAGGTGCATGTCCCGTCTGGGGGATCTCTCATGGCTTTTGGGACCATCATGTTCCGTGACGTTAAGTCGCTTTTGGATTTCAATGTTCATTACTACCTGTACTACGTAATTGGCGTTCTGGTTGCGATCATCATTCTTCTAACCGTCCTCAATTATCTGCTGCGGTCAAAGATAACCAGGTTGTCGTCCAGACTTCGTGGCCCGATATCAAAGCACGCTTCGAGTATTGAGAATTCTTTGGATAGATCAACTGAAAATAAGAAATCGGTCTCGGGCAGCGTTAAAACAGGTTCTGATAATTCATCCTTGGTTCACGAGAAGGGGATAGAAACTTTGGCTAAGTTGGCGTCTTCTCTTTCGCATGACCTGAACAACATCGTAGGGAACATAATGGGCTATGCTTCACTCCTGAAGAAGAAGCTTCAACCAGACTCGAAAGAATTTCATTATGCGGAAATAATTGAAAATTCATCCAAGCAAATGGCGGAACTGGTCAAACACGTCCTCGGCTTTTCACACCTGGATACCAAATCTGTTGAGGTGGTCGACCTGGGACAATTTGTAGAAAATGTCACTAGGGATTTCGAAGTCCTCCGAAAGGGCAAATACGATGTTAGGGTGTCCATGGCATCACGGCAGATTCCGGTAAAGATAAGTACTTTGCAGTTCAAGCAAGTTATCGTTGCAATTATGGACAACGCCGCAGACTCTATGGAAACCGGAGGGACAATTAAGTGTTCGATCGGCTTGCCGGAAAATTCGAGTGACTGTTTCATAGAAATTGAAGACCATGGTACGGGGATGGACGCGGAAATCAGACGAAAAATCTTTGAGCCATTTTTCACCACCAAACCCGAGAAAAAATACACGGGGTTAAGTTTAAGCCAGGTTTACGTTATAGTGAAACAGCACGGCGGCACCATTGCGGTTGATTCTGCGCCTGGCGTTGGAACGAAGTTCAAGATATATCTCCCCGTTTGCACAGAGGAAATTGTCCGCACGTCAAAGGAAAAAATTCCTGAGACTCTCGAGTTGAAAGAACTCAAAATATTGATCGTCGACGACGAGGAAAATGTCCGTCAGCTTGGATTCGATATCCTTACAGAACATGGATTCAAAGTCATCACGGCAAACGATGGCCAAGACGCGCTGGAGAAATTGAGAGAGAACCCGGATATTCAACTCGCAATCTTGGATATGATTATGCCAGTGATGACAGGCAAAGAAGCATGCGTAGAAATAAAGAAGATGAAAAACGCACCGAAAGTTTTGATATGCACGGGGTTCAGTGAGCTTTCCGATCTCAAAACAATTCTGGGAACATATGCTGAAGGTTTGTTGCAGAAACCATACAGCACTGGAGAGCTGGTTGCCGCCGTAGAAAACATCTTGAAAAGCTCTGCGTTTTGACAAAAAGTTGCAATTCAAGAGGATACCCCCACTTAAACTAAATTCTAGCCCCCCTTTGATTTTGAGGAAGAAAAACCCTTAAAACACCAAACAAAATTTGAGCTAAAGTCAATTCTTGAGCTTAAATGCTTGACTTTGCTGAGTTGCAAAGATAACTTAAACGCCGATTCTCATTGATGAAGGGAATTACTTGACAATGTTCTTATTGACATGAGTGCCAGTTGTTTGGAAGCGTCGGAGACTTGAACGGAATCTGGCTGATGGCTAAAATTTCAATGCAAGAGGAGGAGTGATATATATGGGATATACGGATGTTTTCGTTTCTGAAGATACAAAGGCTCAATCCAAATGGGGGGGGCTGACCGTTCAGCGTCGTTTCACGAAGGAGGGGCTGCATCCATTCGATGAAATTCGCTGGGAGAATCGAACGGCATCGATCTCGAACGAAAAGGGCGAAACCATATTTCAGCAGGAGAACGTTGAGGTTCCGGATTTCTGGAGCATGACCGCGGCAAATGTAGTGGTTTCAAAATATTTTCACGGACAACTCGGGACCCCTGAAAGGGAAACCAGCGTAAAGCAGCTTGTAGATCGTGTTGCGAAAACGTTCACGAAGTGGGGAATCAAAGGTGGATACTTTGCATCTAAGGAAGATGCCTCGATATTTTACGATGAACTCACATACCTTCTTGTCAACCAATATGTTTCCTTCAACAGCCCCGTTTGGTTTAACGTGGGTATTGAAGAAAAGCCGCAATGCTCAGCATGCTTCATCAACTCAGTGAAAGATACCATGGAGTCGATTCTCGATCTCGCAAAAACCGAAGGCATGTTGTTCAAATGGGGGAGCGGTACAGGAACGAACTTTTCAACTCTTCGATCATCTAAAGAAAAGCTTTCGGGTGGTGGTACAGCATCCGGCCCTGTTTCATTTCTGCGAGGATTCGATTCGTTTGCAGGAGTAATTAAGTCGGGCGGAAAAACACGCCGCGCCGCCAAGATGGTTATCTTAAATGCGGATCATCCCGATATACTTGAATTCATCAGGAGCAAATCTGATGAAGAGAAAAAAGCTTGGACATTAATCGAGGCAGGCTACGACCCGGGTTTTAATGTGCAAGGCGGGGCTTATGACTCAGTCCAATTTCAAAATGCGAATCACAGCGTCCGCGCAAGCGATGATTTTATGCGCGCAGTGCTGGAAGATAAAGAGTGGGTGACTAAGAATGTTCGAGATGGCAAGCCTGCCGGTACGTACAAGGCTCGCCACATGATGCATGAAATCGCGGATGCAGCATGGATCAGCGGTGACCCGGGAATGCAATTCCATACTACCGTGAATAACTGGCATACGTCTCCGAACACATCGCCGATCAACGCATCGAACCCATGCAGCGAGTATATGTTCCTTGACGACAGCGCGTGCAATCTTGCCTCGCTCAACCTGATGAAATTCAGAAATGCAGATGGTTCATTCGATGTCGATTCGTTCATGCATGCCGTTGAGATCGTAATAACCGCTCAGGAGATCATAGTCGGCAACGCAAGCTATCCGACGAAGGCAATTGAGAAGAACAGCGTTGCCTTCCGTCCGCTTGGAATTGGATACGCGAACCTGGGCGCACTTCTCATGTCGCTCGGACTCCCTTATGACAGTGAAGAGGGGAGAACCTACGCCGGAGCAATCACCGCTCTGATGACAGGCGAAGGGTACAGACAGAGCGCTCTGATCGCGAAGACGATTGGTTCATTCGACGGTTATGAAGTCAACCGTGAGCCGATGCTTGGAGTGATAAGGAAGCACCGTGCTCACGTCGACAAGGTTAATTCGGAGCTGATGCCCAAGTATCTTGTTGAGTCTGCGAGAAAAGTGTGGGATGATGCGCTGACAATCGGAAAAGAATACGGCTATAGAAACTCACAAATTTCTGTACTTGCTCCCACTGGTACGATCGGGTTCATGATGGATTGCGATACGACCGGTGTCGAGCCTGATATCGCGCTTGTAAAATACAAGAAACTCGTTGGCGGCGGCTATCTTAAGATCGTCAACAACACCGTTCCACTCGCATTAAAGACTCTCGGTTATTCCGAAAGACAAATCGATGAAATTATCAAATACATAGATGCGAACGAGACCATTGAAGGTGCTCCGCATTTGAAGGATAATCATCTGCCTGTCTTCGACTGTGCATTCAAGGCAATCAACGGAACTCGCTCAATTCATTACATGGGCCATATAAAGATGATGTCGGCAGTCCAGCCGTTCATATCGGGAGCAATTTCAAAGACGGTCAACCTCCCGGCCGACGCGACCGTTGAAGATATAGAGCAGGCGTACATCGAAGCCTGGAAATTGGGATTGAAAGCGATCGCGGTCTATAGAGACGGCTCGAAGAGAACCCAGCCGCTGAGCACAAAGAAAGACGAGGGAAACGCCACCCATGCGGAAAAGGAAGCGCCAAGGGTTTCCAGACACAGGCTTCCCGACGAGCGAAAAGCGATCACGCACAAGTTCAGCATCAGTGGACATGAGGGTTATATCACTGTCGGACTTTACGAAGATGGTGCACCCGGTGAAATTTTTATCACGATGTCCAAGGAAGGCTCGACCATCAGCGGATTGATGGACGGGTTTGCCACCGCAATTTCTCTCGCTCTTCAATACGGCGTGCCGCTGAAAGTCCTGGTCGATAAGTTCAGCCACATGAGATTCGAGCCTTCCGGTTTCACCAACAGCAAAGAAGTGCCGATCGCAAAGTCGGTTCTCGATTATATATTCAGGTGGATGGGTTTGAAATTCCTTCCACGCGAAGACCAGCCGGCGTCGGTAATCATGGACTCAATTTCGGGCGAATCGAAAACCGATCAGAAAACTCAGTTTAACATCTCTCTCGAGCAAACCGAGAAGAAGGTGTTTAAAGAGCAGTCGGATGCGCCGCCGTGCCATGAATGTGGATCGATCATGATTAGAAATGGAGCATGCTATAAATGCCTGAACTGCGGATCGACGAGTGGATGCTCCTGAGATAAGTTCCGGAAATCACAACGAAGCCGCCTATCCAATTCGAGGCGGCTTTTTTATTTCACTGCGATTTCCAATCTTGATAAGTCGATGTTTTTAGCTATCGTCTTAAGTCTGCTGATCACGTTCTCCCAGGACAAACCGACGTCACCATGCAGCCAAATCGATATTAAGAACAGTTTTATCACCTGGGGTCACGGGAAAGCGAGCCATCCGAGAAAAATCGTGGCAATAATAATTCATTCGTCATACAACGCGCTTACCTCTGATTCATTTGACATGAATGGAATCTTAGATGAGTACAGACGGATAAACGTATCTCCCCACTATATCATTGACCGAAGTGGGGTGATTTACAGGTTGGTTTCTGATCAAGAAATTGCTTATCACGCGGGCAAGAGTCGACTGCCCGATGGAACCTCTGACGTGAACAAAGTTTCTATCGGAATAGAAATAATTAACTCCAAAAACAGTTCGCCCGCGGAGGAGCAATACAATTCCCTTGCGAATCTTGTCAGGTGTTTGGAGAAAGAATATCGGATAAGATATGTGCTAGGCCACAGCACTATAGCTCCAGGTAGGAAGACGGACCCGTGGAATTTCGACTGGAAAAAATTTGGTGAGTTGCTGAAATGACCCTACAGGAGTTCCAATTCATCACTCCATCGGTTTATTAACCTGCTATTCCATCATTCCACTTGATCCCCTTTTGTGTAAATTCATCAAAGAGATTCTCATTACCCACAAACTGAATGGCGGTCCATCCCAATTTTTTTGCGGCCGAAACATATTCTGAAATATCATCGACATAAAAGTGTTCCCGAGGCGCCTTTTGCGTAAACGCTTCAACGACCCTGTAAATTTTTTCTTCCGGCTTCACAGCACCCACCTCGTGGGACAAGACCATCTTGTCAAAATACCTGATGAACCCATAGTTTTCCCATCCATGTTCCTTATGAATAGCATTTGTATTTGACAAAAGTATCAGGCGGTAATTCTTTTTCAGTATCGGCAAAACCGCGGCAAGCCTCTCATTAACTTCAAATATCTTCGAATAAATCTCGTAGAATGTTTCTTTGCTCACCTTATGTTCGAGAACGTCGAGCATGATTTCGGTAAACTGCTCGACCGTGTATTCTCCACGCTCGAATTTTCTGTGGACGTCGTAATTGTTTTTATAGTAATCTGCAAATTTCGATCCCAGACCGTTTTCAATTTGGTCAAAACCTCTGATGACTTTATCGTAGTCGAAGGGTAAAAGAACATTCCCTAAGTCGAAAACTATTACGGAATATTTTTGCATGTTTTTACTTCACGAATTCTTCCTGGTAACGATGTAAATAATGGGGAATTCCCCGCACGGACCTCAATCCATGCAATAATTTAACTCTAAGCTAAAATAAGTAATTCCCGGAAAAGACTCTAATGCTGAGCCGACCGTGACTTGTCTGACCCGGCTGTAAATATCTCTGGAGACTTCTGTCCCCACTGAAAGGGAATGCATGATTTTCAAATTCAGCAGCGCCATGATACGTGCGCCATCTCCATAGAGTAGCGAGTACTTTCCGATTCCCGGGAGGTCTTCTTCCACTTCATAGAAAGCCGAGTTATACGAGCCGGTGCTGTAAAAGCAAATTCTTGAATTGATTGAAAAACTTTTGATTGTTGATGCAGCGTCCAACAGGAACAGTTCGCCGGTTTCACCGGAAGAAAGAAAATTTTTCTCGAATCTAGCCCGGATCGAAAATGCTGAAGAGAAATTGTGTCTGAGATCGACTCTGAAATTCTGCTTGTAGCCGGCAAGCGTCGACTGCGCCGTCGGAAACTCTGATTCCGGGACGTAAAAATCTTCTTTTGTCTTATACCTGTATCGGAGGTAAATATCGGTGGCCGTGCCGTCAAACAACTTCTCCCCGTATACCGGATCCTCCACATGGTTCATACTAACACGGGAGTCGATGAAAATCTCTTCGCCATTTCGATCCGGGCCGCCCGATATTGAAGCGATAATGAAACGATCATAATAAAAGCCCAATTCTGCAATTTTCTCCGGATGAAACGTCGCGCCGAAATAGATTCCTTGTTCCGGCAGGGTCGGGAAACTTTCAGAGAGCACACCGGAATAATTAGGAATTTTCTGCGATCTGAGGTTACGCACCCCGACTGCGAACTGTGCCACCTTGTAATCAAGGTCCGCGTTCGCTGAAACCGAAACCACTTTATCGATCAGCATTTCACCCGAGAAAGCTCCTCCTTCCGATTGTGTACGCATGAAGATATCTTCGAGAAATCTGTGCTGCAGATAATAATTCGCAAAAGGTCTGTCGTAAGAGAAATAAACCGCCGATGCTCCGCAGTCGACGCCGGGGGAATCAAACCGCAGAATTCCGCCGCCAATTTTTTCCACGAGACTCGCGTAGCCGGTCGATAAATCGGAGCCCGAGTAATCGACCGATGTCACTTCTCCGAAGGGGTCTATGTGGACATTGAGGTTGTTTTCTGATGCGAATCCCGTGAACTCAAAGTCATTAATTGGAATTGCGAATGCTGCCCCTCTGAGAAAACCGCTCTTGGAAAGCGACCGATCGGGTCTTAGCGAATACGCTCGTCTGCTGAAGAGCGGCGAAATCGGTCCGGCAGACTTCGATATATTGCCGGGAGCGGAGAACAGCATACCGTTGCCAAGACTGATGTTGTAGTCTCCAAGATTTATCGTGGAGAAAATCGAGATGTCCCTTATCGACAGTGAGAGCGAGTAAAAATTTAAATAGTTGTTTTGACCGGGATCTTTGTCGGAAATCGCATCTAATTCAGCGTTATGATAATCGAGAGAAAATTTCTGAAAATTTCTTATCCCTTCATCATGGTACGAGGTTCGGTAAAGCGAAACTTTTTGAGGCGAATAGCTTGCGTATGAAAGGAGATTTAGTGAAAGATTGTCATTATGTCTCGACTGTAAGCCGGACAGTTGAAATCCAGCCGGCGAAGTTTCTGTGCGGGTTTTCAGTGACAGTATTAGTTCCGGGGTTGCTCCACCAAGAGTTGAAAGCTCGTCGATGTCCCGGATGAGTTTCACCTTGTTGCGGTATGTGATGATCGACGAAGCAAAGATAGTAGTCATCCCCGGAATCGAAAGGAGTTCTTCCGGTGAGGCCGAGTTTAAGTTTATTTTTTCGAATACTCCAGAAATGTCGTCCGAGTAACTCGCAAGAGATTCTAAGATATTTTCCTTTGCGGTTTCATTTTCTCCGGACGTCGTATCTGAGGAAAAGGTTTGTGCATGAACCGAGTTATGGTTCAATATGAGCACGATGGCGAGAATTAGAGTCCTGAGAAATTTTAAATATCGAATTTTCCTAGTGTTTCTCACTGCCCCCTAAAAATTATTTATCGCGCTCAATTATTCTGGATAAGGTGTGCGTGATGCCAGGCGGCAACCACAGATATTTTCTTGTACAGAATAATGGGCGGCAAACATTGAATTACAAATGTCCAATAAAGAATTTCCTGACAGGAATCCGGAACAGGATTGGGAATCTACAGTATGAGGTTCTATCACCTTCTTCTCACTTCTTCGCGATAATCATCGACCTTTTCAAACTCCGTCTTTCCATCATGGGAAAAGTTAAATGAAAGACCAAAAGACTGGGTGACACCGAGGACTTGATGGAAAGCCGCTCCGTATTCCAATTCAAACGACAGGAATTTCACGGCAATTCCCGTATTGAATGAGCTGGTTCCGCTGGCCGATCCTCCCCTAACGGTGACAAATTTTATTGGTGAGTATTCGGCAGCAATCCTTACGGATGAAGGGAATCCAAGCTCTTTGAAGTATTCTAAACCAACGTTCAATTCATCGGACACGAATGCGATTCCGCCAGAAAGAGTTTGCGGGAGCCTGTCGTTTGAAAGTGTCGCTGAAGCAGAATTTAGATTTGTCACACTGAATCCCAGCGAGAAATTTCTCGACAAAAACATTTTTGCCCCCGCATCGATACTGATGGATAAATCGGTACCGTAGTCTTTTATATAAAGGTGATTCGCATTTATGTTTCCGCCTAGGAAGAAAAAATCATACAGCGGTACGGATAAATTGAGTGTAAAAATATTTTCACGGTAGAGGTCGAATCCGAAAGTTTGGGCAGCGCCGCTGAAATCCATCCCTTCAAAATTATTGCGGTAAGCGATCCCCGTCGATTTGATTTCCGGAATACCTAAGACGGAAGGAATGAAAAAAACGCTTAGCTCTTTTATGTCCGCGGCGTGTGCCGGGTTGTAATAAAATGACCACGGGTCTTCGCCGAAGGAGCATAGAGTCCCGGCTGTGCCGATTGAGCGTGTTCCAGCATATCGTCGTTCAAAACCGGCAAATGAATCGTGAAACGATAGAACAACGATCAGCGAGAAAGCAATAAGGGGGAAACAACATCCTTTTATTATTTCGACATCATGCCGAGGCACATAACCTACCTCCCTCACAACAACTCCTGCTGTTTTTCGCTTGTTGTTTCGGAATATAACTTCGGAACCAGTATAGACAGCCCGGCTGCCCTACGGTGACAGAATATTTATAGTATAATTCAGTTCAAATATTTTGAGTAGGTAGATTGATGTGCCTGGTCGGCGATCGATAACTTTTGGAGGATTGCCTTGTCGGGGTAATCTTTCAAAGCGTCGGCGATTTCGAGGTACTTTGCATCGAAGAAGGCCTTGACGAAAGCGCTGCGGGTCCCTGACTGGATAACTAAATCAGCCATCTTGTCCAACGCTCTGGCGACTGTTGCCTGCGCCGAATCTTTTTGAGTCGAGAGAAGATCGATGCCGTTGTACTCGTAATCGTAGAATGCTTTTCTGAAAGTCTCATATTGCCCGGACAGCGCATCATTGACGACTGCATACCTTGAGTAAGTACCCGATCCCCCGGGCGTCCATCCCTGCGAATAATCGCTGTTCTGTGCTTGTGCCACGATGTTCGATGCACGCTGGAAAAATTTCGACCCTCCTAACGGATCGTAAGAATCGTAATCGAAGCCGAGAACCACAAACATGTAATAATCTATGAATCCTGCCATCGGGTCGAAGTGGAACTCATCATGGCGCATGGGCTGGTCTTTCTGATAGACAAATTGCCACGAGTTATCTATGACACGTACCATCGGGGAAACATTGGTCGACCTGTAAATCGGGCGCTGACTCGCAACAAAAGCCTGCGCGGTGTAGACTTTTCCGGTTGTAGAGGTTGGAGTCGAGATGGACATCAGATAAATCGTCAGAGTGACTTTAATCTTCGGTCCCTTGAATTCCTCACCCGTCCATCTGTAGCTATTGATGTAGTTTTGAATAGCTGTTCCGAGATTTTGGATGTCAACACGGTCGGAGGGATTCATCGCATCCGCATTCAGTGTAACTGTGCAATCTATTTCCTGCGCCATCGCAGTGGACATAAGCGCAAAAAAAACGAGTAAAACCGTCCGCTTCATAGGATCATTCTCCATTTGCAATTTAACTTCATAAGGAATCGAATACAAATCCATTGGTACTAAACCAGTTTGTCGCCCCACTCCCCGGGTGGATCGCAGTCTCAAAACCGGACGCCGAAAAATCTCCGGCATAACCATGATGTAAAACACATCAATAACATCCGTTGCCGGTTAGGAACAATGCATAATAAATTTCAGGGCTGTGATGGAAATCCCTTGCCAATGACGACAAGAAGTTTTAGCTTATTACTCAACAGAGATTGAGAAGCTGAGTCTAAACAAATCTTAAAACAAACGAAGGAGGAACTTCTGATGTTGAAAAACTTAACCCGTGTTACACTGGTGTTGATGTTAGCGGTGCTTGTGGCAAGCTGTTCGAAAAGCAGCACATCGAGCAATAATACACCGCCTACGCTTACCGCACCGACTTTTGCCGGCCCGAGCTCGACGTCACCGACTGCAGACACAAGCTTCGGGGCACAGACCGCTGTCAGCGTCGCGGGTCTTTTCAATGCGACGTCTGCTTCATATTTGGGATTTATGACAGGAACGAGCACGCAAAACAACGGTACGTGGACATGGACGGCGACCAACAATGGAACGACGGCGACTTGGACTGCCACCGCAGGATCAAGCGGTTACGATTGGAAGCTTGTTGTCAGTGGCACCTGGAGCTCAAATGGTACAAACGTCACCGTGAGTAACTGGACCGCAATAAGCGGACATGAAAGCAGCGACGGTAAGAATGGCAACTGGACAGCTTATTTTCCAGGAACCACGCTGGTCGAGTTCACAATTACCTGGACGACGGACGCCGGTGGAAATATGAGCGGAACGATTGTCCTCAATGACGACACAGGTGCGCAACAAGGAAAATATGTTTTCACGGACAATAAGGATAAAAGCGGCGAGTTAGTAGTTTACACAGGCACGGTGGAGACCGCGGACATAGTGTGGCTATCCAACGGGTCGGGACATTACACGGAGTGGGACGATACTGGTACTAACGTTATTGCCACGGGAACGTGGTCGTAAGCAAATAATTTTGTGTCGTCAAAAAGCCCGATCACATTTTACGTGAACGGGCTTTTTATTACTGCAGATTAAGACGAGAAATTATTTATTTCTTCGGATCCAATTTCTTCCCGAGAAATGGAGCGAGCAAATCTATCGGCACGGGGAAAATCGTGGTTGAATTGTTTTCCGTTGCAATCTCTCGTAAAGTTTGGAGGTAACGAAGCGTCAGTGCACTCGGCTGATCGCTCAGGATTTTTGCGGCATCCGCCAGACGCTGTGAAGCCTGGAATTCGCCTTCTGCCGCAATGACTTTCGAGCGCCTCTCGCGCTCCGCTTCGGCTTGTTTCGCCATCGCCCGCTGCATCTCCTGCGGCAGGTCGATTTGTTTGACTTCGACATTCGATACTTTTATTCCCCACGGCTCAGTGTGGCTGTCGATAATTCCCTGTAGCTCCTTGTTTATCTTGTCGCGCTGCGACAGCAGATCGTCGAGTTCCGACTGACCGAGGATGCTGCGCAGAGTTGTCTGCGACATCTGGCTCGTGGCGAACAGATAATCTTCCACCTCGACAATTGCTTTCTTTGCGTCGATCACTCTGAAATAAATTACGGCGCTGACTTTTATGGAAACGTTGTCGCGCGTAATGATATCCTGCGGCGGAACATCTAAGGCGATGGTTCTTAAACTCACGCGTACCATCTTATCGATTATCGGTATGAGAATGATCAAGCCCGGTCCTTTCGATCCCAGAAGCCTCCCGAGTCTAAAAATCACTGCGCGCTCGTATTCTCTCAAAATTTTGATTGCACTCACTGCGAGGAAAAACAAGAAAATTGCAACTATTATTACAATGGTTAACAGGGAACTTGACTCCATACAACCCTCTACTTTTTTGGTTTAACTTTTAAGATCCAGCTTGAAAATGATTCGACTTCAACTTTCTCACCAGCTTTCAGCTTTTCGTCGGAAGAGGCTTTCCATATTTCTCCGTGAACGAGAACCTGGCCGACTGTTCCGGGTCTGATCTCCGAGATAACTGCTCCTTCCTCGCCGATCATTCCTTCGATGCCCGTTGCAGATTTCTTCCGTTGGGCTTTTAAACCGAGACCGATTATTCCAAGGAAGAAGGCTGCAGCTACGATGACTGTAGTTACTATAACGCTTAGCGAAACGCTTGCGACTTCAAACGGCGAGCTGATCAACATCACCGAACCAAGAAATAATGAGATGATTCCTCCGATAGCAAGGAGACCATGGCTCATCACTTTGACCTCGGCAATGAAAAGAATGATCGCCAGGACTATCAATGCGAGGCCGGCATAATTTATAGGCAACGTCTGAAAAGAATAGAACGCGAGTATGAGGGAAATTGCGCCGACGACACCGGGTAATATGGCGCCCGGATTGAAAAGCTCGAACATAATTCCGAAAACGCCGATCATCATGAGAATATAAGTGATATTCGGGTCGCTTATCGTTCCCAGGAATTTCTCGCGCCAATTCATAGGCACAAATTCCACTTGCGCATCCGCAGTTTCCAGTTTAATTGAGCCTTCACTCGTCTCGACCATTTTCCCATCGATTCCTTTCAAGAGGCTGTCCAAGTTTGGCGAAATCAAATCGATAACTTTCTGCTTGAGAGCTTCCGATTCTGAATTCGATATGCTGCGGCGGACCGCGCGTTCAGCCCACGTTACGTTTCTATGCCGCTTCTGCGCGATTGCCCTGACAAACGCCGCTGCGTCATTCGTCACTTTCTCCGACATCACGGAGGATGTGTCCTCCGCTCCCGCACCAACAGGATGCGCTGCACCTATGTTGGTGCCCGGCGCCATGGCAGCGATATTTGCGGAAAGGGTAATGAAAACACCAGCAGAGCCCGCTCGTGCACCGCTCGGCGCAACGTAGACAATTACAGGAACGGACGAACCGAGAATCCCCTGAACGATTTTTCTTGTAGCTTCGAGCAATCCGCCGGGGGTATCCATTTCAATCACCAACGCACTAACATGTTCAGCTTCAGCCTTCGAGATGGAGTTGATTATATATTCTGCCGTAGCAGGATTAATCGTTCGATCGACGCGTATCAGTAAAATTTTCCTGCTGCCATAAGCACTGCAGAAGAAAAAAAATATCAGACACGCTGCCAGTGTCATTTTCACGATAGTATCTTAACAAACGGCGCCTCAATTATCAACCGTAGATTGAGAAATGCCGGGGAATAATCTCAGGAATATTAGTTAAATTAGGTGCGAAATGAAGCAATTCCCCACGGTCGAGTTAGAAAGAATGTTCTTACGGGAGGGCGTGGAATATGTTGCGGGCGTCGATGAAGCCGGAAGGGGACCTGTAGCAGGACCAGTAACAGCAGCTGCCGTAATTTTTCATAGGACCCGGATCGAAAATTTGTCCGGAGAGATTGTCGGAAGCGTTTGCGATTCCAAACAAATTCCGGAGAGACAACGCGGAGCCGTAGCGGCAATAATCAAAGACAGCGCACTTGACTTCTCGGTGGCTCATATCACTAATGGAACAATCGATTCGATAAACATTTTAAATGCGACGCGGCTTGCAGTATTAAGAGCAATCGAGTCGCTGAAGATCAAGCCGCAAGTTGTTCTGATCGACGGAAAATTCTTGAACCTAAGAAATTTCACATGCGTCTCCATTATCAAGGGTGATCGGGATGTTTTTTCAATCGCTGCGGCGTCTATCCTCGCAAAGACTTCACGAGATGCGTTGATGTACGGCTATTCAGAGGATTTTCCCGGCTATTTCTTTGATAAAAATAAAGGATACCTGACTGCCGAGCATCTGCAAGCGATTCGCGAGCGTGGGTTTTCACCGATACACCGCAGAAGTTTTTCTATTGCCCTTTAAGAAAACGATGTCGAATAAACTTGTGGGTGCAAGGGGGGAGAATCTTGCGGCAGAGTTCCTGAGCCGTCATGGATTCGAGATAGTCGAAAGAAATTTCAGATACGGCCACGGTGAAATCGATATCATCGTAAGGAGGGGAAAGCTCATTTCGTTCTGTGAAGTCAAAACAAGAACGGGCGATACTTATGGAACCGGGGAAGAGGCCGTGAATTCGGAGAAACAGGATCAGATACGCAAAGTGGCCGAAGGGTATATTGCGGAACGAAACCTTGAGGACTATGAGTTCAGATTTGATGTTGTGGTTGTGGAGATTAGACGAAGTGAGACCAGGATTCGAGTAATAGAGAATGCGTTCTAAAATAAAAAATCCCGCAAAGGTTATGCCTTTGCGGGATTGGTGGTGCTTATCCATCTCTCGTTTTACTTGAGAAATACCATTTTCATCGTGTTGGTGTAATCTTTTGCAGCTAACCTGTAAAAATACACTCCGCTGGCAACTGGAGTTCCTGCACCATTCGCACCGTTCCATGTTATCTGGTACGTGCCCGGAACGTAGTTGTCGTTACTCAATACCTTGACTAGCTGTCCTATCGAATTGTAAACCGAGACGTTGACCATCCCTGTCTTGGGGACCGAGAAATTTATTGTGGTCGTCGGGTTAAACGGGTTTGGGTAATTTTGTTCCAGAGCGTAAGATCGTGGCCTATTGTCGCTTACAACTTTCACTCCGGTGAGCTGACCGAGCGCTCTTTGTAACAATGCAAAAGTATATTTTGCGTTGTGAACGCCATGGCTTCCATCTTTAATAACCAGCAGGTAATCCCAATATGCGCCCAATTGATTCTGCGTGAGAGCTTTGGCACCACTTGAGCTAATGGTTCCATTGACCAATGAGTCAGGAAGTATGGAGGCGAGCTTGCTCAGCAGAGAATCCACTTCGGTCTGAACTCCTGGAATCGGTCCGCCGTTGGCGATGCCGGCATAGTCATAAGGAGCGGGAATCTGATCAAAATCTGTGATCGGTCCGTGGCAGGACTGGCACGCTGTTGTATTGTCGACTTGATTGCCCGTGCTGTCTGGTCCGCTCATTTTCCATGTGTGGCCGCCCAGCAGGTTTTTCGCTTTCGCATCAAGCGTGTCGGTTGCCATATGACATGTTACGCACGCGTCGGCAAGTTGTGCATGCGTGTTAAGACCCGTAATCGTGTTGTCGCCGAACTGATATCCGTTCTGACCGAAGAACAGATCGGTTTGTGGTCCCTCGTGTGGTCCATAGTGAGAAGACCAGCCTTTTGCGACCGCCACGGTGGCGCTCGAGCGAGATCTATGGCAATTCATGCAAAGCTGTCCAACTCCGCCTTCGGTTATTTCAAATCCGTTCGTCAACGTGTCGGCAGTGACTTTTCTAAGCTGGTACGGTTTCGATGCATCGTGAGGATCGTGGCACCCGGCGCATGTCAATGGGAGCGGGCTGTACATCGATTGAAGAGAATTTCCCAGAGCGTAGTCTGCAAACCCTCCACCGTTATGACATTGCCCGCATGTTGATGAGCCGCTGTTTACGAGAGATTCTTCGGCTTGTATCGCAGCCATTCCGCTGTCGTGCGGGCTGTTCATCCACATTCTTCCTTCGATCTCATTCGGAGGTGAGTCGTGGCACTGCAAACATACCGAAGAGCCGAGGGACACCGATATTTTCGTCGGATCGCCCTCGTGCTGATCGCCAGGGCCATGACAGCTCTCGCACCCGATGGTTCCTAACTGTGCGAGTGCAGGAGAGGTGCGGAACAGATGAGCGAAGTTGCTGTCGTTAAGTACGGTTGGGAATGTCCATCCAACCCGATTCTTGATGTCCGCAAAGTTTCCATTCGCGGCGTTGGGATTGTAGCCGGTGGTGTGGCACTTCATGCAGGATGAGCCATAATGTGAACTGACGTGACCATTGATCCCATTCTTAAACATGCCCGCGTGCTCGGTCTGCGACCAATGAGGAGCATCAGCCGTCCTGTCCGTTGACGGGCTGAGAAACTCATGGCAGTATGCGCACTGCGGGAAATTAGCAAACTTAGTATCAGCACTCATGGTGTCATTTGTCGCAATGCCCATCGTGCCGACACCCACATAATTTGCAGAAGTAATTACAGTGGAAGCGCTTGCTGATCCGCCTTGAGTGGTTATTGAAAGATGAACTGTATACTGTCCGGTCGTATCAACGGTAATGGTGGTGAATGGGGCACTTGCGCTGTCTATCTGCGCTTGGCTGCCTTGTGGATCAACAACCGACCATGTTACCGACTGGATTGTGCCTCCTGCCGAATCGATCGCCTGCAGGTAGACGATTGTCTTCTCTCCGACAGTATTCAAGCCTGTCGTGGCATACATCGAGCTTCCTTTGGAGCCATAAACCTGCGTCAGGGTA
The DNA here is from genome assembly GCA_035515795.1 of Candidatus Acidiferrales bacterium. Classification (NCBI taxonomy): domain Bacteria; kingdom Pseudomonadati; phylum Acidobacteriota; class Terriglobia; order Candidatus Acidiferrales; species Candidatus Acidiferrales bacterium. Next base: position 228,254 of record DATJAY010000035.1, on the reverse strand, counting down.
TAAGGTGTCATGCCGACAACCTGGATGCCCGGCTTCGGTGCGGATGCCTGAGGAAAAGCCAACCCAACTGTGAGGAATAATACCGACAAACTGATAGAAATCATTTTCCTCATAGCTTAATTCTCCTTTTTTATGCTATTTGTATTGATACGGAATTTTCAAAAATCGTCAAGCGTTAGTGGGGCAAGAATAGTGCCAATTGTCAACGCTGAAGGAGTTGAAAAATCGCCGAAAAAAGAAGTACACCAACTAGTTCCTCGTTGAATAATTCAACAGAGAGAAGGACATCTACCCCTTTTTGGGCATTTTAGGACAGGAGACAAGCCTATCCATCAGATATCACTCGGCGAAGTCATGCCTGGCTGAAAGTTGGTACGCACGAAGTTCACGAGACAATTGAGAACCACTGGAGCGCGCATGAGTTAAAATGATTGAGAGTGCGAAGGCCGAGAATAAGCCGCGAATGTCGCGATAAGAGGCTGGACTTGGTTCTTGACCTGTAGTCCCCAGACTTTTCCGAAAAGAAAAAAGGCGGAACAAAAACCTTCCGTTCCGCCGTAAGATATCCTTTAGTTTGATTCTTAGTATAAGAACATCGGCTTGTTGAGAATGTGAGCGACTTTTGGCTTATAGGATTCCGCATCATAAAGTTCGCCAACGTCAACTCGCTTCAAGCCTTCTGTGATGTTACTGAGAGGTATGTGTGTATATTTGCCTTCTCTTAAGGCAACCATTCTACCCAATTCTTTTCTTATTACCAGATCTGTCGCCAAGTTCGCATAACTTATAGCAACCATTCTGTCCAACGCGTCGGGTTCGCCGCTACGCATGAGGTAAGCCACCTGTTGGTAAATAATATCTGAACCGGTTATCTGTTTGAGCGCATCACCCGTAATTTGCCCGATGCCTCCGAGTTTTTTGTGCCCATATGCATCCGCCTCACCATATTCGATAATTTTGCCGGCAGTCATTTGAGCGCCTTCTGAGATGGTCATGATCGCGTAGTCGCTCGGATTCCTTTTCTTATCATCGAGAAGGAGTTTTGCTAACTTCTCAGGATCGAATGGCACTTCGGAGATAATTGCTCTATCGACACCGGCTAAGTACGCAGAAATCAATGATGTCTCACCGGAATTTCTTCCGAAAAGCTCGACGACAGCAATACGCTCATGCGAGCCTGCGGGTGTTCGCAGCGCCGTTATGAAATTTACGCTTCGAGTCACCGCGGTTGAAAAACCGATGCAATAGTCAGTTCCATACACGTCGTTGTCCATAGTTTTGGGAATCGCCACAACAGGGAAACCTTCTTTATGAAGTCGGACTCCGAAACTCAGTGTGTCGTCTCCACCGATCGGAAGAAGAGCGTCAATCTTCAACTTTTCGAGAACCTTCAGCACGTGAGGTGTGAAATCGAGAGGAGGGTCATCTTTCTTTGCGGGACTCTTGGGATCTTTGAGAAATTCAGGAACATCTTTCGGTTTTACTTTACCCGGATTTGTTCTCGAGGTATGAAGAAATGTTCCGCCGGACCGGTCAACTGTCCGAGTGTTCTGTTTGTTAAGCGAAATAATCCATTCATTATTATCTTTTGAATCCAAATTGTAATATAACAATCCAGCCCAGCCGCGTCTTATTCCGAAAATTTCAACACCTGCATCTTCGGCTCGATAGACCGCCGCCTTGATACAGGGATTTAAACCCGGGACATCACCGCCGCCGGTTAGAATTCCGATTCGCATACACTGACTCCTTTTAATTAATTTTTCGAACTAAAATTTATTAACTCGCTGAGAAAATTGAAAGATGCGGTTATTTACCTGACATTCAAGATCACTTTTCTTTTGTATTCGGAGTGAAACAATGAAGATGAGATCAGGAAATCTGCGGAAGCCTTGTTGCATGCTACGGGTATGTTCCACAGCACCGCTATACGCAGCAAGGCTTTCACATCGGGATCATGAGGCTGGGGCTCGAGCGGGTCCCAAAAGAAAATCAGAATATCGATCTTGCCCTCGGCGATTCTAGCGCCGATTTCCTGATCGCCGCCGACCGGACCGCTGAGCATTCTCTTTATTTTCATGCCGGTCGCATCCGAGACCATTTTGCCCGATGTGCCGGTCGCAAAAAGTTCGTGCTGCTTCAATATGTCCTTGTTATATTCCGCCCATTCCAGCAATTCTTTTTTCTTGTTATCATGGGCCACAAGGGCAATCCTTTTCTTAGGATACATCTTGATCTCATGGTTGTTCATCGATCGCACCTAAGCTTTTAAAAATTCGGAAAAATCGAGTTTCTTTTTTTGATATGGTTCTTCCTGTAAAATAAAGACTCTGTCTTTACCGTTCCACTATCCCGCTTTAAAAAGATTGCTGCAGCTGATAATTCCATTTGGTCGTTGCCGTCGTAGTGTAATCCGCGTCCTTAATGGCGACTCAACACCAATTAACTTCTAAATTCCTCGGTTATATCTCTTTTCTCGGATATGGAGAATATCTTGAATGTATTTACGGGCAACGTGGGATTCGGTTCTAATTTTATCAGAATTTTGTTTTTCCACATCAAACTCATTATATGGCTTGGCTTGCCTTCTTTCAAATAAGATGCGATGTACGGACTTACGGCAAGCTTGATCCTGCGGCCGCGGCCTTCGGATTTAAATCTTCCCAGCCAGGCGGATATCTCCGTAAGAATCGTTGCCCTGCTTTGGACTATGCCGGTTCCCGCGCATACCGGACACGTCTCGCTAAATGATTGCATAATGCTCTGGCGGATTCTTTGTCTCGTAATTTGGACCAGTCCGAACTCCGTCATTGGAAGAACAGTTGCCTTTGCCCTGTCATGACGGAACTCTCTCCTGAGTTCGTCATAGACCTTTCTCTTATTTCGCTCCTCCTCCAGATCGATAAAGTCGACCACGATTATTCCTCCGATGTCGCGCAGTCTGAGTTGCCTTATGATCTCGCGTGAGGCTTCAAGATTTGTACGAAGTGAGTTCTGCTCTTGTTCCTTGTTCGCAGCGTATCGTCCGCTGTTCACATCGATGACAGTCATCGCCTCGGTTGTATCTATGACAAGATATCCGCCTGATTTCAATGCGACTCGTCTTCCGAGTGACTCCTGCATATCTTTGGCAACCCCAAAGACATCAAAGATAGGCGTCCTGCCGCGATAGAATTCGATTTTATCGGCTAGTGTAGGGGAAAACCACTTTACGTAAGTAGTGATCTCCTTGTAGAGTCGGCGCGAATCAGTCACGACTCTCTGAACTTCATTGTTGAAGAGGTCCCTGATGACGCTTGAAACGGTGGACAAATCTTTGTAGAGCAATACCGGTGGTTGATCGGTCTTTACACTCTTCTCGATCTCACGCCAGGTTTTTATGAGTTGTTCTAGATCGTTTTTTAGAAGTTCCTCGTCTTTCCCCTCCGCCACCGTTCTTATAATGAGACCGAAGCCTTCAGGAAGCATACTTCTTACAATTCTCTTGAGTCTCTTTTTTTCCTTAAAGTTGTAAAGCTTCTTTGACGCACCTATCCGTCCATCAAATGGAAGAAGCACCAAATATCTTCCCGGGAGGGAAACCTTGCTCGTCACGCGGACGCCCTTTTTCCCTATGGGCTCCTTTGTAACCTGGACTATGATGCTATGTCCGCGCTCGAGATGTATTTCCCTTTGTGAGGGTCGCTGCGGCCTCTGCATTGTTTGCCCCGAAGGGGTCCGTTCAGGTTGGCGGGAACCATTCTGAGATCCGGATGGCCCGGATGTTGTCGGAACAGCGACACCCTCATCGTCGTCCTCTCCGTCGTCGATTTCAGGTTCTTCGTCGCCTATCAGCGAAGAATATTCGCTTGTATTCGGATCTATGTCCGAAAAATGCAGAAACGCATCTTGCTTTTGACCGATGTCGATAAAAGCCGCCCTGATTCCGGGCATAACCCTGGCGATCCTACCGAGGTGGATATCTCCCACCATCCGTTCTTTTCCGGGCGACTCGACAAAAATTTCCGCGAGCCTGCCGTCCTCTGTAATAGCAATACGGATCTGATCGGCAGTCTCATTAATAATAATCTCCTTTTTCATAATGACCTATCTCTTTAAGCGGAGGGAGGCTGCAGGCCGAATTGCGGCTGGTTTGGTGCCGGCTCAACGGTGTTCTTCCAGAGTAGTGATGTAAACATTTAAGATGGGGATTCTCGTCTTTTCCCGAATGGCTCCATTTGGAGGTTCCATTCTTCTTGAATGTATACCCATCACGGGCAAATGAAAAGAATAGGACAACTAAAGACAAATTATGATTTTCTTTGAATTGGTCCCCGGACGATTCTTCTGGATAATACATTACACTTTTCTCCCCACAGGCAACCTTCCAATGGGGGCTAAAACTCCGGACGCAGTCTCTTACGACTCCAACGGTTTTAAAAAATAATTTTAAAAATTTTTCAGGCACGACACCGTCGTACCGATACGGGAAGGTTTCATTCCCGAAATTTGAATCTGAATAATCTGGAAAAAAGGCGGCAATGAGGCCTAACAGAGTTATAAATTCTATTTTGATTTCCCGTGTTTGGCCGAATGCGCCGTGTTTATTAAACAACTTTGTACCAGTAAGTGAAAAAACTTTTTTAGCCCGCGACTTCCCAGGCTATCGAAAAAATAGATCAGAATTTTTTTTGAGGTCAAGCTTACTGTGTCACACGGTCAATACGCTTACCGTTGCTTCCTTCCGGACCTGGCGGGGTTCGGCAACCTTCCGTTGCACAGGACTTGACCTCAAAGAACTCTATTCAATTTTCAAAGGACAACAATAATCCTCTGACGATCATTGGCAACGAACCAATGAACTTTGAAGCGTGGAGCAGAGGGGAGTCGAACCCCCGACCTCCAGAGTGCGATTCTGGCGCTCTCCCAAACTGAGCTACTGCCCCGATTATGCATTCGCGAACTTGGAGAAAGCTTAAATTCTTCCCAAAATACGCAGATTTAAATTTCTTCAGTTACAATTTAACACGACAGGTGAAGGAGTGCAAATAACGAAAATCTTACTCTCCTAGTCTCTTTTCACTCATCAGGTAATTCTTCACGTAATCCGATACGGCATTTTCGAGACTTGTCAATGGCTTTACAAAACCTGCTTCAAGCAGCTTAGAGATGTCCGCGCAGGTGTGATATTGATATTTCTCTTTTATGGCGTCGGGCATCTCTATATACTCAATCTTTTTAGGTTTACCCAGCGACTTAAAAATCGCAGATGCCAAACCGTTCCATGAATTTGCAGCTCCGCTCCCGATATTAAACAAACCGCCCGCATCGCGATTTTCCAGAAAGAAGAGGGTCATCTCGACTGCATCTTTCACATACAAGAAATCGCGCACCTGTTCGCCGTTTTTGTAATCTTTCCGATAGGATTTGAAGAGCTTTATCTTTCCGGAAGATTTTATTTGCTCGAAACCTTTCAGCACCATGGAGCGCATATCGCCTTTGTGGTACTCGTTAGGACCAAAGACATTGAAATATTTTAATCCCACGATTCTGCCGAACATGTCGTTTTGGGACGCCCATTTGTCAAAAAGTTGCTTTGAATAGCCGTACATGTTGAGCGGTCGAAGCCGATCTATTTTTTTCTCATTGTCGTCGAACCCGCCCGTTCCGTCGCCGTATGTCGCTGCGCTTGAGGCATAGATGAAACGCGCACTCAATTTGTCTGCGGCAATCGCAAGCTGCTTTGTGTATTCAAAATTATTCTGGATAAGGAAGGTCGCGTCTCGCTCCGTCGTCGAGGAGCATGCACCCATGTGTATGATTGCATCGACTTTGTTTTTGCCATGCCGCATGCCCAGTTTGCTGTTCGCGATGAGATCAAGGAAGTCATCCTTCTCTATGTAGTCACGGAATTTTAGTGGAACCAAGTTCCTCCATTTTTCGTCGGTTCCTAAGTTGTCAACGATGATGATATTGTCATTTCCGAGCTGGTTCAATCTCCAGACTATTGCGCTTCCGATGAATCCCGCTCCGCCGGTAACGATTATCATTCAATTCCTTTTCATTTAATATGATCGATAAGTGAAGCGCAAGGAACATTGAGTATAGAATTCAACATTGCTTCTCAAATACTTGGCGCCTCTCACGTCATCCGCATTTTATAAAATACTTACCCGGCAATTGCTTAACAACTCCTTTCAATTCGAGGCTGAGCAATTGTACCAGTATATCGGATGTTGAAATTTCGCATTTGTCGGCGAGGACATCAACATGAACAGGATCGTCGGATATGGCATCGAATATTTTTTGTTCGAATATCGAGAGTTGTATCTTTGCGGGAGGTCTCTGCTGGTCCTTCAAAATAGGTTTGAGTTTGTAGCGAAGCTCATCCACGACGTCAGCGATATTCCCGACGAGTTTTGCCCGGCCTTCTTGTATGAGCTTGTTTGTGCCCTCACATTTTCTTTCAAATATCTGTCCTGGAACAGCGAACACTTCTCTGTTCTGATCGAGTGCGAAGCTTGCAGTAATCATCGCGCCGCCATCCGCGGCGGTCTCGACTAAAATTGTCCCGAGTGAAATCCCGCTTATGATTCTATTTCGGCGCGGGAAATTGACCGCGTCCGGTTTTGAACCCATGTAGTATTCGGAAATGATTGCACCGCTGACAAATATTTGTTCGGCGAGTCTTTTGTTCTCGCTGGGATATATGACGTCCACGCCGCTCCCGAGAACCGCAATTGTTCTTCCACCCGAGCGGACTGTTGTCGCATGGGCGATCGTGTCGATACCTCGAGCCAAACCCGAGACGACCACAATTCCGTATTCCGCAATTTCAGCCGAAAATTTTTCCGCCACGTGCCTGCCGTAAGGTGTCGGATTTCTGGTTCCGACAACAGCAATCGAATACTTGTCGGAGCTCGATAGCTGGCCTCTGACGAAAAGCATCACCGGTGGGTCATAGATTTTTTTCAGATTCTCCGGATATTCCTTGTCCCAAAAAGTTACAATTCTCGCTTCCGACTTGTTGAGCCTGGAAAGCTGAAGCTGTATTTTCTCTTCGAAATCCTCCTCTGATATGATTCTTCGGGCAAGTGCGCGGTCAATTCCGTCGACATTGATCAACTCGCGTTCGGTCGCATTGAGAACCGATTCCGGATCCCCGAAATGGTTTACGAGTGAGCGGAGTCGTGCAGCGCCGATTCCCTGCACCATGGACAATCTCAAAAGTGGACGAACGTCAATCAAAGATTCGTTTCCCGATCATTTTCAAAATGGTTCTACAGAAGAATATGTTTAACCCTTAGAACTTAGCTGAGGGAATTCTAATTTGCCTTACTTTTTCTCGCCGCTCAGCGGTATGACGACGCTAAATCTCGTCCCTCTACCTAAAGAAGATTCGACAAATACTTTTCCGCCGTGGGCTTCCGTCACGCGTTTGACAATCGTGAGACCTAGCCCGGTACCTTTTTGCTTTGATGCCTGTGCACTCTTGACTTGTCTATAACGATCAAAAATAAGCGGTATCTCATCTGACGAAATTCCAACGCCCGTGTCTTCGACATCTAACGCGGCATAATCGCCCTTCAATCCGGGGACTTCGTCGTCAAAGTGCTTGACGTAAGTTCTGATGTTTACTGTTCCATCTTTTGGGGTAAACTTAATGGCATTGCTTACAAGATTCGTCACGACCTGTTCGAGTTTTCCGCTGTCGAATTCGCAGATGGGGATATTTTTTTCCTCTCGAATTGTCAATGAAATTTCTTTTTCTCGCGCGAGAACCTTCAACCGGGCTACGGCGCTGCCGACTACCACATTGAAATCATTCGGCTGTTTGTTTAACTGGAGTTTGCCGGCCTCTAGCTTCGCGACATCGAGAATGTCGTTTATTAAGGTCAGCATCTTTTGAGAAGTATCCAGAGCGGACCCCAGGAATTCCTTCAGGTCAACAGGATTCTTATCGAACTCTCCGTTTGCAGCCAACTCAAGAACTCCGATGATCACGGACAGCGGGCTGCGGAGATCGTGAACCAGCATAGACTGGAAATCGGCTTTCAACTGCTCGAGATCTTGTTCCGCTTTGACCGCACGGAGTATCGATCTGACTCTTGCGATCAACTCATCCTGTTCTATGGGTTTCGTCAGGTATTCGTCTGCCCCGAGTGTAAAACCTTCTTCGATGCTTTTCGCGTCCTTGGAGTTTGCGGTCAAAATTATGACCGGGATGCCTTTCGTGATTTCATTTTCCCGGAGATGTTTAAGCGTTTCGAATCCGCTCATCTCGGGCATAGCCACGTCAAGAATGATCAGGTCGGGGTGCTCGGAAATACTTTTCGACAAGCATTCCTTTCCACTTGATGCGTTAACTACATCGAATCCCCGGCGCTTCAACAGCTTGTCAAGGAGAATCAAATTGTCCGGTGCGTCGTCAACCGCTAATATTTTTTGCCGCTCGTCCATGGTCTTATTAAATGGTAAAGTGAATTCAAGCTCGCTCGACTTTTCGTTGTATGAATTTGTTAACCTCGCGCAAAATAATTTCTCTCGTGAGGCCTTCTTTTCTGACGACATTTTTTATTTTTGAGTTGAGTTTGGCCCGTTCGTCTCTCGTGACTTCCTTCGCCGTCAGGACAACGATCGGGACTTCTTTCAGTTTTTCATCTTCATACATTTTCTCGACGACTTCAAAACCGTCCATTTCGGGCATTAGCAAATCGAGGAAAACAAGCCGCGGGATTTCCCTATGTAAAAGCTTAATAGCCTCAACACCGTTCCGGGCCGTGTATATTGTAAATTTACTTTTCTCCAGCAAATTGCGGAGAAAGTTTGTGAAATCTTCGTTGTCGTCGACGACAAGTATTTCTCCTTCGTCTGTCCCGGTATATTTTCTGATTACAGATATGATTTTCTCCGGTTGGACGGGTTTGATGAGGTATGATTCGGCGCCGAGCGAAACTGCAAGTGCTTTATTGTCAACGACGGTATGGATGATGACAGGAATATCTTTGAGGTCGGGATCCGATTTCAATTCCTGGAGAATTTGCCAGCCGTCCTTGTTCGGCATCATGATATCAAGCGTAACAAGAACCGGCCTGAATTGACGAACAGTATCGACGGCGTTTCTCGAATCAGTTACGCCATAGAATTCGAACCCCTCTGAAACCAGGTGGTTCTTCAAAAGAAGAAGAACTTCCGGGTCATCGTCAATGCACACCACCAAGTTGCCCGCCCGCGCAACGGCTCCTTCGGAAGCCGAGGTCGAAGGGGCAGCTTGAACCTGTTCTTCCGCTTTTGTTTTCTCGATGGGAAGGTAAACTAAAGGAATGGTCAATGTGAAAGTCGAACCTTTGCCGACTTCGCTTCGGACAGTCAAATCTCCGCCGAGCATCCGCGCCAGCTTTCGTGAGATTGCCAGCCCCAGGCCGGTACCACCATGTCTCCTGGTATTCGACCCGTCCACCTGTCTGAATTCCTCGAATACGACCTCGAGAAATTCCGGAGGGATTCCGGTCCCGGTGTCTTCCACCGCGGCACTCACGAAGTTTTGATCAAGCATTTTCACCGCAACCTTTATGTGACCCTCATCCGTGAATTTTGCCGCGTTGCTTAGAAGGTTCAGGATAATCTGTTTTATTCTCGCGGGATCGGATTGGATCGCCGGCACTGCAGAATCAATTTCACCGAGCAGCTTGACGGGCTTGTCGCCGATGAGAGGCTCAACGGTTGTAAGCGCGTCATTGACGACGGCGTCTATCTTAAATTCTTCAGGGGCAATTGTCATTCGACCGGCTTCTATCTTTGATAGATCAAGGATATCGTTGATGAGAGCGAGGAGATTCTTCGCATTTCTGAGAACGATGTCCAAGCCTTCTTTTTGGTCCCCGGTCGGAGGCTGAGCATCGTCGGTCAAGATTAAGTTTGTAAAGCCTATAATTGAATTTAGAGGCGTACGGAGCTCGTGGCTCATATTAGCGAGGAACTGGCTTTTCAGGCGGCTCGCGTCTTCAAGCTGCTGATTTGCCTGAACAAGCTGTGCATTGGCTTCTTCGACCCAGACTTTCGACATCCTCAGTTGTTCGTTAGAGTCTTCAAGCTCCTTGGATTTCTCCAGCACATCCGAGTATAGGAAGGCATTTTCGACTGCAGCGCCGATCACGCGCGACACCATCATAAGAAATTCTCTGTCGGTCTGAGTGACATCGGATTTTTCTTTTGCTGCAGTGACGAGCACTCCGTGTGCCTTGCGGGTTCCGATAATCGGGATGATCACTGCAGACGTCATTGTTTCTTCCGCAAGGGTTTTAAAAATGTCCGAGCGGTCAAGAGCTTTTTCTATTTCCGGAAAAATCATTGCTTCGCCATGGTTCATTACTTCGGAAAACAGACCCTCGGTAGATTTAGGAGTCTGTTGGTCTTTTTCGAAACGTTGACTGAATCCTAGCGATGCCGTAAGCTCCAGATTTTCCGATCTCTCATTCAATAAGTAAATTGCCGCCGCGGAGACATCCTCAAACTCGAGTAACCGCGTCAAGCTCTTATTCAAGATCTCCGAGACATCTAAGGCATCTCTTACAGCAAATGCCGTTCTATTGATCACCGAAAGTCTTTTGTTCTGCTTCTTGATTGCAATTTCATTCTTCTTCTGTTCGGTAATGTCCCTATTTATTGATACGGTTCCGGTGGAAGCTCCGCCGGAGTCCCGCACCATGGCTACCGAAGAGTCAATGTAAAGTTCTTTTCCTCCTTTGGAATAATTGATCACTTCACCGCGCCACAAGTTGTTTTTTTCGAGCGCCACTTCATCACGCGTGACTCCTTTATAACCCGATTGGATCACATCATCATACGGCAACCCGATGACCTCTTCGGATTTCCAGCCGTATAATCTCTCTGCCGCTGGATTCCACGAAGTGATTTTTCCCTTCCGGTCGGCGGCGATTATTGCGTCGTTCACTTCCCGGAGAAGCATTGCCTGGTAAGCGATTCTCTCCTCGTTCTTTTTTCGATCGGTGATGTCGCTGAAAATTGCAACTGCTCCGCTGAGACTGCCGCTCGGATCGATCAAAGGTGAAACGGTTATCGAGAGCACCCTCACTACTCCAAAGCGCGTAATAGTAAACTCGAAATTCCGGACATTCTTTCCGTCGAGCGCGGCCAATTTCACGGGATTAATGTTTTCGGGAAGGCGGGAACCATCTAACATGCGCATTCCGAAAATTTCGGTATATTGCCCAAACTTGATTTCCGGAACATCTTTGATTCCAAATATTTCTTTCCCGCCTTCGTTCATGAGTAATATTCTGCCCAGTCTGTTTACGAGCATTATCCCTTCGGCGGCGCTGGCAAATATTTTTTCAAGCTGATCAGCCTGCTCGGCAATCTTTGACGCCAGCCTCAGCCTCTGTATGCCGACTGCGAGCTCAGATGCTGCGACTTCGGCTAAGTTCATCTCATGCTTAATGCCGCCTTCGGCAACTGTCGTCACGTATTGGATGACGCCGATAAGCTCCCCTGAGCTTAGGAGAGGTATGCTCACCATGCCCTTAGCATCATGGAACAGCGGCTCGTCTTCGAATAGGGAGAATTCAGTGTCGGAGAGCTGCCCGCCAAATATTGTGGCGCAGGATTTTGCTGCTCTGGTTGCATCGGTTCCGGGCTCGGTCTCCAATCTCTGGAGAATCGGAAAATTTAGATTCTTTCTCAATGCGTTGTGCTGAGCGATTAATTCAAGCGTAATATTTTTCTCATCGTATGAATACATGACCGCGAGGGGTGCGTTGAGAATTTCTGCGAGAAGCTCCACCGCCGACTGCGCAAGCTCCGAGAGTCTTCCGCTTGAAATTGCCAGCTGTGCCACACGGTAGACGGCTTCCTTTCTCCTCTCTTCCCATTTTTTCTCGGTGATATCCTCGCAGATCCCGACCAATGCAATGACTTTCCCGTTGTTATCCTTGATCGAGCTTGTGCTTAATGATATGTAATACTCTGTTCCATCCTTCTTACGGTTCAGGACTTCGCCCCGCCAGGTCCCGCTGCGGACGGTCCGAACATAGATCTCCCTTGCGTTCGTGTACCCGAACCCCGGGGAAACCAGCGCCCACAGGCTTCCCCTGGGCAAATCCTCGAGGGTGTAGCCGAAGAGTTTTTCTGCCGCCGAGTTCAGGAAGGTAACGCGTCCACCCGGATCCGTCAACGAGATCGCCTCATCAGTATTCTCAACCGCGGCACTGAGAACCTGGTTGCGATGTTCAAGCTGTTTTCTTCTCGTTATGTCTCTATAAATTGTTATCCTTCCGAGCCGCTTGCCGTCTATGATGATAGGCGCCGAATTCAAAAGCGAGTCTATCTTCTGCCCGTCTTTCTTTACCAGCGTCAGCTCTAATTCCCCGCCTGTCCCGTCATTTACCGGACCGACGTGCTGCGCAGCTTTTTCTCTATCATCCGCATCATAGATATCGTAAAATCCTTTCTTCTTCATTTCTGCAAGTGAATATCCGAAATTCTCCTCAAAGGCGGGATTAACGTAAAGTGTCACTCCATCTTCATTTGTGATTAATATCGGATCGGGGACCTTCTCTATATAGATCTCGTATTTTTGCAGTTCCTCATTTGCCGCCTTTATTTTTTCAGAACTCCTGACGTACTCATTGAAAATTTGTCCGACATCAGTAAGACTTCCGATTGCACCGATGAGATATGCCATCAAGGTCAACCCCGCCTCAGCCGTCGATGCGGTATCAGTAACGGAAGAGGAAAAAGATTTGACCATCCCTGCGAAGGTCAGAAGGAATAGAGTGATGCTGATCGAATAATTGAAAAGCGTCGGATACCTGACGTAGTTTCTACTGACCCCGATGAATGAAATCAGAAATAGACCCGACGCAGCGAATGTCAGCAAGCGTAAATTGCCGAATGATATTTGTCCGCCCAGGGAGTATTTGCTTGAAACTAACATGATGACAAAGACCACTATTGACGCGATTACGATGGCTGCAAAAACATCGAGAAGCACGGATTTAGATTTGGGGAAAATCCAAACCAAAAGTGTTCCCACCGCGAGCATCAATCCGAGTAGGAATTCCCCGCCCTGCCATGCTGCGAGTTGAAAATAAAAAGCATGCTCACCTTGCCAGAAGATCCCAAGATCAGATATTATGATTCCGGTGATTCTTATGAAACCGCCGATGAGAAACGCGAACGCTATGAACTCAAGAAGTCTTTCCCGAAGCACGGCGTACCGGGAAAACGCAAATAAGGAAATCGCAACCGAAATCATGTTTGTTATTAAGATGGAATCGATAAGAAGATCTCGCGACATGTTGGGATGAAGCCTGTTTGCGAGAAATACGATCAAGATCGCAAACGCCCATGCACTCCCGACTCCGATACCGAGAGAGAGAAGACCTTTATTTTTTTTCGTCATTTTCTCCATCGGATTTTCCCGCCAAATATCTTTTTACAGTGTCAATTAGAAGGATGGGGTCAAGCGGCTTTGTCAAATACTCGTTGCACCCGGCCTGCAGCGCCCGTTCCTTGTCACCCAACATCGCTTGTGCAGTGACGGCTATGATAGGGATTGTGTTCGTTCCCTCGCTGAGCCTCAGGGCCGCCGCCGCTTCATAACCATTCATGTTGGGCATTTTCATGTCCAGCAAAATCAGATCCGGTTTTCTCCTCATGGCGAGTTCGATAGCGTCGCGTCCTGTCTCGGCATCCATGAACTCGAGGTTTAAGCTGGAACGCTTTAAAATTCTCTTGATCAGCAAAATGTTGTCGACATTGTCATCGGCAATCAGAATGAGATAAGACATCAGAGACTTCCCACCAGGTTTTCAATTTCGTCTGCGCGGGATCTAGCTTCTTTTTCGGTTGCGGCTTCGGCGATAACTCGGATGATCGGCTCGGTATTGGATTTTCGGAGGTGAATCCAATAATCGGCAGCGTCGATCTTTAGCCCGTCCTCCGTGTTCATCTCAAATTTTGAGTAATGCTTCTTGATTGCCGCGATTATCTTCTCGGGGCTCTTCTTGCCAAGTGCGATCCGTTTTTTGACGATTTCGAACTTCGGAAGAGAATTTTTCATCTCGGAAAGCGTCCCGCCGAACTCCAGCAGATGCTGAAGCGTGATCCCGATTCCCACGAGTGCGTCGCGGCCATAATGAACTTCCGGTAAGATCACTCCGCCGCTTCCTTCACCTCCGATGACTGAATTCATCTCTTTCATTTTCTTCACGACGTTTATTTCACCGACCGCGGAACGATAGATTTTTCCATCGAGTTCGCGAGCAATTTTGTCTACCGCACGAGTCGTCGACAAGTTCACCGCGGCGATCCTCTGCTCAACAGGCGTTTTTTCAAAAATGAATTTCACTGCCTGTGCAATCGTATATTCCTCGCTGAAGGGTTCACCTTTCTCGGTGATCAGAACCAGGCGGTCGACATCCGGATCGACAACGATTCCTAGGTCTGCACCTTCGGATTTAACCCCGAGCATTATCTCGGTCAAATTTTCAGGCAGCGGTTCCGGTTTCCTCGGAAATTTTCCTGAGCCGTCGCAATTCATCTTTACGGTGATGCAGCCGAGCTCGTGCAGGAGTTGCGGCACGACCATGGATCCTGCCGCGTTGACACAGTCGACTACAACCTTGAAATGACGCCTGCGAATCGCTTCTACATCTACCGACTTTATGGCAAGCACGCGTCTAATATGGTCGCGGAGAAAAAAGTCGTTATGCTCAATTGTGCCGGTGGTTTCATAAGAGGAATATTTCGTTTTTTTCTCTACGTATGACCACAGCCTTTTATTTTCTTCGGCATCCAGGAATACACCGTGATCGTTGATAAATTTGAGTCCGTTCCACTCAAGCGGGTTATGACTGGCCGTCACCGCAATTCCGCCGGCGGTATCGGAATGTTCAGCGGCAAGTTGAACGGTGGGCGTCGGACAAATACCTATGTCCATAACATCACACCCGTTTGCTGCAAGAGTCCCGGCTAAAATTTCCGCGAGCATTGCACCATGATATCTGCCATCTCTACCGATAACAATCTTTTTCCGGCCTGTGAACATCGCAAACGCATTGGCATATTTGACTACGACTTCCGGAACAAGCGACTCACCGACGATACCTCGCAGTCCCGAGATGCTCACCATCAATTTCTGCGGTGATTCTTGTGCGGATGAACCTCTCCGTGAAAGAACTTTCTTGCGTGATTTACGCTTCGATGGCTTTGATACCTGCCTCGTGGCTGACTTGCTCATTTTTTCTTTTTGCCCGCAATTATTTTTGAATATTGAATCAGTCTCTTGCTCGCTGTATATCCACGCTCCTTCAGAAAAGTGTGAACGCTCAAATTGTATACATAAACGCTCATCAAAATATACTCCACCTTTGCCTCTTTAGCCAGTGCCTCAACCCGTTCCAGCAATGCACCGCCGACACCGTGCCTTCGCCAACCTTTTTTCGTGACAGCATAGGGGAGATAGAAATAGTTCTCTGACTGGTATACCGTTATGTAACCGACGACTTCTCCTGCACTGCGGGATCGAGCTCGACGTGTTCCCCTCGACTCAGCAACGAGCATCAGCGCGCCATCTCCTTTGGTGAAGTGGATGAAGTCTTCGACTTTCATTTTTTGGCCCGGGAAATTTTCTATTTCGCTGACGCCATGGCTCATCTTGACGACAGCAGGTAAATCCGACTTTTTCGCCGGGCGAACGACGAAGTTTTTTTCGGGAACTTTCGGTATCGTAATCACAATTAAAACCTAACGATTGTTTTCTAATCTTTTGCGTCCGGCTTCCTTTTTATTCGCTTTGTAAATAATGCGAATCCCTTCGAGAACCAAAGCCGGTTCGATATGGTCAATCACTTTAGTCTTCGCCGCAATTATCTTTGAGTATCCACCGGTCGCGATGACTTTCGATTCCGCGCCGAGCGATATCTTTATACGCCTCACTATCCCTTCCATGGCATCGACGGCGCCGAACATTATTCCGCTCTGCATGCTTGCGACGGTCGTCTTGCCGATAACCTCGTCCGGAAAGCTTAATTCAATTCGGGGAAGTTTTGCGGCCCGCCGTTGTAAATCCGCTGCCGCGGTTTCGATTCCGGGGGCAATTGCGCCACCTAGATAAACTCCGTCTTTTGAAACGACGTCGAACGTGGTTGCCGTTCCAAAATCAAGAATTATCAGCGGCCCGCCGTATTTTTTGAAGCCAGCAACCGCGACGCAGATTCTGTCGCTGCCGATCGCTTTCGGCTCATCGTAGTCCACTCTTATTCCTAATTCCAGCTCGGAAGTGATGACGAGAGGATCGCAATTGAAATATTTTTTCGACATTCGTTCCAGGATACCTGTTAGATTCGGAACGACGGATGAAATGCCGACGCCATTTACCTTTCGCGGCTTGATTCCGTCGTGCTGCAACAGCGACGAGACGACGATGCCGATTTCGTCTTCCGTCCTGACAACTTCGCTGGCGACACGGTAGTCTCGTTTCAGTTTCTTGGTGTCATAAACGCCGAATTGAGTTGTCGTATTTCCTACATCGATGCAAAGGAGCATGGGTTCCCTCAACTTTTCAAATCAAGATTATAAATGAGACGTGATGAGCACAGTTTTTTCATGTTTTGCGGAATTCCCGGTCAAGCCTTTAATATACTTACATCTCCCGCTGTAAATCTTTTCAATCCATCGTCAGTCCGAAGAACAAGCGCGCCGTCGTCCGTCACCCCATCACAGATGCCATTGAATGTGTTTCCGGCTACACTTACTGAAATCTTCTCGCCTAACATGACGGAGCGATCACGCCATTTTTTCATGACCGAATAAAAATCGTGTCTTTGCAGCGACTCATAAACGGAAGAAAAGTCCGACAAGATTGAAAAGAGAATTTCATCGCGGTCGAATGTTTTTCCGGTAAACTGCCGCAGCGAAATTGCCCGGTTAGATATTGCCGGCGAGAAATTTTCCTGATTAACGTTCACGCCGATGCCAAGTACAACGTGGTTCAAGCCGTTCAAGTCGAAATCCGATTCGAGCAAGATTCCGCAGACTTTCCTGTCGTTTAACAAAACGTCGTTCGGCCATTTGAGCTGCGGCTGTACTTGCGCAACCTTCTCGATAGCTCTTGCAGCGGAGACTGCCGCCGCGAAAGTCAAGATGAACACTTCGTCACGCTGGAGAAAATGCGGCCGGAGGAGGAGCGAGAACAAAAGATTTGTTTGCGGTTCCGATTCCCAGCTTCTTCCAAGCCTGCCGCGGCCGGAGGTCTGCTCGTCTGAAACCACAACCGTGCCTTCAGGAAAACCTTCCTCTCCGAGCTTCAACAGATGGGAATTGGTGGAGTCGATCTTATCGAACCGATAAATATCGTAATTCAAGTTTTTATAAATTTAAATTACCATCACGCCGAATGCAAAATATTCAAATGAAGGGCCCCGTCTAATCTGCGCGGAACGAAGCAAGAACCATTAAGATCCGTTCCTCTTGGTGGGCGAATCTTCATGCGTTTTCGGTCATGGAATATTTTGAGACCTCAATCACAATTTCTCAGAAAGCACTTGCTTTTGTTGTGAAAAAGAAGAAACTTTATCCTATTGAAATTGAGTGCGGCTAACTCACATAACGAGACTCGCTTAAATCTGAGCGAGGCAAGCATAAGGTTCATGAAGTTGCCGCGACTTTTCGATTCTGTCTTTGTAAGGGCTAATTTGAAACAAATTAAAAACAAAGGAGAAACACAATGATTCGCAAACTTTCTACGTGGCTATTTGCGGTTATGATGGTTGCGTTCTTTGCGTCAAGTGCAAGTGCACAATTTGAGAACCAAAAGAACTATGCTGGCGTCCATATTGGGTTGAGCGGTGTTGGGAGTACTCTTACACTCGGGGCCGATTATGAGCGTGGAATAACAAATCCAGGCGAAGTTGGACCTGGAATCATAGGTATCGGTGGATTGCTCGATTATTACCATTGGAGCGAAAATGAACTTGGATTTGGAGGATCCTGGACATACATAGATATCGGTGTATCCGGTATGTACCACTTTGTGCTTGACAACAAGAAGTGGGATCCGTTCCTCGGTTTAGTTCTCGGCTACGAAATAGCGACATGGTCTTGGAGCGGCGGCTCGGGACTAAGCAGCCCGACAGCTGGCGGGTTTACTCTTGGTGGCAGCGCAGGAATCAGGTATTTTCTAAGTGACAGTTGGGCGTTGCAGGCCCGCGTAGGATTCGGTTTCTACATTTTTGCGGTTGGTGTGGATTACAAGTTCTAGTACGGTAAAGTACGAAGATATTCTAAGGCCGCTTTTCATCACTGAGCGGCCTTTTTTATTTTAATGCTTTCGTTGAAAATTCATTCCATTTTTCAT
Organism: Candidatus Acidiferrales bacterium; assembly: GCA_035515795.1. NCBI lineage: Bacteria > Pseudomonadati > Acidobacteriota > Terriglobia > Candidatus Acidiferrales > Candidatus Acidiferrales bacterium. The sequence continues at coordinate 209,896 of DATJAY010000035.1, read as the reverse complement.
AAGATAATTTCATAAATGATAGCATTCTTTGCTGCGTTGTCAGCTATCGTGTTGGCGGCATTTCTTTCCATACTTTATGTCGGACCGAGGATGCTTTTATTCCCGCATCGACGAACCCCGGAATATTATCAACAAAAATTCGGTTTCAGTCATCCATCACAGATAGGGCTGGATTTCAAGGAAGGTTTGTTAAAGACGGGAGACGGCATATCGCTCAGCTATTGGGAAATTAAACCTCAGGACTCTAATGAACATAACGGCGCGGTTATCTACCTGCACGGCATAACGGATTCAAAAGTTAGCGGGTTGAATTATGCAAAGCAGCTTTCTGGATTTTGCGGGCGCGTCTTCCTGATCGATATGCGAAGACATGGTGACAGCGGAGGAGATTATTGCACATTCGGCTATTACGAAAAACACGACGTCGTCGCATTGATAGATAAAATAGAATCAGAATGTCATAGTATGGATATAACCCTTCTTGGCGTGTCGATGGGTGCGGCGATTGCCGTACAGACTGCTGCAATTGACAAGAGGGTGAGCCGTTTGATCGCGGTTGCGCCGTTTTACGATCTGTTCTCCATTGCATTGGATCATCAGGTGCGCAAGATAGGAATCAGGAGCAAAGTCCTTTTGAAGCTCGTGCTGAAGCGGGCTGAGCACCTCGCAAAATTCAAAGCATCCGAGGTTTCGCCTGCTGACGACATTCGAAGAGTCGATGTGCCGATTCTCATCGTCCACGGCGAGAAAGATCGTTCAGTGAAAAGAGAATATCCCGAGAGGCTGAAGGGCCTCAACAAGAACGCGCGGCTTATGATAGTTGCTGATGCCGGACATGTGGATGTTCTCGAAAAAGGGGGAAAAGATTATCTGAAGGAACTTGTGGAGTTCATGAGGAGCGACGGATCCTCGAATCCGCTCAAATCGTTATAAAAAAAGAAACCCGCCCTGGGCAAGGGCGGGTAGAAGGAGGCATTCTAGGTAGGTTCCTTCTTTGAGTGCTGGCTACTTGATTAGACGACACATCAGCCGTTTTGTTACATTAAAAATTTTTCATCTTTGTCCTTAAAATCCACAATTATAGAAAGTTTTCTGGGTCCCACGCTAAACCAACGGCACAAATTCTTTGTCAAAAAAATGATTTGAGCGCGTTGCATTGGAAATCATCGGGAATCGAATTTCTTGTCATTTATGTAACCGAGATTTAAATTCAAAGAAACGAGAATTAGATGCGGTGGTCGTTTCCGGCCGGTCGGTTGTTCAACATTCCTATAAGGGTTCATTACACATTCCTGCTCCTCCTTGCATTCATATGGTACGTGGAATCGACGATGCGCGGTCCCGAGGCAGGCTTCTATAGCGTCGTCTTCTGCGCATTAATTTTCGTCTGCGTCCTTTTTCATGAGCTTGCACACAGCTTAGTAGCAAGATCGTACGGGCTCACTATCGCCTCAATAATTCTATCCCCGATCGGAGGTATCTCACAGATCACCGAGATACCCCGCGATCCTGCAAAAGAAGTGGGGATAACGATCGCAGGTCCCGTTTCGAATTTCGTGATCGCCGGGGTGCTCCTTTTGTTCGGGAAGTCGGTTGACTCATCTATTCAATTTTCCGAGATCACACTCCAAAGCGGAAACATGGTGGTAGATCTTTTCTGGGCGAACGTAATGCTCGGACTTTTTAACATCATTCCGGCATACCCGATGGATGGCGGGAGAATTCTTCGGGGCATAATAGCGATGAAAAAAGGATATCTCGAAGCCACAAGGCTTGCCGCCGATGTCGGCAAACTTTTCGCGATCGGCTTTATTATCGTGGGATTTTTTTATAACTGGTGGCTCATACTCGTCGGCATTTTTGTCTTCAGCGGCGCAAGTTCAGAAGCTGAAGCCGCGGTCCTTTCTTCAAAGCTTGAGAAAATCACCGTCGGCGAGTTGATGATCAAGGATTTCAAAACCATCTCGCCGTACGAACCGTTGACTGCAGTGGTAGAAAAATCTTTACATACTTTTCAAAATGATTTCCCCGTCGTAAGTGATGGAAAGTTTGTCGGCGTCCTTACGCGCTCAGCTGTGATAGAGTCTCTTCACCACCACCAGCATGAAATAAAGGTCGGAGAAATCGCGAGGAGAAGTTTCCCGATAATCGACGTGAATGGAACCGCCGCCTCGGCGTTGACGGCGCTTCGTGCCGCTCACCTTACTGTGGCACCGGTTGAGGATAACGGCACACTCAAAGGAATCATCACAGTCGAAAAACTGTTGGAAGCATCGGATGTGTTCAATGGAAAAGATTAGGATATCGGGGAAGATTCGGCCCGGAAAAAAATTAGGTGCTCTCTTGAAAAGTACGCTTTCAGTATTGGCAATGAGTTTTGCGGTCATAGGCTGTGCACCTCAAACGAAAACGTTCACGTCCGGAGCGGGACATGCCTTTGCGAGTCCGAGATTCGGATTCTCCATCGTGAATTATCCGTCTGAAAGTTCCGATTCAACCGAAGGCGATCTGCGCGCCAGGATTCGGTATAGTGACTTGATTTTCATAAAGACTGATTCTCTCTATACAGCACATTATCAGCTGTCGATAAGTCTGTATTCTGATGAACAGATGACGGAAAGCCGCTATTCAAAAACTTTCGATCATAGAATAACCGCGCGAAAATATTCAGAGACGACTTCGTCCCGGATGTATGATTCCTTTCAAGACAGTGTGACCATGCAGCCCGGCCGATACTATTTGACCTTGAGGCTTCTAGACCTGAACACCAACACTACTCTGTCGAGCGAGAGTGAATGTTATTTCAAGGATTTTTTCCGCGACTCGGTCGATGTGAGTGATGTCCTGGTTTACAATAGCCCGGATACAAACGCGGACGAATTAGTCGTAAATCCGGGCGAGCCTCTCCTTGCAGATTTTTATCTGACAGCTAAGAGGATCCCGACCGATATTTCTCTTCACTTGATTGCAAAGTCGACGGAAGCGCCGACGTCGATTGACACTACATACGAGTTGAATCAGATTTCCACGGTCCAACACTACCGCCTGCCGGTAAACGCCAGCGGGCTCGGATCGGCAGTCTACGATCTTCGAATTTCCGCCGGAGGTGATTTTGCTGAGACATCGTTCAAAGTAATGCGAAGTAATTCTCCAGGCGATGCGCGTGTGTTTGACCGCGATGCCGGCCCGCTTGCATACATCATGGCACACGGAGAATTTGACTCGCTTCAGCGCTCAAGCCGTAAAGAGAAAGACAAGGAGATGAAGGCGTTCTGGCTCACTCGTGCGCGTGATGACACCGTAGTTGCCGAAGCAATCCGCGGGGAATTCTACAAGAGGGTTCAGGAGGCAGATGAACAATTTGGAACATCGCTTGGATCGGGATGGCAAACCGACCGCGGCAGAATTTATATTCTTTACGGAAAACCGGATCGTATTGAAAGCCACCTCAACAGCTTGAGCGCCGGACCCTCTGCAAACAGCGCTCCGTATCAGGCGTGGTATTACGACAAGTTGAAGCTAAGGTTCGTGTTCGTCGACGAATTCAGGAATGGCAATTACAGATTGGCGAAAACGGGTGGAACGTGATCCAACGGCTTTTTTCTGCAGGTCGAGCTTCGGGATAGCGGGTTCGGCGAACTTCCGATCTATCTTTTTTTCCTCTCGTCAACCGTCGAGAATACCGGATATTTTGCCTGCATGTTCCCCTTTTTGATCTTTGATAGCTTCGGCTTGAGTATTTGTCTTTTTACGTTGGACAGCCGGTTGATGAAAAATTTCTGCTGAAGATGATCGTACTCATGCTGGAACACTCGCGCCCACATTCCCGACAGTTCTGTTTCAACTCGCTCCGAATTCCCGTTCGTGAATCTGACTCTAACAGATTCGGCTCGCTTCACTTCGTCCCGAATTCCTGGAATACTTAGACAACCTTCTTCCATTGCGCATTCGCCTTTCGATTCGACTATCTCCGGGTTGATGACAATAAGCGGTTTCTCATTCTTGTAATCTTCCATTTCGGAGATGTCCATCACTGCAAGTGCCAGCTGCAGTCCTACTTGGTTTGCGGCCAGGCCGATCCCATCGGCGTTGCGCATGGTCTCAAACATGTCCCTGATTAAACCGACGAGATTGTCGTCAAATCTGGTAACTTTCTTAGGCGGGCCGTCCCACACTCTTGTGCCATACAAATGTATCGGCAATATCATCTTGAATTACTCCAGCATTTCAGGTTTTACTTTTATAACCTCGATTTGATTCTCTTTGTAGAGTATCGCTTCGGCGGCATAAAAGATAAGTTTTGAAAAAATTCTAAGCAAAACGAAAATTTGCGAGAAAACAATCTCGATAAAGATCCCTTCCGCAGTAGTCGAATCATTGATTTGATAGAAAGCAAAATATAAAGCGGGAACTACCGCGCTTATCAACAGGCAGCAAGCATAAACGCCGGTAGTCGACAGCGGGTGCAAAATCGTGAAGCTCACTCCGTGCTTAATCTTGTTCCCAAGATTATCGCCGTCGATAACGATAGCGGCTCTTGTAAAATCGGCAAAAAGGCTGACAATCATTACGAGAGGAATAATGGAATAGTAGAACAGCGGAGCGGCGGTTAATTCGCGCGGGGGATAAGAGAGATCGGGATTTATTAAGAGAAACATTGAAAACAAAATTGCACATTCCGTTGCTGTTACGGCAAGAAGCGGAAAGAAAAACTTGGTTCCGCGTGAGAGAAATTCCCCGAATTTCATTTTGACTTTTCCGGAATAACCCGAGTAAAAACCTCCAGCGAACAAAATTTCCGCAAAAGCATAAATCGTGAGGATGAAAATTACCTGCGGCACAAAAGCCTTGAAAAAGTCGGCGTTATTGCCGACAAAACTGGCAAACCACTTGTAATTGAAACCGTTCATCAGATCTTTCCCCACAAAACTCCGCGAAATGTCTTTCACAAAAATTTCAGCAAATGGGAGACTCAAGACTGCTGCGAACATGAGATTGAAAATGTAAACCCCGACCCATAATCTCCAATCTCTAATCGACCGCTTTATACCGCTGATTACGGCTTCGAGTACGTTGGTGTTCAAACGATTGCTCCGGCGCTTAACAAAATGTTCTGGACGAAGTCGAACACCCGGTTGATCCACTTTATGACGGGCAAAAGAAAATCTTCCACCATAAGGCTGTTGTTGGAATAATTGGAGTCATTTGGGATTTTATCCCAGGGATCAAGTTGTGCATATTCCGGCGGAGAGCCGGTCTTGAATTCAAAAACACTCGAAGACTCGCCTGCGCTGTCGGCCCAGCTTGTATCGATCACCGTGCCATCCTCAAGTCCAAGTCTCAAGTCCACCGATGCCCTCGTTTCCCCACTGCGGGTCACAGAGACCCTTGTGAAGTAAAATGAAGCGCTCGTGTTAAGATTTGTTTCCTTGTAGAAATTGATCGACTTGACAGCAAAATCCATTTTTCCGCGCAGCTTATCATGCTGCTGATGGTATTGTTCGAGAGTGGAAATCACATCTTCGATTGAGTGCACAAACCTATCAATCCTTGGGTAGTCAATGTTATTGAAGCTTAGAAGAAAGAATAATGGGATGAAGGAATAATGAAATAGGCTCCGGTTCATCATATTACGCGAGATGCGCCTGATGCAACGGATGGGGCCTCCCCTTCTGCAAAATATCTGAGACACGGTTGGATGCTTAATATTGAAAACAATCACTTCCTGATAATGTCGTCTATTTGCTGCTTAATGGCGGCAAAATCTTTGTGATCCGCGATTCCTTGGACTGCGACTGTCTCCGGGAAATCGGAAGGGAGTTTGTTTCCGCCTTCGGCTTTATACGGAATGATCTTAGTGGTTGCACCGATCAGCATCATGGTCTTTTCGCCATACATTCTAACGAGAGAAGCATGAATTGAATCTGTGAAGTCGTTGTAAGCGGAGTTGACGGCCGAATATTTTCCCGTAACCAGGTTCGCTGCGATAAACCCTGCGTAGAGACTGTCACCCTTCCCGAAAATGTCGGATTGTACATTTTTTTTGATGCCCCTTGCGAAGGATTCTTGTGCGTCTGCATATTTTCCCGCTGTGAAAGAACTCATCCCTTCCCTGTAAAGTTCAACTGGTTTTTTAGAACAAGAGGCGGACAGCATCGCCAAAGCAATTGTGATAAGAAGTAAAGACTTAGAATTTTGAAATACTGGTCCCTGACGATCAATTCGGGATCCGAGATTCAGAATCCTTGGTATCAAAAGCCGTATGATTTCCACTTAGAGTCCACTAATTTTTTTATTTCATCAGACATTATGATTTTATCCGGCCAGGGACGGGTAAATCCTTCATCTGGCCATTTTCGCGTTCCGTCAATCCCCATTTTCGATCCGAAGCTGAAATGCTGGGCTGAATGATCGAGCACGTCAGCCGGACCTTTCGTGAAAATTACATCTCGCTGAGGATCTATGTTGTTAAGAGCGTACCACCATGCCTCGGAGGTATTTTGCACATTTACATCTTTGTCCACCACAACGATGACTTTTGCAAGCATCATCTGTCCCATTCCCCAGAGCCCGTTCATAACTTTGAACGCGTGCCCGGGATATTGCTTGTCGATTGAGACGAAAACGAGGTTATGAAAGATGCCTTCGAAGGGCATGTGGTAATCGACGATCTCAGGGATTACCAGCTTCGCGAGCGGAAGAAAAATCCTTTCAGTGGCGTATCCCATCCAGTCGTCTTCCATTATCGGCTGGCCGACGATCGTGGAAACGAAAATTGGTTTCTTGCGGGTCGTGATCGTCGTAACGTGAAACGCCGGGTAATAATCTGCCAGAGAATAAAACCCGGTGTGGTCGCCGAACGGTCCTTCTAACCGGAGATCTTCTTCCGTATCGACGTATCCTTCAAGGACGATCTCGGATTCCGCCGGGACTTCCAGGTCAACCGTTTTACACTTTGCCAATTCCACGGGCTCGTTTCTCAAAAAACCCGAAAACAAATATTCCTCGATGCTTTCCGGCAAAGGTGCGCTGGAACTGTACATGGTGGCCGGGTCGCACCCGATTACGACCGCGACATCAAGCCGCTTCATTCCAGTCTCTTTTGCTTTTCTGAAATGTGCCGCTCCGCCATGATGCCTCTGCCAGTGCATCGCAGTGGTGTTTTTGTCCAGGACCTGCAGCCGGTAAAGCCCCATATTGCGAGTTCCGGTTTCAGGATCTTTCGTGACTGCCTGTCCGAACAATATATATAACCCGCCGTCCTGCGGCCAGGATTTGGTGACCGGCAATTTATAAAGATCGACGCCCTTCTGGCTAATCACAACATCGTGGCACGGCGCCTTCTTAATGATCTTTGGCGGGAACCTGGCAAGCCCCATGAGCTTCGGCAGCATGGCTACTTTGCCGAGGATCGATTCGGGAACTTTGAGATTGAGCAGGTCGGAGAGTCTGCCGGCGATGTCGTCAAGATTTTCTACGCCAAGCGACGACGCCATGCGCTGTTTCGTGCCGAATAAATTTATGGCAAGCGGGATCTCGCTTCCTTTAACATTTGTGAATAACAGTGCAGGGCCGCCCGATTTCACAACGCGGTCAACGATCTCCGTGATCTCGAGGCTCGGATCGACCTTGGTGTCAATTATTTTCAGTTCTCGTTTCTTTCTTAGAAACTCGATGAACTCGCCGAGGTTATTGAACGCCATTTGAGATATCCATCGGAATTATTTTTTTTGCGCTGGCGTACCGGCTTTTGTAATAGGTGCTCTCGAGAGATGAGATCGTAACTCCTTGCGTCACACTCGCGTGCGCGAAAAGATCATCGCCGAGATAAATTCCTACATGGCTGATCCTGTTCCGCACAGTCTTGAAAAAGACCAGGTCGCCGATGTGCAAATCATCTTTCGAAGCTCTGTCTCCGAGCGAAGATTGCTGAAGGGCGGAGTGGGGAAGTTGAATATCGAATGCCGAATCGAAAACCACCATCGAAAAACCGGAGCAGTCCATCCCCGAATGATCGGTGCCGCCGATCCTGTAGGGCGTTCCCATATAGGACAGGATTATTTCCATCATCTTGTCGCGCGCAGTTTCGGCAGTTCGCGGTGCAGGTGCTTTTTCAATCTTATCGATTTCGGTTTTCATTTTCTCGGTGCTGACATGATGGTCATCTTCCGTGTTCGCTTCGCTTTTCTCCACCTGAAGTTCTTCGGGTGTTTGGTCGAACGTAAATCTTGGTCCATTACCCGAACTCCCGTTATTCCCCGACGCAAACCGCGGCGACGAGCCGGTGCAGCCCCAAATGGTGAAGAATGAGAAGTAAAGGGGGATGAGTGCGGCGGACCCTATCGAAAAAATTGAAGACAATCTTAGGGCGATACGAGCTTTGATCATTGGTGAATTTGTTTTGACAATATAAAAAAGAGAGGTGTAGATAACAAGAAGGGCCACGGATTCACCGACAACTGTGTGGCGATAGAAACTTCAACATCGCTTACGGGTATTTTTCATCTGACAGACAATATCGGTGCGGACCTAATGGAATTATCTCGCGACGGGAAATCGATGAACCCATTCACATGTAGCATAGACGATTGCACCTTGAATCTTGATTCTTGATCGACAAGACTCATTCTCAGCCAGGCTCTCAAGCTGATTGATAGAACTTCCTGAAACCTTATTTTTTCTTTCGATGTTATAAATAGCGTGTGAGGCGCCTTGTTTTCTCCTGCCAAAAGCAGGAAGAAAGGATTTAAACTTCAGCCTCGTGAGCAGGAGAGCTAGCAGAAAACCGATTCCAGGGTTCAGCTTCAAAAGGGCTGATGCCCCGGTCAGGCGCAAAACCGTTAAGAAAGTACTCTTTAACTAAGTCAGGGAGGTCCTCCAAATGTATGTAGCAGTAAATGTCTTGATGTCTATCATCGTTCTTCTATTCGTCGTGAGTGGCATTCTCATAAGGTCCAAACGATACAACTGGCTTACACCAGGTACCATGGAACAGGTGCATGATGGCACGGTCGATACCACAGGATTGGGAAATTTCATCGGAAACTTCTTCTTCGTGATAGCCGGGACGCTTTTGGTCGCGGGAATCTTTAACCATTTTCACATATTTTACGGGCTGGTTTTTTCGATCGCGTTCTTATTTTTCTTGGTCGCATTTATGCTCATTCGCACACAGAAGTATAATCGCAGTATCTTGCCTTCCGGGAAAAGGAAAACAAGCGCGAAAGTTATACTCGGAATTATTGTCGCCGCTTTAGTGATCATAGGCGGCATGCTGATCTACGGCAGCATCGAACAAAGCGTCGATGTGGATAAGGACAAGATGGAGATCGGAGGGCTCTACGGAGCGAGTCTGGACATGGATGGAGCGGCTAAAGTTTCTATGATTAGAGAATTGCCGAAGATTCAGACTAAGACAAACGGTTTCGACTTTGCCAACGTTTTAAAGGGAAATTTCAGACTTGATGGACTTGGAGAGGGAAAATTGTATGTTAATGTGAACACTCCGCTTTTCATAGAAATAAAACTCAAGGACAGTTTCGTGATTTTGAACTTCAAGGATAGCACGGCAACGAAAGCGGTATACGAAAAAATGAAACAATATTGGGAAGCGGAATGAATGTTTCCTTGACGTTGCTGCCTGCTTCTCGGAAGTGCCGCGATTAAGCGCTATTTCAGATCTGTCGAAAGCTCGTATCTCAAGATCCTATTGTGGCCGGTGTCGCTGATGTAAACGATCTTGTTGAAATACGTTATGCCTGACGGATGTAGAAGAGCATTCCCGGATTTCGATGGGCCGAATGATTCATGGAGCAGCTTGCCGTTCAGGTCGAACTTCATCAAGCTGTCTAACGAACCGTCGATCACATAAATGTTGCTCCGGTCATCGACCATGACGGCTTGAGGCGTCACGAAGATGTTTGAAAGTATGTCCGGCAAATTTGTCGGATCGAGACTGAATCTCGAATTCCAGCTCGGTGCGCTTAGCTCGCTTCCCTGGCTGTACGTGAACCAAACGACCTTGAAGTAGGACTTGTTCGGATCCGTCTGAGTTGTGATGAAATCGGTGCCGTACTGCCTGGAATTAAACGTGGTAATTCCGCTCAGCATAACTATCGATTTGTAACCAGTGCCGGTTGGATCGAGACTTGGAACGAATTGGATGTAGTCGCCCGGGTATGGATTGTCGTTTTTGTCCAGATGCAAGATCATATTATCAGGGTCGACGGGACTCGTGTTGTTGTTGCCGGATCGCGTGATGTAATAGTCGTTGTCCGCTAAGACCGCGACGCCGGTGAATTCTCTTCCAGTAATTAGGTTGCCTGATCCATCGCGAGTTATGTGCTCCTGTGGGCTTTCATGGTACACGATTTCGACCGGAGCTGCCGATATGTTGTGATCATAATTGAAGAGCCTGATTTTCGCGATTGCTGCGACGGTAACAGTCGTTCCGCCGACGGTCGTGTCATATTCACATGCGATTATCAAATTAAATCTTCTGTCTTCCGTGATAGCAACTGGCCGTTTGACATACTGAGAATGGCCCAGGACAGTTCCTGCGAGATCGACCATGATGATTCTGTCGTTGTCCGGTTCCGTCACATATAAAATGTAATCATAACCGATTTTTATGTTTTTCGGGTTGCTGAACTCTATCCCTTTCCATGCAGGCTGTATCTGGATATAATTCGTGTCCATCACAACTTGCCCGGTTGCTTTTGGAAGCGTCGAGATATTTACAACGTTGGATTTTTCGTTGCATCCCGACAACCAAAACAGCAGGAGTGAAAAACCGATCATGTATGATGCAGATTTCATTTCAAAATCTCAAATTTAATGAAAACCGGTGAACATCTCCGAGACGCTGATAGGGAGTGAACGCATAGTCGAAATACACGAGAGCGAATCTCGCATCTATTTTCACTCCGGCACCGAGCGAATAATTTTGCTCGTCAACGTTGATCTTGTAGCCGGCTCTGAGGAAAAATGACGAATCATAAGAATACTCGGCGCCGAGTGCTATGTTTTCGGAATTATCCCCGGGATGATTCAACTGCGCCGATGTTGTCAGTTTGTTAGTTTCATCCTGATACGGCTCGAATGCGAATCCGATTCTGAAAAATGTCGGTGGAGAGAAACTCTGAAAACTCGAGACGGTTGTTCCATCCACAAGCTGTACCGATCCTGAAGGAGTGAGCTGGCCGCCGAAGTTGCTCACCGAAACAGCGAATCTTGTCGTCCCGAGTCCCGTCCAATAAAAGGTCCCGAGGTCGATGAGCACGCCGCGCATGCTCAGTTCGGCAAGAGTCTCGTCGACGAATTTCACGCTTACGCCAAAACTGAATTTGTCCGTCATCTTGCGTGCGTAGGTAGCTGCGAGTGCAAGATCGCCATACCTGAAGTACGCCCCTGTGCCGGTCGGCTGGAACTCAGTCGTGACCAGCATGTCGTCCGATTGGAGAGAGATTATGGAAACCCCGAAACTGTTTTGTGAATCGAGATGGTACACGCCGCCGATAAAGTCGTGCTGTAAACCAACAAACCAGGTTGAATGCGAAAATGCAATTTCCGTTTTGTCGAATTCCGTAATTCCTGCCGGGTTATAGAAAAGCGCGTACGCATCGTCGTCAACTGCGGCGAAGCTCTCGGCCATTGCATTCGCGCGTGCTCCGATTCCGATTTTCAAGAAGTCCAGAGCAGTTATGCCGACTCTCTGCGCACCAAGAACAGGAATAAGCTGGGCTTTCGAAGGAGCGGCATTAAAAAGCAGAAGATAGAAGCAAGGGACAAGAAGCAAAGCGGCCCGGATTCCGGCTTCTAATTTCTGACTTCTGACCTCGTGTCCAGGGTTCGCAAACTCCACGTTATGTCTCTCCATCACAGTTTCACCGAGATGCCGATCCTGATATTTCTCGGCGGCAAATATCGCGATTGGTCGAGCGGGTACGGATCGATCGGCGCCGTAAGGTCGGGGTATCGTGGATCATTCCACGATGGTGGTACAGGGTCACCGAGCTGGTAGGCTCGTCCGGTGACAGGATTGATAATATCGGAGTTAAGATCGTTGAACAGATTTTTCACTTCGATCATGAAAGTCATATCCACACCGCCCAGAGTAAAATATTTTTCGAAATTGAGATCGACGTAGAACCAATTCGCGCCGACTTTGCTGTATGGATTTTGCGTATTTACGGCGTAAAGCGGTTCCCCATTTGCCGCATATGTTCCAGTGGAGTAGTAAGGCGTATATCTTTTTCCGCTTTCGAAGAAAATTCGAACGTACGTTTCAAAGTCATCGAGAATGCCCTTCCCAAATCCCCAAAGCCCGTTTTGTTTTTCGTTGTAGACAGAAAGATTCGCGGAGAGTTGAAGCGGGCGGTCCCACGACATGTAAGTTTCGTTAATTGCCTCGCTAATCAGGCCTTGGACCGCAAGGATACCTTCCTGTTCAGAGCTTGATTTCCCTGTTGCGACTGAATATGAGCCACTCAGTGTACCGTTAAACCAATTCCCGATTCGCTTCCTGTATTCAACCTCGATTCCTCGTGAACGTGTGAAATCGGAGTTGACATATGTTATAAAATTCTGTCCGATAAGCGATGCGGAACTAACCTGCGCTTGCTTGGTCTGAACATAATCGAAAATATCTTTGTAGTAGGCAGTAAGCGTCAGGACGTCATCGCTAGTGAACTGGTTGCGAAGCCCGAGCTCATAGCTGACGGTCGTTTCGGGATTCAGATTCGGATTTCCAAATGCCTGATATGTTGACATCGCGGTGCTTGGCTCCAACTTTGCGTATACGAACTGTGGTCGAGGCCATTTCGAAAAATGTCCATAGTTGAGGAAAAGAGTTTGGTTGTCGGAGACCGGATGTGAGATTCCGAGACGGGGGCTGATCCGTCCTTTCCATCGTCTGCCGAGAAAGTTGTATGTGTCCTGGTAATACTGGTCGCGGATCGCCTGCGGTATGGTGATTACCTGCGGATTCTTCACGGCGTCGTCAACATATTTTCCCGGGAACCAGTAATCGAAACGCAAACCGAGATTCAAAATCATTCCATTCGTGGTGATGGTTTCCTGGCCGTAGGCCGAACCTGCGGCCGGGTAGACCTGATAAACATCGTTGTTCAATCCCATGACGCCGACCCACGGTTCGTAAATGTCGACGAGTTGCATTTCTTCGAAATTCATATCGAAGCCGGCTTTGAACTTATTTTGCTCGCTGAAAAAATCCGTGAGATCGAACTTCACTTCGTTGTTTGCAAAGAAGTGGTCGTGCCACGTATCTGCATTGCCATAATCGTAGAACCCGTCGCCCGGAATAATTCCGATCGTATCGCGATTTGTGTTATAATATTGCGGCGGCAGCGTGACAACATCGACCGGCTGCTGGTATAGTGAGTCCGGCAATCCGTTCGCGTCGGCACGGAGGTGAGTAAAGAAATGAGCGAACTTCAAATCGTAGAAGGCGTTTGAACTGAGCGTTTGGGTTATGTCGATAGATTGTACGGTGCTGACGTGGGTGTAGACATCCGCATTGCCGAGTATGTTCTGGAATTGATACTGGTAACCAGGTGTCGGCTCCGTATATTCCAGTGTAGTTTGAAGTTCCTGGGTATTCTCATTTATGCTTACGTTGCCATTGTATGAGTATGTGATCTTAAATGTCTGGCTCGGCTTGTATGTAATTGTCCCGAGCCCGTACCACTCGTTCGAGAGTTTAGGGGCAAACCTTGTCCCATAGAAAATCGAGGAGTTGAGACGGGAGGGCGGGTCGATTTTGAAGGTGACTACTTGCCCGTTCTGGTATCGTTGTCCCCAAAGAATCTGACCGTCGGAGAATGCAGCTGCAAAGCTCCCGAACAGAGTAATTTCCCCCGGAATATTGATGCCCAGCGCCGGAAGCAGATATTTCGTTATCGGTTCAGGGCCGCCGATATTGGCCTGGTAATCATCCGAATTGAAATCGGATGGAGAATTTTTGTCGGCTCCCCAGTTATCGGTCTTATATTGGAAGAAAAGATTGTACTTGTCGCCGCCTTCTTTTGTCTTCACGTTTACGATTCCGCTCGTCGCCTGGCCGTATTCTGCGTTATAGCCGCCGGTGATGATCTCCATCTGCTCGATCGAGTTCGAGCTTAATTGCAGACCGAAGCCTGTGCCCGCAAGCGGATCCTGGATGTTGATACCGTTAAGCAGGTAAGCATTTTCGTACGATCTCCCGCCTCGAATATGAATCTCATTGTCCGCCGCGACGACTCCGACTTGCTGCGAAACAACATCCTTTACGTCCTGTACGGCAGAAACTTTTATATCCTGGCTGGAAATTGTCCTTGTGCTCTGAGTCTCGGCCGGATCCATCAGGGGTTTCTGGCCCACAACCACGACCTCCTGTCCGAGAGATAGAGCAGTCTCCTCCAATTTTGTATTGACCACCGTGGGCTCACCGTCTTTGACAACCACTCCTGTATGTTGGACCTCCTTGTAACCTAAAAGCCGGAAGACTAAAGTATATTGTCCTGCGGTGACGTTCTTGATTTCAAATTTCCCGTCGATATCCGTCGATGCACCATAATAAGTTCCTTCAATGAGGACGTTAACCCCTACGAGTCCTTCATCGGTGGCGGAATCGGTGACTTTGCCCTCTATGCTTCCGCGCTGCTGGGCGAATGAGTCTGAAAAAAGAAGCAAGAGACAAGAAGCCAGAAGCCAGAGTCCTGTTTTCTCGCTTGTCGTTTCCTTTTTGCTTCTCAATTCTTGCTTCTGATTTCTCATTTAGAACGCTCCAAAGTCGTGAAAAACTTTGTAGATCAGCTGATAAGCTCTCGTATTGGGTGATGTAGTTGAATTCCCGTTGAAACGGTAAAGTGGTACACCAACGACGAAGGCTGATTTGTCTCCACTCATCACTCCCACGACAGGTTGCGCGCTATCCGCGCCGAAAGGCTGCATTTGGTATATAACATTAGCGCCGACCACGGGATAGATTTCATGCAGTTCTCCGACGAAGAAATTGTTGTCGCTGACCAAGTTCGGGTATTGTGTCGAATCAATTGCGACAACGTAGGTTCCGGGCCAGACGGTCCCCTTAGATGTTATCGGACGACTGTTAGACCCTGCTCCCCGAAGAATATCCGATGAAATACTATCGATAGCGTCTGTGAAATCATGCAACTCCAAACCCGCGGCATCCACTGCATTCGTATCATTGACGGCAAAGTAGTTGAAAAATATTTTACCGCCATTGCTCCTGAATCCTCTAACAGCTATCTGAGCGATGTCGAAATTTCTTTCATCGGATGTAAACCAGAAAACATACTTGTACAGCTTCAATGTTTCCTGGAATGATGGAACGACGTATGGCTGCACCAGGTTACCCTTGCTCGGGCTTGTGGGCGTCATTCCTGCTCGTATGTCCCACACATCGTATTTCCCTTTAAGGCCAAGACTATCGAATATGTTTTTGTAGAACGGCAATGATTGATCTTGAGAGCTGTTGTCATTCACGATCAAGAGATTCCCGATCGGCTTCTTGACAAACCAGGTGTGGGTGGTATCCGGCATTCTCGCCACTTGACTGTATGCACCGGCGACGTCCTTTGCCTTGATATAGAACACGTTGTTCCCGCCCAGCTTCATATTTGGCAACGGCGTGCTCAAAGGTTGATATGACATGTTAGCATAAGTGTTTGCATAAACGTCGCATGAAACCGTGGAAGTGTCTGTCGAATTCTGGGATACTCGAGCTTCGAGAGTCACAAAACTGGCCTGCGGCGGAAGTTCTACCCAGCTCGATGGAGACACTGTGTCATTAAGTGCGATATAATAATTTGTTATTGTATTATTGCCGTCAATGTCATTGCCTTGCCATCCGAATGACGCGACAGTAAAAGTGGTGTCGGGGATGTCGCTTCTCGTTGAGAATTGGCCGCCGTTCATCACAAACATGACTGTCGGCGGCGTATTTGCAATCGGAAATTTTATTGACGGTGGATCAGGATCGACTGAATTTCCCAGACTCGCGAATACGACAGTATCGCCGTCACTTAATTTTTCCTTGAGTGAGTTGTCGATCGCGGCCGCGGTGAAGGTGTAGACCGTATCTTTTTGATACAACGGAAGGTGGAAGACGCTGTCAGTCTTAGTAGTGAATGTCCAAATTTTCTTGTTGAAAGTTATTACGTAGCCGATGACCAGACCGTCCGGATCATTTGCCCACCAGTGTATTTCAAGACTGCTCGGTTGAGGATTGAAATTTACGGACTGCGTCGAGTCGCGGTATGGAAATGCGGAGACATAGGTTTTCGGCGGGATATTGCCGATGCTTGTCGAAGAGAAGTGTTTCACACAGCTGGAAAACAAAAACATAAAGACTGGAACAAAAAGCAAAACGTATAAACTTCTCATAGTAACTGAGACTCTCTCAGATTTTCCACACTCGCAAAAATATTGCACGCCCATCTCGATCGATTTGTTCCCCGGGTGCCCCCTCTCTGTTTTCTTAGAGAGGGGGCCAGGGGCATATTTTCACTTCAACAGCAACATTTTCTTTACCTGACTGAAGCTTCCTGCATTCAACCGGTAGAAATAGACTCCGCTTGCAAATCGAGATGCATCAAAGGTCGCAACGTAGTTGCCTGGAGCCTGATGCAAATTCACGAGCGTTGCAACTTCTTGACCGAGGATGTTATATATCTTCAAGGAAGCGTCGCCCGGCTTCGCGATCGAATATTTTATGGTTGTTGTCGGATTGAACGGATTCGGATAGTTTTGTGAAAGCGAGAAAGAAGACGGAGTAGGTGATTCCTCCTGCTTCACGGCGTCAACCTCTCCGACAAAATCGGCGTTCGCTCGCGGGTCGATCTTGTATTCGCTGTTGGCATATCGCATGATTCCGATGATATTCCTTATATATGCACCGTTCGGCATGATGTGGTAACCCCATGTTGTGTCATGCGGGTCAGGGCTGAACGTATTGCTGCCATCCGATGCGGCCCGGCAGTCCCCGGATCCGTCGTTGATCATGTATTCTCTGAAGCTTCCGGCCGGAGTTGTTATGCTGTAGGTGGGAGCATCGGGGTCGTTGTTGGTTATGTGAACACTGTCGAACTCCACGAGCACGCCTTTCCATCTCGAAGCTGTCGAGTCACCGCTCAGGACGGTGGCACCAAATGTCTTGGTTTGCAATTTCACCGGCGCAAAAGGCTGTGCACCGCTTTTGAGGACTTTCACGGAGTCAACTACAATTTCATTCACTGCATTATAATAATTCTCCGTTCCCGACACTGAGACACTGTCGCCTCTATGGAGTTGGTAGGCAACGCTATCATAGAGCACGATTCCGCTCCACGCACTCGCCGCATCTTGCATGAAAACGTACGGAGTCTTGGGATTATTAGTCCTATGGTCGATCTTCGCTGGAATATCGCTTGTATCGGCTTGAATTATTCCCGTCACGGTGATAGGCAAGTCCATTACACTACTGGAGGCGTCTTTGAATGGAGTGTACTGGATGTCCTTGATACTGTGGCTACCTGATTTCACATAGTAGAATAACGGAGCTCTTGACGTGTCGGGGGAAATCGATTCCAGCGTGTTGCACCAGGCTTTAAAATAATATTTCACCAGCGATCCGCTGGGTTCTGGTGGAAACTTGGCGATGTAAGTGCTGCCGGTATCTGCTGTCATGACCATGCGCATGTAGGAGCTGTCGTTGACCGAGAAAAATGCTCTGACGGAGTCGACGGCGGGGTGTGCCGTGTCGGTGGATACCACAGAAACTCTGATAGCAACCGTGTCATCCGGTGACGGCAATGCAGGCGAACGCCTTGATGAGAAACCGGTGGCCGTAATAAGTGGAGCAAATCCGACCACCTCCTCGTCGCCGGGATAAAGAGGAATGATCTCATACCCGTACGTTGAATAGGCACCCAGTATGCCCCTTATATACGCAATCTTCGAACCGATCGCAGGTGGGCCGTAATTGGGATTTGCTGCAAAATTCCGCGCGGTGAAATACTTTGAAGCGTCATAGATACTTATGGTGTTTCCTAGCGAATCGGCTACAGTAACGGTCCACTGTTTGCCAGTTGATGATGTCGATGTGGTCCGTGTTTTCACCGTGACATTTCTGATTATCACGTAGGCACCTTTATATTTCGTGCCGATGTCGAAGCTGACTTTTCCTCCCGAGGAGTGATCTCCCGTAACGAGATTGCTGAGACTTAGCTCGACAGGTGATGGCCTGTTAGTTATGCTTTGAATTCCGATGGTCTGGTTGGCAATAGGCGCCAATTCAAAGTTGCCGCAGATGCTAGATGCTGTATATTTCGATAAAACTCCCGTCAGTTGGATTACGTATCCCGTATCGACTGAACCAATGCCAATGGGATTTGCAATGGTCCATGCTCCGAAAATGTTCATCCCTCCCCATTCTGCGCTGTCTGTACTCTGAACGTAAAACGAAGTATTGGCGGGGCTCATCCCCATCAAGGTAGGATCGGCGATGACGATACCGCTGACCGTTATTGTGTCGCCAAGGTATTTTGAGTTGGTCAGGCTCGATCTGCCGGTTGTCCCGAGAGAGTCGGCGATCTTTAGCGAATCTGCGGGAATGAAGTTCACACTGTCCAGCGGAACGACAGGATAACCCGGCGCTTGTGCGAAAACACGTCCGCTAATAAGTAATAGAATCAATCCCATTATAGGGATGTGCAGTAGAGATTTTCGTTGCATTTTTTCCTCCGTTGTTTTTGGTAGTTAAATGTTCTTTTCTACCTCTCGGCGATGAAGCAATGCGTTCGGCATTATCTTCGATCTTGTTTTCGGCGCTGCACGTTCACCCTTCGGCATCGAGAATATTTGATGCCGGGTAAGAGACGTTGATTGCCGTAAGTTATTTTATTACCAGGAACTTTCCTCGTTTTATTTCTCCGTTGTCCAGGTTTTTCACGGTGAATAGATAGAGTCCGGTGGCGATCGCTTGATCCCCGCTTGTGATCAAGTCCCATGCGTGTAAACCGCCTGGCATCTTCTGCAAGTTGTCTGAATCATAATGCTGGAACCATTGTATGTCCGATCCGTTGTATGTCGCCGCATCATGCTGGAGCGTTGCCACGATGTCACCGGCGATTGTATATATTCTGATCTCGCATCTTGAGGGAAGATTATAAAAATAGATTTTTCTTTCACGTTCGCCCGTTCCGTCCCAGTATGCTCTCGTATAATACGGATTCGGAAAAACTCCCACGCTTTGCGAGTTAGCTGCAGTCGCATCAGGTCCCGGGAAAATTTTTCCTATTGCCCGAATGGAAGCCAGGCTCGGCGTCCCGGCCACCGGGTTGCCCTTGTCGTAAGCTTCGACTCCGAGTATATATTGCCAGCCGTTCAGGAGGAACGGAACGGTAAATCTATAGCATGAATCGGCAAGTTGCCCGGCAAATTGCGCGGGTGTTTTTATCTTTGCAGGCATTCCCGCATCGAAGCCTACGGAATCTATCAGATCAAAATTAGCGATCTCTTCATACGGATCCTGAATCCCAAGGAAATCATAGCCCGCTCTCGATTTGTAAAGCCGGTAGCCTTCGAAATTCTTCCGATTCAAAAGTGGATCGATGACATTTTCCGGCGTGTCGTCCCAGTAGATTGTTGCCTGCGCGTTGCCGGGTTCTATGTGCACGTGAGGCGGGGGAAGAATATTCGGGAAAATGTACCGGTGAATTTTCCCGTCGCCATAGACGTCCTCACCTGGATCGAGAATGCCGTTGCCGTTTCTATCATCGCCGTCGTAAGTTCGCTGCGCCCACGTCGCATTGCCGTACAATATGGATCTGCATGCGGCGACGTCGTTCTGGTAGTCGGTCGGGATGCCGGTGTCAAATTTCGGAGCGCATACTATCGCAAACGCAACTGTAACCGACGAGTCCGGCTGGAGCTCCGTAGGCCCGACCGAGAGAAGCGTGTACCTGTTTCCCGCTCTACCCAGGTAACTTGGGTTAGTGGAATTGGTGTAGTAATCGGATGGCAGCGAGGTTTCCATCTTCTCAAAACGAAGGGCATCGGAGCCCGGCGAAAGGAGATTGGCATCGCCGGAGGAGGCTTTGTATTGCCAGGCGTTGAAATGGGTGTAACTGTTCAACGAGTCGAGATATGACGGCTGGGATTTCACCACAGAGGTTAACGGATCGACGCCGAGAAGCTTTATGGAAACGTAATTGTCGGTCGGCAAGTCGCTCGTTTTATGTTCGGCATCGAACGCGTAAACCAGCCTCAGGGAATCGACATATCCGAGACCTGTGCCGCTGAAAAAACCGTTTCCTTCCGAGAGTTGCCGGTAGTTTGTGTTTCGAACGACAAAATCGTTCACAAATCCCACAAACATGGAGTCGATAGGGTAAGTCCCGGTGTTGGTGATCTTGTAACTCAGAACGACGAAGAAATTCGCTATCGGATATGCCCACGCGTAAGTCTCCTCGTGCACCGAGACGTTCAGCGGCACGTGTGGCTGCCCGCCATTCCCGATGATCTCCTGGTTCGTTTTCGGATCGATCGTATTGGAGTCCGTAAAATCTGCAACAAAATCCTGGTGGCTTACTGCGTTGTGGGAATAGTAGCGTGAATCTAAGAGCGAGCTGCGCTCCGTAAGTCCACTGTCAATCGGCTGTGTAAACTCGGAAGGATAGGAATAATAGTCGCTGGTCGCGGTGCTGACGAAAGGTCCCTGGCCATTCCTATATCCGCCGATCCAGAGTCCCCCGCTGAAAAGATGCTCTATCTTCGATCGGACGGGAGAAAAGGGAAACTCGCATGATGGTTGATCCGGCCAGAAGGACCGATCTAATTGATTGCCGATTTTACCGAAACTCGTGACAGTTAAACCGATATTTCCGATGCTCGTACTGTTGTTGTCGGAAACCTGAGCTATGGCAAAACTTGCGACAGATGAGATGATTAAAAAAAATCTACATAACTTAGTAACCACTCACACCACTACTTGTTTACTCTCTTTTACGGCTCTTAAACTAACCAACTATAGAACTAATTTCAAGGAAACTTCCGTTAAGCCATTGTTACCAAATGTTAACTTCACAAAGTCCTTATCAGCATTTCATATCTGCGGACGGCAAGTCGAAGCGGAAAGGAAACTTAAACTTGCGTGCAAACGTTGAGTCGTTAATTGCGATCTTGTGTATGGAAAAACAATCGGAGAAGCCATGAAAACAGCGGGGATAATAATTTCCGTTCTCGTAATTGAATCAGCCATTCTTATTGTCTTTGTTCACTCAGGCCTGTATAATGTCGCAGCAACTTCACCGGATCCTAAAGTGATTCGCTGGATCTTCAGCAGGACGAGCGATAATTCCGTGGAGCATCATGCAAAAGGAATTGCAGTGCCTCCGTTGGCAGACAGTTCCATGATACAGGAAGGCTTCCGCCATTATGATGAGATGTGCGTGGAATGCCATGGTGCACCCGGGGTGGAACGTTCGGAAATCGGGAGGGGACTCTATCCGCATGGACCGAATCTCGCACACTCGGCAAAGGAGCTGCAGCCCGCAGAGTTGTTCTGGGTGATCAAGAATGGAATAAGAAGTACGGGCATGCCGGCGTTCGGGCCGACGCATTCCGACGAAAAGATATGGGCGATGGTTGGATTTCTTGAAAAGATGAAAGACATGAACCCGCTAGAATACGCGGCAATGATGAAGGCCGCTCCCAGTGGCAAAGGCGGCGACATGGAGGACGTAGACATGGGTTTTCATAGAAGAAAATAGGTTTAAAGGCAGAAACAACTTGGCATTCCCCACCCTCTTAATTAATATTATGGATCGGGCAAAATTTTGCAGAAATAACACCATCGATATTTCATTAACAAGAACTTCTGTCGAGTGCACGCCGTCAACCTGATAATTTTAATTCCGTGATTCGCTTGCATTACAAACATGCCTTTTCTACATTCTAAATACTTCGGTTTTCAATTTTATTTATTGTTTTCCACGACAAAAAGGAGCGAGCATGAAATCAGTAGGTTTATTCTTTCTTATATTTCTGGCTGCTGGTTGTTCACCTCTGGCGCTTAAACCGGCAGATTTCTCCTGGCCGATTGAGAGCGAATTGAAGGTGAACTCCCGCGGGATGGTTCAGGAAGATCGGTACAGTATATCTTTTAACGTCAAACCGTTGTTTTATGAGGAGACGAAAGATTCGTCGGATGTTGCCAATCATACTATCCGGCTCATACGGGACGAGCGCGGCTTCTATTTCATCACGGCGGCACACTTCAAAAATGTCTATGTGTTTTCGCAGAACGACGGCAGCCTGTCGCTTGAGAAAGCAATCGCGGTTTCCAAGGATGGACTTTCATCTCCCGCGTTTAATCAGAGAGCGCCGTATATCGAGCTGCTCAGCGGCAAAGACAGGCCAATCATGCTGACAAAAGATGGAATTCAAGAGGAGGCAAAGAAATGAATCACCTTACTCGAAGTTTATGTACCACGATGGTCGGCGTCATCGGAACCTTCATGACGTTTTCCGTTGTCGCCATGGCACAGGAGCAGTCCGACTACGCCATTGTACAATCGTTCCAGGAAAAATACAAAGCCATCAGGGAAGCGATAAAGGAGGTCAAGACGGTTCAAGAATGCGCGGAGGTGAGCGCGAATATTGACGAGCTTGAAAAAGAATTTGCTGCAGATACTGCCCTATTAAATAAGTCTCTTTATCCCGACAAGTACGACGATGTAGTAAGCGAAGCCCGGGTTGAGCTGCGTCTCAATCAGGATAAACTCGGGATCATCGAATCCTCGGTTGCACGCATTACCGAATTAGAGGAGCAGGTTCGCTCCTTATCTAGGGCGGTTGATAGTATGGATACCATAAACGATAGGTTGCTGGCGTCTATTGACGTTATGTCCAAAGCGTTGGAAAAGAACGCGACAACAATTGATTCTCTCAACCACCTTGTCACATCGCTCCGTCAAAGCATAAGAGCGCGCGATGAAGCGATTTTTGCAATGGTCGACAGCATGTTCATGCAGTATGATAAAAATATCCAGGGGCTTCCCGATCAAGAGAAAAAAATACTGGTTGGGAAAATGGAGCGACACAATGTCGTTTCAAATATCATGGAAGCTGCGAAGGCGAATTTGAAATTTCTCGAGACAACACAGTTGAGCGGCAAGGATCTTGCCGGGATGGTCAAGGAACAGCGGCAGTTCAGTTCGTACTGGAACGGACTCGGCCCGAAGCTTGCCAACGTTTACGTCAGCTCGAAGGATCGGGCAAAGCAGATTGCCGCTATCGATACGGTGATCGCGCAATGGGGGAGAAAGACAGACTCTACTCTTTGGACAGATCTGAACGGGGAATTCTCCAGCAAGCAAATTCCCGTCCAGCCGTTTCATAGTGCCGATGAATTCGTCGCGAATTTGAGTAAGTATTTCGACGATCAAATCAACGACTCAAAGTCTTCGAACGAGGAGAAAGCCAAGAATCTAAACCATTTTGCCGATGATGTTTGGAACCCAAGCATAAACTCACAGTGGCTTCCAACTCTTGTCGATGGCGGCGTCATCACGAAAGATCAAGAGAACCAATTGCAGACGAAATTTGCGTCGTGGCAGTCAGCGGTGAAACCTTCACACATGTTTTTGTATGCTGGAATATTTATCATAATTCTCATCGTGATAATTGTGATTGTCATTCGAGGTCGAAAGAAGCCACAAGCTGGTGAACCGAATCCTCGTGCATAGCAGTTGACGCCTTAATTAGAAACAAAAAGTCCCGTTTCGAATCCAATCGGAACGGGACTTTCTTGTTTTCTCTATGAATTAAATTTCTCGGAAATTATTTATTCACGGCCTTCATCATCTCGGAATTATATCTGTCCCCGGCAGCAACCCCAAGCGGAGCGGCTTCGTTTATGCGCGCCAGATCTCCGCTTGTTAATTTCAATTCGATTGCGGCGGCATTCTCCTCCAAATATTTTCTCCGTTTTGTCCCGGGAATCGGAACAATGTCTTTTCCTTGTGCGAGAACCCAGGCGAGCGCAAGTTGGGCCGGAGTGCATCCCTTCTCCTCGGCAATGACTTTGACCTTCTTCAGGAAAATGAGGTTCTGCTTCAAGTTACTTTCTTCGAATCGTGGATTGTCCAGTCTGAAATCTCCTGCTACAAAACCGCTTGAGTCTTTTATCTGACCGCCCAGGAATCCGCGTCCGAGCGGGCTGAACGGTACAAAACCGATTCCGAGCTCCCGGCAGACAGGAAGGATTTCTTTTTCGACGTCCCGCGTCCAAAGAGAATACTCGCTTTGCAAAGCGGTGATCGGGTGAACTGAGTTTGCACGCCTCATGGAGTCCACAGAGGCTTCCGATAAACCGATGAAGCGAACTTTCCCTTCTTCGACAAGTCTTGACATGGCTCCGACAGTCTCTTCAACCGGGGTATTTGGATCGACGCGATGAGCATAATAAAGATCGATCGTTTCGACACCGAGCCGCTTCAAACTCCCTTCACATGCCTGCATGACGTATTCCGGCGTTCCGTTTACTCCGGTGAGTATCCCATTTTTCGAGCGCATGAATCCGAACTTGGTTGCAATGTTTACTTTGTTCCGATAAGGTTTTAGTGCCTTGCCGACAAGTATCTCATTTGCACCGAGCCCGTAGACGTCTGCAGTGTCGAATAGGGTGATCCCGAGCTCCACCGCGCGGTATAGAGTCGCTATTGATTCTTCGTCGTTCCCCGGGCCATACGACTGCGACATCCCCATGCAGCCCAGACCGACACCTGAAATATCCAATCCAGACTTGCCAAGTCTTCTATGTTCCATGATATCAACTCCATCTGAAGCCTGTGCAGGAGGTAAGAAAAAAGAAGTCAGAAATCGGAAAACTAACTTCGTCCAGGTTCTTGCCTCTTACATCATGCTTCTTACGTTATTTGTTCACTGTTTGCATCCCCGCTTCAGAGTAGCGCATGCCTGCGGCTGCGTTGGGAGGAATAGTTTCATTGATTCTCTCCAGATCGCCCTGCGTCAACTTTACATTGAGCGCACCGACATTTTCTTCGAGATATCTTACGCGTTTCGTACCGGGAATCGGCACCACGTCTTTTCCTTGTGCCAGTACCCATGCGAGTGCAAGCTGCGCGGGCGTACAGTGTTTCGTCCTCGCCATTTCCTCTACATTTGAAACCAAGTTGAGATTCTTTTTCAAATTGTCTCCTTGAAATCGCGGATGGGTCTGTCGCCGAAAGTCGCTTGCATCCAAAATGTCGAGACTCTTGATTGCGCCTGTGAGAAATCCCCTTCCGAGAGGGCTGTACGGAACGAATCCGATTCCAAGCTCGCGGCACAACGGCAGAATTTCCGACTCGACGTCGCGTGTCCAGAGAGAATACTCCGTTTGAAGTGCGGTGATCCGGTGGACCTTGTTTGCACGTCGAATCGTCTGTGGTGCTGCCTCCGACATTCCGAGAAAGCGCACCTTGCCCTCCTCAATGAGTTGTACCATGGCACCGATCGTTTCTTCGATTGGAGTACTAGTGTCGACGCGATGCTGGTAGTAAAGATCGATTGTTTCAATACCGAGCCGCCTCAGGCTTGCCTCGCATGCTTGGCGCACATATTCGGGTTTTCCGCTTATGCCGAGGCGCTCACCGTTTTTACCGCGCACGTTTCCAAATTTCGTCGCGATGGTCACTTTGCTTCTGTAAGGACTCAGCGCCTTGCCGACGAGTTCTTCGTTGGTGAACGGACCGTACATGTCAGCGGTATCAAAGAAAGTGACTCCAAGATCTATCGCGCGATGTATTGTCTTGATTGATTCTTCATCGTTCGTGGGCCCGTAAAACTCCGACATTCCCATACATCCAAGTCCGATCGCGGATACCCTCAATCCCGATTTTCCAAGTTCTCGTTGTTCCATTGTCTCCTCTATTTAAATATTATCCGAATATTTTTAGAAATTCATTGGTCTACTGAATTCGTGGAAAGCTTACCAAGGTTTTACTTCTTGAATCTTGATTAGAAACTGGAATTCGGAGGCGAGAATCAAGATTCTCTGACTTCTGACCTCTTGCATCCGGTTCCTATTTCGGTTTTGCTCTTAAGTATTGTGCCGGGTATTGCGGGTCGTCGCCCAAAATTTTTGCAGCGTGGAGCGGAAAATATGGATCGCGTAAGAATTCGCGTGCCATAATGATGACATCCGCTTTTCCGGAGACAAGAATATTTTCAGCCTGGCATGCATCCGTGATCAATCCGATTGCCCCGGTCATCATTCCTGCCTGTTTTTTTATCTCTTCTGCAAATTCAACCTGATAACCCGGCGAGATTGGAATCTTTGCTCCGGGAGCGATTCCGCCGCTTGAGCAATCGACAAGATCGATTCCGATTTTTTTAAATTCCTTTGCCAGTTCAATTGACTGCTCTAGATCCCATCCGCCCTCGATCCAATCGGTGGCCGATATTCGCACAAACACCGGCAATTCCGGCGGCCACGTTTCTCTGACTGCCTCTGCCACCTCAAGCGGAAATCTCATCCGATCTTTCAGACTTCCGCCATATTCGTCCTTTCGATGGTTTGATAACGGCGAAAGAAATTGGTGCAGTAAATAACCGTGCGCTGAATGAATCTCCGCGACCTGGAAACCGGCAGCAAGACTTCTTTTTGCGGCGTCTGCAAACTGATCCACGACCATCTTGATATCGGCATGCGACATCTCTTTTGGCATCGGGTAGTTATCCGAGAATTTTGCCGCGCTCGGAGCAATCGTCTGCCAGCCCCCGCTGCTCAATGAAACTTCTCCTTCGCCTTCCCACGGAATCTTCGTTGAGGCTTTCCTGCCGGCATGAGCGAGCTGAATTCCGACCGCTGCCCCATATGATCTTATGAAATCGGTGATCCTCCTGAACGCTTTGACATGCTCATCTGACCAGATGCCGGTATCTGCCGGAGAGATTCGTCCTTCGGGTGAAACTGCGGTCGCTTCCGTGATGACGAGCCCGCTTCCACCGACGGCCCTGCCGCCAAGATGAACTAGGTGCCAATCGTTCGGGATTCCATTTCTTGCGGAGTACTGGCACATCGGTGAAACCACAATTGTGTTTCTTAATTCCAAATTTCTAATCTTGATCGGTGATAATAGTTTGCTCATTGTTTGTCCTGCTCGCAAGAAATAGATGTAAGAAGTTTGTGGTTTGCCATAAACGCCAAACCGTCAGAGGTTCTTAGGTTTCAAAATTCGTTCAATTTGCCGGATATGGTTGATGTCGTGTCCCGCAGACATTCTGACGATGGTCTCGACAGACTCTTCCCCGCGCTCGGAATGTATGCCGGAGAGTTTCCGTTGTTCCGGCGAAAGCAATTTCAATTGAGCAAGGTTCGCCTCACGAACGGATCTAAACTGATCGAGTGACTTTCGTACATCACGTTTTTCGTAGTGCAGCGCGGCGGCCCAGTCGTCCTGATTAAATGCTGGGATAGGTCCGCCCGGCGCACCAAGGATCATGCGAATGCGGTAACCTGCGACTATTTCGGTATCGGCCAGGTGCGCTACAATCTCAGCGACCGACCACTTACCGGGTGCTGGTCGCTTCCGAAGTTTTGTTGCCGGCACACCTTTCAGAAGGTGTTCAATCTTTTTTGCGGCGCCCGCTTGGAGTTGAATCGGGTCCTTTTCTTCTGTGTAACTGAAAAGTCGTTGCCGATATTCCTGTGCTGTCTCTTGCATTTCTTTTAGCTCCTCTCGTTCTTGGATTTCATTTTCTCACTTGATATGATACTTCAAGAATTCCAGCGTCATCGGCCAAGCTTGCATTGCGGCTTTCTCACTGTATGCAGCGCGCTGGTCGCAAAAAAATCCATGGTCTGCGTAAGAGAAAGTGACATTGGCGAATTCTTTTCCGGCGGCGCGAAGAGCATCTTCAATGGCGCGAGTATGCTCGGGAAGAATATGCTTGTCAAGTCCGCCCCAGAACATGAGAATCGGCCCATGAAGATTTTTCGCTCGATCGAGTAAGCCCTGCGCGATCCCGCCGCCGTAAAATGATACGGCGGCTTTTAGCGGCACCAGCGAATCTGCGAGAAACGAAACTCTTCCACCCATGCAAAAACCGACCGAACATATATTTTCAGATTGCGTTTTCGAGTCGTTCGTCAGCCAGTCATACGCAGCTTTGATGTCTGCCTCCAGATTTACGTTTGTCAGCTTCGAGACATGCGGCTGTGTCCCGGAAAAATCCGTGTAACTTCCCTCGAAGCCGGGACCAGTGCGATGGAAAAGTTCAGGCGCAATTGCCGTAAATCCCTGTTTCGCAAATCTGTCCGCGACATCGCGGATATACGGGTTCACTCCAAATGCTTCTTGAAAGACCATAATGCCCGGGTGCTTGGCTGTCCCTTTGGGGTTCGCTACGTAAGCGGCCATGGTAGTACCGTCATGTACTTTTAGCTCGATGAAATTTCTTCTATCCGACATTTCCTCCTCCTCTAAAAATAAAAATCAGAAATAAGATCCAAGATGCCGGATTACCCGTTTCCGAGTCCTGGCATCCATCGTTTTTACCTCGCCACTGTCGGATAAAGTTTTGCTCCGATTATGACGAGTATAATTGTCGATACGATCAATGCAACAAAGTCGATGAATATTCCGTGCACGCTTGTTCCACCGACGAGCATCATACCGCGCAGTGCGTCCACCTCGTAAGTAAGCGGATTGATCTGTGCCACAACCTTGAGCCAATCGGGCATGATTGAGATCGGATATATAGCGTTGCTTGCGAAGAACAATGGCATTGTTAGTATCTGCCCGATTCCCATGAAGCGCTCGCGCGTCTTAACGATGCACGCGACTATCAACGAAAAAGTCGAAAAAAGTGCCGCCCCTAAAATTACTGCAAGACCTATCCCGAGAAGCGAGAGAGGTTCCCACGATAGTTTCACCCGCAGCAGCATGGCAAGTAGATAAATGATTATTGCCTGCGAAAGCGCACGTACCCCGGCTGAAAGAGCTTTCCCGAGAACGAGCGCAGACCGCGGAGTCGGACTTGCGAGGAATTTATGAATGATTCCGAGGTCGCGTTCCCAGATTATTGCAATGCCGTAGAAGATGGCGACAAACAGAACGCTCTGTGCCAGTATGCCTGGAGCCATGAAGTCTAAGTAGCTCAAGTTTCCGGTCGGTATTGCTTTTACACGGCTGAAAACTTCGCCGAACACAAGCATCCACAAAGCCGGTTGAGCTGCACGCGTAAGAAGCTCCGTCGGATCGTGACGCAGCTTTCTCACCTCAAGCTCAGTGATCACCAGGGTTTTATTTATGAAGTTTTTGATCCAACTTATCGCGCCGATCCTTGGAACGATGATCTCGTTACCCAAGTCTACGCGCAGTACGTCTTGTCCTTCTAACATCTTTTAGATTTTCTCCCGTTTCACTGTTTTCAAGTGTGCTTCCAACATAAAACTCAAATACTTCATCAAGTGTGGTGCCATTGCTCCCAACCGAAGCTTTCAATTCGCTTGGCGACCCGACCGCCGCAATTATTCCGTGATTCATGACGGCAACTTCATCACACATCGCGTCCGCCTCCTCCATATAGTGTGTCGTCATGATTATGGTTGTCCCGGCTTTGGCGAGCGCGCCGACATATTTCCAGACGTTGTCCCGTGCGACCGGGTCAAGACCGACAGTCGGCTCGTCGAGGTAAAGAACATGCGGCCGGTGGAGAACTGCCTGCGCAATCTCAAGCCTTCTTATCATTCCGCCGGAGTAACTTCTTACAAGCTTATCCGCCGAATCTGCAAGGCCCATGAAATGGAGAGAGTCACTTATTCGCTTCTCTCTTTCCTTTGACGGAAGATCGTACAGCTTTGCGAAAACGAGAAGATTTTCATAACCGGTTAGAGTTCCATCCGCAGACAGAAGCTGCGGAACATAACCGATGATACGTCTGACGCTTGACGCGTGATGGACAATATCGAAACCGCCGACTGTCGCGTTGCCGGATGTAGGGGGCAAAAGCGTAGTCAACATTTTGATCGTCGTCGTCTTTCCGGCGCCGTTCGGCCCGACAATTCCGAATACTTCACCGGACCCGACTGAAAAGGATATGGAGTTAACAGCGACAAAATCACCAAATCGCCGAGTGAGATTTCTTGCTTCAAGTATGATGCTGTTCTTTCCGTCTTTTCTATTCTGTGCTACAGTTGAGTTTTCCAATTTAGATTCTGCCATGATATTTGGACTCGCAATGATTCCTAATCTTTAAAATGTTCAGTAAAGTAAAATTCTTCGAGCCTTTCGACGACAGCTTGAATGCTGAAGGCCCTTTCGACTCGTTTTCTTCCGGCTTCTCCAAATTCTTTCCTCATCGATGAGTCACGTGCTAGTTTCAAGATGCCGGCGGCAAGGGCCTGATGATCTTTTGGCGGAACGAGAATGCCTGTTTCATTATCGACCACGATGTCCAGCACTCCTGCATTTCCGCTTGCCACGATAGGCAGTTTCATCGCCATCGCTTCCGTTAGAGTCAGGCCGAATGACTCCTCGTGCGAAGGAAACGCAAAAATATCCAGCGCCGACATAATGCGCGGAATGTCTTTTCGAAATCCCGGCAGCTGCACAAACGAATCGAGAGCAAGCTCGTTCACGAGGGTTCTTACATGCAGTTCGTAATCTCCTTCCCCGTAACTTGCTCCACCGACGACGAGGAAACGGAAATTCAATTCCGATTCAGTCACAATTTTCTTTGCAGCTCTTAGAAACTCCTCTTGGCCTTTCCCGGGTGACATTCGCCCCGTCATCCCTACCAGAATTGCATTGTCCGGAATTCCAAGATCCTCCCGCACAGCATTCTTGTTGTACAGGCTCGGATTGAATTCGTCGAGTGAAATTCCCGGCGGAACAATGTGAACTTTGTTCTCAGGAACCGGACACGTGTTCACGACGCTTCCTTTTATGTAGTTTGAGATTGCAAATGTTCCCTGTAGTCTTCCGTAGAGGAATCGATGCAACGGATCGGTTTTCTTCACGCCACTGGCGACGTGCTTCGTCAGAAAAAGTTTTGCGTGCGAAGAGGAGAGTTTCATTGCCGGAACGAGCCACCATAAGTCGTGCGAGAGGTGCGTATGTACGATGTCGTAGCTGTAACCTTTGAGAAGCCGGCTCAGGTCCTTGATTGTGCTGACGGCCTGGTTGTCTTTTCCGAGAAGACCGACCGACGGGACGCCGGCGGCGTATGCTTCCTTCAAGAGTGTCGTTCTCGGAACGCAGAGAAGGCTGACCTCGTGTCCGCGTTTCTGTAATTCGCGTGTGATGAGGAGTGCCTGCATTTCAAGTCCTCCCCACGATCGGGAGCCGCACGATTGGAGGATTTTCAACTTATATCTCCATTAACCTCACGAAGGTTCAAGAACTTCGCAGAGTTTTCGGGCAGGGTTACCATACCTTCTGCCCGATTGCCTGGTCGAGTTCATACCTGCTCACGACAAACCGATACAGCGCCTGGATCTGCATAAGCTCTGCCTGTGAAAGGGAAGTTTCCGCGTCAAGTAAATCCAGGTTTGTAATTGTGCCGGCGTCGTAGCGTATTCGCGCCTGCTCGACTGCGCTTTTTGCCTGTTCGACCGTTATATCAGTCATTCTAAGTCTATCTAAACTCGACTGTACATCTGATATTCCTTTTTGTACGTCCGACTTCACTTGCTCTGCGACGCCGCTCCTGTTGTCTTCGTAGACACGAATACTGGCATTTGCTTCTTCTTCCAAATTTCTCTCGCGAAATCCGTCGAACAATGGGACCGCCAATTGGATGCCCGCGACGAAATTACCGCGCAGAGCCGTCTGGTCGGGAAATAGACCATTCTTCAGTCCCCACATCAACGAGGCACCCAGCGTCGGATTATTCGTTGCGGAGGCGACCTTGTATTGCATTTGCGCACTGTTCAGTTGATCGTCCGCGACTTTCATCTCGATCCGGCCGCTCAGAGCTTGCGAAACGAGTGAATCTGTATTGAGCGGCACAGGTTCTTCTGCAAACTCACCCGAGAGATTGACCGGTGAATCGGGGGCGAGTCCGAGAAGGCGTCGGAACACAACCTTAGTATTCTCCAGATTATTTTGAAGATTGATCTTCTCATTTTGTGCAGCGGCAACACGAACCTGGGTCGTCAGAGCGTCGAAGTCAGTTGCCGTTCCGGCTTGAACCTTTTTTTGGGTCATGAGGAGATGGTCATTTAGATTTTTTATTTCTTCATCCTGGACTCGAATGCTTTTCTCAAGGAAGAGTATTGCATAAAAAGTTTGGATGGTACGATACGAAAGTCCGCTCTTTGCAAGTTCGAGGCGGTCTTGCGCCGTGTTTACCTGGCTTGCCGCGAGGTCAACCGATCTGCTTCGCTTATTAAAATCATAGATTATCCCCTCGGCAACGAGATGTTCGTCCCACGCGTTTAACGGGTAAAGCTGAAAATTCTGAGGGGGAATTCCCGGGATCGGAAATACGACCGACGATGCGGGACCCAGGCGTGCATAGGTCAAGTCCGCATTTGCGTTTGGATAGTAGCTGCTTTTGTTAACTTCCACTCCAGACTGGAAGACATCAATCGAATGCGCCGCCTGCAAGATGTCAGGATTCGTCTGAATTGCCTTTTGGATCGACTCGTTGAGTGTCAGCGAGTCAGTGGGTGTAGTCTGAGAGAATCCCGATACCGGGATTGTAAACGAAACGATTGATAAAGTTATTATAAAAAGAGATTTCATTATGTTCTCACCATTAGTAAATAATTTCCTGGTTCATAACTCATGTCTGTCAACTTATTGCTCACTTAATCCATCGCCACAACTTTCGCAGCAGGCACCCCATGTTCCATGGCGCCTTTTTTTCTATTTCGCAGAAATAAAATAGGTATTACGCAGAGAATCGTGATCATTGCGGCGATAAGGAAATCGTCATCTACCGCCGAGATGAAAGCCTGCAGGGACAGATTGGAGCCGACGAGCGCCTGCGCCCTCATCGCGTCGAGTGATGATGTCCCACCGACAGACTGCTGAGCGAATTGCCTTAGGCCCAATAAAATATTTTGCGTCATCGGGGAAGATTTAGCGACCGATTCTCCGTAGATGGTCATGTGAAAATCCGTTCGCATCGTCAGGAGTGTTCCCATTATTGCGACACCAAAGCTGCCGCCGATCTGCCGCAGCACGTTGAAGAGCCCGGAAGCCTGCGCCATCCTCTCGCGGGAAATTTCTGAAAGCGCCAGTGTGCTCATCGGAGAGAAGATAAATCCCAGTCCGATTCCCCGCAGATAAAGTGACACCATGATGGACGATCTTTCGGAAAAAAGTGAGAGGTACTGATTGACAAAGAGACTGAGCGCCAGCATAATGATGCCGAATAAAGAAAGGATCTTCGGATTCATCTTGTCAGAAAGTCTTCCGGCAACGGGTCCACAGACCGCCATTATCAATCCTATCGGCAGAAACAGCGAGCCTGCCTGAAAAGCCGTGTAACCGAGCCCGTTCTGCAAATAGAGCGGAAGCAGAAATGTGCTGCCGAACATTCCCATTCCAAAAATAAATAGAACAAGATTTGCCATTCCGAAATTAAAGTTCTTCAATAGTGAAAGGTCGATAAGCGGATGACGAATGTTAGTTTCGACCGCTAAGAAGACAACGAGCCCTATAAGAGAGATTGCAAAGCATGAAAGAATAAACGGCGAAGTCCAGCCGCCCGTGTTCCAATCTGCATTGCCGTCGGACAAAGCTATCAGAAGCGCCGTGAGAAAGGCCGTAACCGAAAGAAATCCAACAAAGTCGAACGAGCGAGTCGTCTCCGTTTTGTATTCGCGTTGTATAACCATGGTCGCGAAAATTCCAACGATGCCGACCGGTACATTGATATCAAAAATCGAATGCCATGCGAAATTATCTATCAAGTAACCGCCGAGAGTCGGACCGAGCGAAACGGAAGCCGCGGCCGCAATCCCCCAAAATCCCAAAGCGAGTCCGCGTTTTTCAGGCGGAAATTCTCTTGTAACAATCGCCATTCCTACAGGCATGAGAAATCCTCCTCCCGCGCCTTGAACCACCCGGAAGAGGATGAGTGCCATCTCGTTCCATGATATGGAGCATAGAAGTGAGCCTAAAGTAAACAGGGCAAGTCCTAGGGTATAGGTCCGCTTGTATCCGAAATGGTCTGCGATCCATCCCGAGGTCGGAAGGACAACGGCAAACACGAGGAGGTACGCCGTGGCAACCCATTTCACCGTGTCGATCCCGACACCGAACGTCGCCATTATTTTGGCGAGCGATACGTCGACGATCGTGGAATCGAGAACGACCATGAAGGTTCCCATCATCACGTTGAAGAGGACCCACCACTTATATGATGGATGTTCGTGATGAGGAATACCAAGTCCTGCGGAAAGGGACGAGACATTTCTATTTGCAATTTTCTTATTCTTGTTCATACTAGCATCTCATGTTGGTTCTTCAGGTTCATCAATGTTTAATCGGCCGGCACAATCTTCTCTCCGCCTCGATTTGAGTGTCTCTTTCGGCGGAGAAAAAATATCGGCACGAGACAGGCTATCGTGATACCGCCAGCAACGAGAAAATCGTCATTAACTGCCGATACAAAAGCCTGCTGCATTATGTGGTTGACAATTAAAGCCTTGCCGCGAACGTCACATTGATACATTGAACCCCCAACGACGTGCTGCGAGAAATGTTCAAGATTGTACATGGTATTCTTGAAAGCCGGAGAATATTCGCATACAGAATTGGCGTACGACGCGCTGTGAAAAATAACCCTGCGGGTGAGCAAAGCCCCGAAAATTGCCACTCCGAAGCTTCCACCAACCTGACGAATGACATTAAACAGGCCGGATGCCTGTGCCATTTTATGTTTCGGAACGTTTGTGAGCGCCAACGTGCTGAGCGGAGTGAACATCATTCCCATCGCAAATCCTCTCAAGTACAGAGGGAGCATAATTTGCGCATGCATTGAAAAGAGAGAGAGGAAATAATTCAGATACAGACTTATGCCGAGAAGAATGATCCCGATTGTTGCAGGGATTCTTGCGTCGACCCTATCGGAGAGAAAGCCCGCCACCGGAGCCATCATTCCCTGAAGTATCCCGACTGGTAGAAACACGAGACCCGCTTGAAATGGAGTGTAGTTCAAGGAATTCTGGAGATAAAGCGGCATGAGGAACGTGCTTCCGAACATTCCAAGTCCGAAAATAAACAGAATTATGTTTGTAATCCCAAAATTAAAGTCTTTTAGAAGCCTCAATTCTATAAGCGGATGCTTTATGGTGAATTCAACGAGCAAAAAAACCAAGAGGCCGATTCCCGATAAAACGAAACATGTCAGGATGAAGGTCGATGTCCATCCTCCGGTGTTCCATGATGCATTTCCGTCTGCCAATGCGAGTAAAAGAAAGGTCAGGAAAACCGCCATGGATACGAATCCCAGGAAATCAAAGCTCCGGGTGTGTTCGGTTTTATATTCCCGCTGGATGACCATGGTCGCAAAAACTCCAACCATCCCGACGGGAACATTCACGTAAAAAATCTCGTGCCATGAAAAATTGTCGATCAGGTACCCGCCGATGAGAGGACCGAATGAGACCGAGGCCGCGGCGGCAATTCCCCAGAATCCGAGAGCTATTCCGCGTCTTTCCGGTGGAAACTCGCGGGTCACGATTGCCATGCCCACCGGCATCAAAAAGCCCGCCCCTGCACCCTGAATAATGCGGAACATTATGAGGGCGTTCTCATTCCACGCTATTCCGCATAATAATGAGCCCGTCGTAAAAAGGGTTAACGCGAGAAGATATGTCCGCTTATATCCGAAATGGTCAGCCACCCATCCGGACGTCGGGAGCATGACCGCCAGAACGAGCAGGTATGCGGTCGCGACCCATTCGATCTTGTCGACTGTCACTCCGAATGCAGCCATGAGCGTTGGAAGGCCGACGTTTACTATGGACGCGTCGAGGACAGCCATGAAAGTCCCGATCATTACGTTTGACAACACCAGCCACTTGTAAAAGCTGTGGGTATGATGGAGCACTGACGTCTGACCGATCTGCGATGAATCGCTGAGTGCGAGTGTCATTGTATTTCTTCGCTTTTATGAGTTTACACCAACCCGAGGAACACGAGGCGGAAAGTGTAACTATTTTATTTTCACCGAAACCTCTACCGACATTCCAGGTCTTAATATCGGTTTGGAGCCGTCTTGCGCCGGAGCATCTTCAATTGAAATTTTTATTGGGACGCGCTGGGTGACTTTCGTGAAATTTCCGGATGCGTTGTTCGGTGGAATAAGAGAAAACTCAGATGCCGTATAAGTCCCAATTTCGAAAACTTTGCCATAAAATTTGACGCCGGGATAAGTATCGACATCGATTTCAACGGGATCATTCAAATGGATGTGACCCAGTTTTGTTTCCTCAAGATTTGCCGTCACCCAAATGTTTTTCAGATCATACATCGTAAATATCGGTTGGCCCGGCTGGATGACGTCTCCGCTGAGAACCCATCTCTTTGCGACCACGCCATCCATAGGAGCGGCTATCACGGTATTTGCGAGCTGCGATTGTATAACTCCAATCTGTGCTTTTGCCGTCGTGATCTTAGTGAGATCTATGTTGTACTGGGCACGGGTCGCTTCCAGGGCTTTCTGCGCGTGATCGTATTGCTCCTTCGTCACGATCCCGCTCTTATATTGAACTTCGGCGCGATCGAAATCGTCCTGCGCACGATTGATGCTGACTTGATCAAGCGGCAGGCTCTGTTGAGCAAGCTCAAGTCCGGCTTTCGCGGATACCTCCTGGGCGCGCAGATCGCTCTCGTCAAGCCTCACGAGAACCTGGCCTGCTTGTACTGTATCTCCCTCGTCCGTTCCAAGATATGTAATCCTGCCGAGCATCTTCGAGCTGATCGCGACATTGTTTGCATCGACATATGCATCGTCGGTAGAAACATAGTCCTGCATATTCATGTACAAATACAACCCGGCGACAGCAACTATCGTCAGGACCACGAGGATCGGAATTATGACTTTCTTTCTTTTGAACAGAGGAACATCCTCGATGTCTTCGTCTCCGCCATTCTCCGGTGCTCTGTAATTTTGAGGAGGTTGTCCCGAGGGGATTCCCCCTTGGCGAGGTTGGTTGACGCCTTTGTAATTTTTTTCTTCTGCTTCCATATATGTAGACCTTTTATTTTCTTTTTCTGATTCCGTTAAGAATGATTTCGACTATTTCTTTCGTCGCCTGCTCGATGAGACGATAAGTCTCGTCGTCTGGGTCGCGTTGAAGCTTATGAAGGTACCAGCTTCGCGGCCCGTAGAGCATTTGCATGATCGCTTCGGCAGATTGCTGAGGGTTCGGGGTTCCCAATTCACCGTTCTTCTTTCCGAGCTGGAGAATTTCCTGTAGAACCTTGACCTCCTGCATTTGAAACTCCTTGAAGAGTTCAATCGAGCACGCCCTCATTTCTCCATTCTGCTGCGTGATCAGGGCGCGCAGGTTAGCCAGGTTCCGGAAATGCTCAATTCGCCTTGCGGCATAGCGGCGAAGCATATCGCTCGAGGAGACTTTCTTCTCGATCATCAGATTGATGTCGTTGAAAAACTGGTTCTTCTCCTGTTTGACAACTTCTTCGAAAAGTTTCTCTTTTGTGGGGAAGTAGTAGTAAAGCGATGCTTTTCCCATGCCGACATCGGCGGCGATCTCATCCATCGTAACCTTTGAAAATCCGTAATATGCGAACCTTTTTCTGGCTGCGTCGAGTATAACCGCTTGTTTTTCGCTCGATAGCTGTTCTGGCATTTTTATTCGTCCTTAAAACTGTTCGACTGTTTAAGTAATCTAGTCGAAAGATATAACATCAGCGGCCAAGAGTCAAGTTCCCGCCTCGTCTCATTGAATCCATTAACCGCTCCGTGGGAATTGCACACGGGTCTAATGAATTTTTTTTCATTTTTATTTAATTGCGGTTTCACCGGGGGAAAATCATATTTGTTCCATAAACGTGGACTGGACAACGTTAGTAAAATCACAGCAGGATCACGGGATGGAAATTGTCCATGACAAATTCATTCAGGTTTTATATCTTGTTGGTAGTATGAGATGACACAAAGAGAGTAGATTCGAACGTTTTCGATTGACCGAGCAATACATTGAATTAAACTTTCGACCCCGCTTTTGAATCTGAATCAATAACCACTAATGAGGCTTTAAATTGGACATTACTGCTCTTAACGAGAAAATCAAACTAGAAAGCGCTTTCGTAGATTTGTTGATGAACGAAATCGGCAAAATCATAGTCGGACAAAAAGCGATGGCGGAAAGATTGGTCATCGGCCTTTTGAGCAACGGTCACGTTTTGTTGGAAGGCGTTCCCGGGCTGGCTAAGACCCTGGCGATAAAGACTCTTTCAGCGGCGACGAAGGCGAAGTTTCAGCGAATACAATTCACACCGGATTTACTCCCCGCAGATCTCATCGGCACTCAGATTTATAATCAGAAGGACGGGAATTTTCTGATTCGCAAGGGACCGATTTTCTCCAACTTCATTCTCGCTGATGAAATAAATCGGGCCCCCGCAAAAGTGCAAAGCGCACTTCTGGAGGCGATGCAGGAGAGGCAGGTTACCATCGGGGAGCAAACGTTTAAGCTCGATGAACCCTTTCTCGTGTTGGCGACCCAGAATCCTATCGAGCAGGAAGGAACATATCCGCTGCCGGAGGCTCAGGTCGATAGATTCATGTTGAAAGTAAAAATAACTTATCCCACCCGAGACGAAGAACTGAAGATCATGCGGCAGAATGTCAATATGGTCAACGGCGCGGTGCAGCAGGTTGTCACACCGAAGGATATTCTCAAGGCGAGAGAACTTGTCCGCGAAGTCTATATCGACGAAAAGGTGGAAAAGTACATTCTTGATATAGTCCAGGCAACGCGCTTCCCCAAAGATTTTCACCTGGACAAGCTGGCCGACCTCGTCAGTTACGGCGCATCGCCGAGAGCGTCGATCAATTTGGCATTGGGTGCGAAAGCGATGGCATTCATAAGAAGAAGAGGGTACGTTATCCCTGAAGACGTGCGCGCGATTTGCTTCGATGTTCTTCGCCACCGCATCGCCGTGAGTTACGAAGCCGAAGCGGAAGAGTTGACCGCTGAAGATGTAATCAGAGAAATTTTGAACAAAGTGGAAGTTCCGTAAAGATGATTCTAAATTTTGAATTTGAGAATTCAAAATTTAGAATTTGGAATTAACTTCAGTGCTTACCAAAGAGCTTTTAAAGCAAGTCAGGCAAATAGAAATCCGAACCAAGGGCCTGGTCAATCAAGTTTTCTCCGGTGAATACCATTCGGTTTTCAAGGGGAGAGGAATGGAATTTTCGGAGGTAAGGGAATACCAGTTCGGCGACGATATCAGGAACATTGACTGGAATGTCACTGCAAGATTTGGCCGCCCATTTGTAAAAATATTCGAAGAGGAGCGCGAGCTCACTGTTATTCTTATGGTGGACTTGAGCGGGTCGCTGATCTTCGGCTCGGTGGACAAAACGAAACAGCAAATAGCGGCAGAGATCAGCGCGATCCTGGCATTCTCCGCACTGAAGAATAACGACAAGGTTGGACTGATTTTATTCACCGACAAGATCGAAAAGTTCGTTCCTCCGAGGAAGGGCGATAAGCACGTCCTCAGGATTATCCGGGAAGTCTTGTCATTCGAACCGGAAGGAAAATCGACGAATCTCAAAGCTGCGTTGGAGTACATGAACAACGCGATAAAGAGACGAAGTATCGTGTTTCTCCTTTCGGATTTCATGGATTCCGATTACGAAAAGATTTTGAGGATCGTAGGAAAGAAGCACGACCTCATCGGAATGGTCTTGATCGACAGGAGAGAAGACGAGATTCCGGATATGGGACTGGTGAAATTCACCGACGCGGAGACCGGTAATGAAAGATGGGTCGATACCGGAGACAGGCGAACCAGATTTTTATTCAGGAAAATGAGAGAAAGGGACAGAGAAAATCTGCAATCATTATTTCTATCGAGCCGTCTCGACAGCATCGAAATCGAAACGGGACAAAATTACATAAAGCCTCTCGTCCAATTTTTTAAAATGAGAGAGAGAAGATGGTAGGAAGCAGAGGCCGGAGGTCAAAATTCAGAAACGAAATGTACGGCACCCGGGTCCAGGTTAAATCGGAAGTTCTTTTCCGCTTGCTTCTTGCTTCTTGTTTCATGCCGCTATTCGGCGCAAGTACGTCCCTTTCTCAGGAGATAACTGCGAAAGCTTCGACCGACAAGACACAATACCTTGTCGGCGATTACATCAATTACACGATTGTCGTTAGTTGCGGCAAAGATTTCAAAATCTATCCGCCGTCATTTGTCCCCGACAGTTTGAAAAGTGTCACGCTGATAGAAAAAGAAAAACCGGACGAAGAGGAAGAAAATGGAATAGTAAACGTGGCTTTCAAATACGTTCTCTCCGGGTACGATTCAACCGGAGTGCTCATTCCATCGATTGCTGTGCCGTATCAAACCTCCAGTGATTCAACGACACATTTTGCCTACACAAATCCCGTCAGCTTCACGATTCAGACTCTGAAAGTCAATCCTCAGGGTGAGATAAAGGATGTTAACCCCCCGATAAAAATTCTCCTCAATTGGAAACTGGTCTTGTTC
Source organism: Candidatus Acidiferrales bacterium (assembly GCA_035515795.1). Taxonomy (NCBI): domain Bacteria; kingdom Pseudomonadati; phylum Acidobacteriota; class Terriglobia; order Candidatus Acidiferrales; species Candidatus Acidiferrales bacterium. The sequence continues at coordinate 169,172 of DATJAY010000035.1, read as the reverse complement.
TGGGTTCTCGCTGCCCTGTTCTTTGTCGGAATCTTTCTGTATTCATATCTCGTGCATCGAATGCGGAAGACGAAATCACCGCTTGAGAAGGAAATCGAAAGGCTTCCGTCCCATGTCGTTGCTCTGAATGCATTGCGTGAGTTAGAAAAACGGCAGCTCTGGCAGAAGGGCAAGATCATGGAATATCATTCCGAAATCACGGAGATCATAAGGAGATATTTTGAGGAGAGATTCAACATGCCTGCGATGGAGCTTCCGACTTCCGAGACAATTGAAGTACTTGGCCGGAATCGGGAGACGGGACCCATACTCAGTACGACCTATGATTTCCTTTCCAACGCGGATCTGGTAAAATTTGCGAAGTTCACCCCGCTCAATTCTATAAACGAAGAAATGATGAAGCAGGCAAATGAAATTGTGAACAAGACCATTCCGGTGGCGCAGGCCGGACAAGATAGTCCGGTCGACCCAAAGCAAGAAACCGAAGGGATCCGTTTGACCGATGCTGGGTGATGTGACGTTTGCGTATCCGTGGCTTCTTCTTCTCCTCGCCATCATTCCCGCGATGATACTTTGGTATTGGAAAGTCGGCAGCGCGAAACAGCCCTCGGTGACTTATTCCTCATTGAGGGTGTTTAATCGAGTTCCGTCTTCGTGGAAGGAAAAATTTCGTCACGCACCGATAGTCCTGAGGTCGGTGGCGGTAGCGCTCTTGATTATTGCGCTTGCAAGGCCGCAAAGTTTTTCATCAGGCCGGAACGTAATGACCGAGGGAATCGATATCGTCATTGCGCTTGACATCTCGGGAAGCATGATCTCGGAGGATTTCAAACCCAACCGTGTCGAAGCCGCTAAAGCCGTTGCTGAAAAATTTATCGACGGTCGGCCTAACGACAGGATCGGCTTGGTCGTCTTTTCTCGCGACGCGTTTACCCAGTGTCCTATAACGATCGACCATCGGGTACTCGAAAATCTCCTTCAGAAAATTGAACCGGGAATGATCCAGGACGGCACGGCAATCGGGAATGGATTGGCCGATGCTGTGGGGAGGTTGAAAGACGGTAAAGCAAAAAGCAAAGTGATCATACTCTTGACGGACGGCGCAAACAATGCGGGTGAAATAGACCCGCTGACCGCGGCCGAAATTGCGAAGACTTATGGAATTCGTGTTTACACCGTCTGCATCGGGACCGGTGCCGAGGCTCCCTATCCGATCCAGACCCCCTATGGAGTTCGCTACCAAATGATCGCGTTCCCGATTGACGAGAATCTTTTGAAAAATATTGCGGACATTACCGGCGGGCAGGCTTTCGTCGCATCGAACAACAGAGCACTGGAGGAAATTTATGAAAAGATCGACCAGCTTGAAAAGTCGAGAATAGAAGTCACGTCTTACCGAAATGCCGCCGAACTTTTTTCGGGCTGGCTGAATGCCGGACTGATTTTACTTTTGCTTGAACTCGGTCTGTCGAATACGGTTCTGAAAACAATTCCATGATACGTCAAACTCAAAATCTAAAGCGACACCATTTGCGGGCCCTTTTCATTTCGACGTTTGGCTTTTTATTTTTGACTTGAGTCTATGTTTCGATTCGCAAACCCAGAATATTTATACGGACTATACTCGCTGCCGCTTATTATTTTTGCCTTTTGGTACTTGACGCGGAACAAATACAGGCTGCTGGACAAATTCGCGGACAAAAAACTGCAGCCGATCCTTCTTCCGGTCTTCAGCAAAGTCAAAGAAATCACCCGGTTCGGCTTGATCATTCTCGCAATTGCGTTCTTGATCCTCGCTGCTGCCGACCCGCAAGTCGGAACCAAGATCGAAAATGTTAAAGAGACCGGTATCGACATTTATATTCTCCTCGACGTTTCGCTGAGCATGCAGGCGCAGGACATCAAGCCGAGCAGATTGGAAAAAGCGAAGCTGGAGATTTCGAATCTCATACAAAAGCTTGAAGGTGACAGGATCGGTCTGATCGTTTTTGCGGGGGAGCCGTTCATTCAGTTTCCGCTGACCTCCGACTATTCCGCGGCAAATTTGTTTCTTTCCGCTGCCGACGTCAACACGGTGCCCGATCAGGGAACGGCAATCGCTGCCGCAATAAATTTGGCAACTAAATCGTTTGACCATTCGTCTAAAACCGAAAGAGTTGCTGTCATCTTTACGGACGGCGAAGATCATGAAGGGAATCTTCAGGATGCCATCGACGAGGCAAAGAGAGAAAATATTACTATTTATACGATAGGACTTGGATCTCCTAACGGCGTCCCGATTCCGGTTTACAACGGTCAAGGCCAGCAAACCGGTTTCAAGGCGGACATCAATGGAAATATAGTTCTGACGAAGTTGGACGAGGCTGCATTGAAAGATATTGCCGACGGCACCGGCGGACAATATTTGAGGGGCGCCAATGACAGAGATGAGCTCGATCTCATCTATCAAAATTTGTCGAAGATAAAAAAGACGGAGTTCGGAGAGAAAAAAATTACTGACTACGAGGACAGGTTTTATTATTTTTTATCGCCGGCGCTTATTTTATTACTGATGGAGTTTTTCATGGTGGAAAGAAAATCTCGTATTTTTGGTGTCTTGAGTAAGAAACTGGGGCTGGAGTAATGAAAAAGTGAATGAATCGATGAAATATTTTCTGGTTCTGGCAATCATGCTTATTTACGGAGACTTGTTTGCCCAGAGCACGCGGTCTTCAGTGAACAAGGGAGTCGATCTGTATCATGGCGGCAAATACATCGATTCCGAAGTTGAGTTTAAAAAGGGTTTGGAAAAATCTCCGGAGAATTTTCAGGCGAACTTCGACCTCGGTGATTCATACTACAAGGAAGGAAAATACGACGAGGCGATGAAATCATACGGCGCTGCGCTGTCAAAAGCGGGCACGAACGATTTAAAGGCAAGAGTCTACCACAATATGGGCAATGCGCTCCTGAAAGATCAAAAGATCAAGGAGAGCGTCGGTGCCTACATTGAATCACTAAAGCTGAATCCGAACGATGAACCTACTAAATACAATCTTTCCTATGCACTCGATTTACTGAAAAATCAAAACCAACAGAACAAAAACAACAAGAATAACCAGGATCAGAATAAAAACGATCAGAACAAAGAACAGAACAAGAACAATCAGGATCAACAGAACAAGAACGACAGGAAAAATCAACAACAAAATCAGCAGGCGCAGCAGCCACCGCCAAAGATCTCGAAAGATCAGGCAGAGTCGATTTTCAATGCATTAAACAATGACGAGAAAAATCTCCAGAAACAGCTAAGGAAAATGAAAGGACAGCCGGTCAAGACGGACAAAGACTGGTGAATGAAAAACAGGACGCCGGAAGCGAGCGGTTTTGCTTTCTCGCCTCCTGCTTCTGAGCTCCTGACGCATTATGAAGTCAATAGTAAAAATATTAGCGGCGTTGTCTTTTGTATCGTCTGTGGTATCAGCTCAGACCTTTACCGCATCGGTCGACAACTCGACCGTCGGTGTGGACAACCAGTTCCAGGTATCGTTTACGTTTTCCGGGAAGGACGTAAATGGAATTAAGAGTTTCAACCCTCCGGACTTCAACGGCTTCATGGTTCTCTCCGGCCCGAACCAATCGACGAGCATGTCGATCATAAACGGCGCCGTCTCGGCTTCCGCAACATATTCATACTACCTGCGGGCAAGAAACACGGGCAAATTCACGATCGGACCCGCTGAGATAAACTACGGTGGAAAGACCTTCACTACCCAGCTGCTTGAAGTTACCGTCATAAGGGGACAAGCCAAGCAGTCTGCAAGCTCAACGGGAAACAATGCGACAAGAGATATTGGAGACAACCTTTTCATTCTCGCTACCGTAGATAAACAAAAGGTCTACATGGGTGAGCAAGTGACGGTGACATATAAGTTGTTTACGCGATTAAGCATCGCCTCGCAGTTGCAGGTGTCGAAACTTCCCTCTTACGAAGGATTCTGGGTCGAAGAGATAAATGTACCAAACACGATTTCGTTCGCAACGCAAATGTACGACGGGAAACAGTATAGAGTCGGTCTCCTGAAGAAAGTTGCCCTGTTTCCAAATCAGCTCGGCGAACTTTCTGTCACGCCGCTTGTTTTGGATGTCCCGGTTCAGGTTCAATCGAAACAAAGAGGCGGCGGAGACATCTTCGACCAGTTTTTCAATGACCCCTTTTTCAATAGCGTCCAGACGGTTAATTACACCGCGAGGTCCAACACGGTGAAGCTGCACGTGATCGCTCTCCCATCGGAGAACATCCCCAGGTCATTTAACGGAGCGGTTGGCGACTATTCGCTTTCTTCTCAGATCAATCCGACAGATGTGAAAACGAACGAACCGCTCACTCTGAAAATCAATTTAAGCGGACAGGGAAACATTCAGCTCTTAAACATGCCCGAAGTCGAGCTGCCTCCAGGATTTGATAAATATGAGCCCAAAACGTCCGAGCAAATTGACAGAACGGGAACGGTCTCCGGCTCGAAAAGTTTTGAATACCTGATAGTTCCGCGGGTTGCCGGTTTGAAGAAGATCTCCCCGATTCAGTTTTCTTATTTCAGTCCGGCAAAAAGATCTTATGTCACTCTTTCAACTCCGGCTTACTCGATCAATGTAGAGGAAGGATCCGGTACGAATAGCACAGAAATAGCCGGATATACAAAGGAGGAAATAAAACTTTTAGGTCAGGACATCAGATATATTAAAACTTCCGACGATGATTTGAGAAAGGCGAGCGAAATTCAATTATTCGGATTCGGCTTTTGGACTGCCACGGTTGTACCTCTTTTTGTACTTGGCGGACTGGTAACCTGGAAGAGGAAGCAAGATAGACTTTCGGGAAATGTCCAGCTTGTTCGTTATCGCCGCGCGGAGAAGATTGCGCGCAAGCGTTTCAAGACTGCGAGTGTATTGATGGAATCCAACAATCAAGCCGGATTCTACGCCGAGATCTCGCAAGCTCTTTTCGGCTATCTCGAAGACAAGCTCCATATTCCCAAATCTGAAATCTCGCTGGAGAGGGCGGTCGGCGAGCTTCAGAGAAGAAACATCGACGCCCAGCTAATTGTCAATCTGAAAGACTGCATAGAAAAATGTGAGTTCGCCAGGTTCGCTCCCGGAGGCGATGGCAAAGCCGCGATGAACGACATGTACAATGAATTGACCCGGGTCATAATCGGGATAGAAAAATTTATGTCCGTGAGGAAACATGTTTGATAAAATAAAATTTCTTTCGGCGACCGCATTTCTTCTTTTCCTGATTTCTGATTTCGTTTTTGCCTCGGAGGCGGACGATTTGATGAAGCAGGGAAATCAGTTCTACCAGAACAAGCAATATGAACAAGCGGTCGAAGCATATCAGAATGTCATCAACATGGGCTATGTCGGTACTTCGTTATATTACAACCTCGGCAACTCTTATTACCGTGAGGGAAAAATAGGCTACGCGATTTTGTTTTACGAGAAAGCCCTGGAGATTTCACCCGGCGATGACGATGTACTGCATAATCTTGCAATTGCAAATACTAAAACGGTGGATAAGATCGACACATTGCCGAAGTTCTTTTTGTTTCAATGGTGGGAAAGTATTCTTGCCTTGTTCCCGGAATCAGGCTGGACTTTTGCGGTTTATCTTTTTTACCTCCTTCTTCTGGTTTCCATCGGTCTGTATTTTTTTGCGAGGGGTTTGAACCTCCAGAAATATTCCGTCTATTCCGGTTTGATATCGGCGTTGTTTCTGATAATTACTGCGGCACTCTGGATTGTCTCGGCGAACAGAGCGCTCACGGTTAAGAATGCCGTCGTGCTTGAACCGACCACCGTGGTGAAGCTGGCGCCGGATTCCACGAGCAATGACGCATTCGTGATCCATGAAGGATTGAAAGTGAGAGAATTGGATCGAGTTGAAAGCTGGGTCAAAATAAGACTGCAGGACGGCAAAGAAGGATGGATCCAACAAAACGAGATAGGGATGATCTAGCTTAAGGACCGCGTAAGGCTAGAGGAGGCAATTTCAGTTTTTGTTTTCAGCTCCACCTTTTTATTATCACCATCGATAGATCGTCACTGCGCGGCGCCTCTCCAACAAAGCGTTCCACGTTTTCCAGGATTCTCTCGCCGACTCTGTCAGGGGAAATTCCGGCAGACTTACCGATTATCGATCTCAATCGCTGATCTCCGAAGAACTCATCCCTCTCATTGCGGGCTTCCGTGACACCGTCCGAGTAAGCAACCAGCAAATCGCCCGGGTTCATTTCGATTTTCTGCTCTTCGAATTTTGAGGTCTTGAGCAATCCGAGAGCGGGTGCACCGCGAGAGAGTTCTTCCAGGTTGCTCCCGCGCAGCACGAGCGGCGGCAAGTGGCCGGCATTCAGCAGGCGCACGCTACCGGAATTTTCTGCGAGCTCGATGTAAACCAGCGTTGCAAACTTGTTCGGCAGGCTGTCGCGGCAGAATATTGTATTTATTCTTTCTCCGAGTTCGGACAGAGATTCATAGTCTGGCGCAATCGCGCGCAGCGTCGATTGAAGCTTTGACATAAGGAGAGCGGCACCCAGTCCTTTTCCTGCTACGTCGCCGAGTGCAAGTCCGAGACGATTGCCGTCAAGATTTACGTAATCCACGAGATCACCGCCGACATCGTTAGCAGGTCTCGTGAAAAGCCAGATCGACCATCCTGAGAGAGTAGGGTTCTCCTCGGGAAGCAGCGCCTTCTGGACGGTCCGGCCGATTCGTAGTTCATCGTGGGCAAGAAGCTTGTCTTTCAATTCAAGCATCAAGACCAAAAGGAGAAGAAAGTAACTGATGATATTATTGTGAATAGAGATGTGAAAATTTTTATCTGAAATACTCGCGTCATTGAACAAAAAGAAGGCGATACTTAACAGAAGGAGGAATCTTCTCGCGGGAGTGAGTTTGAGGATCAGATTTTTTAACAGGTACCACGATGCATGGACAAACCGTTTGAACCGCGTTTCGGATTTGAGCCTCTCCTGAGTCTCGCCGTCGATATAGAAACTGTAGAGTTCTTTGAAATCGCGGCGCAAGGATTCAAGTATGTTGCCTTCCGTGAAATCGCTTACGATCGTCTTCCTGAGAACGTGATCCCTATCGGTCCGTTTGTTTTTGTCGGTCATTTTGTCATGGTTTGTGTTTATGAAAGACAACGATTTATAAGGCGAGTTGTTTCAGCACTCCATCGTGATCCGATGAAAGTTACTTCTTTTAGCGGAGTTTATCCAATACATTCAGCATACCGAAAACCTCTTTATTTGAGCGCCCCCGGATTCTAAAAATTATTTTCTTCCCAGTATTTCCTTAATCGTCATTGAATACTGGTGCAGACTCTCTTCGCAATTCCCCGCAAAACTTGACCCATGCATGATGGCGAGTGTCGCCGGTTCTAGATCGGCAAGAGAATTTAATTGTCGTTCGGTATTTACCGTATAAGGGATATAATTCGCGAATGGTCCCGATTCAATATTGAGGAGATGCTTCTTTGCCTCTCCTACAATGTCGGATCCGGTTAGAGCAGCAGGATTTCCGAACTGGTGGAACAGGTCGGAACAAAACAACGTCCTGTTTGTTTCTTCAAACAGCAGTCCGGCATCCCAGCCATGAGGGAGGTGCGGAGTAGATTGAAAACGGAATTTGTATTTTCCCGTTGGCAGCGCTTCGTTGTGTGTCATGCCGCGCACAGGGTGAGATGCAAAGTCTCTCATGTTCACATTTGCGCCGACAAGACTGCAGAATGCATTGGACGAAGGAGCGATTTCAAACCAATTGTTCAGCGAGCCGCATTCGTCAGGCTCGAAATGGCTGAACCCGATCCAACGAAGCTTCGTCGGGTCGATCAGCTTGCTTATGCCTTCCCGCACTTCCGCGAATAAATATTTTTGTCCCGTGTGCCATAGAAGCGGTTCTTCGTCTCTGACAAGAAATTGATTCATCTGTATGTTTCCGTCGGACAGAAACGTCGAGACACGAAAAACATCCGGAGCAATTTCGGTTATGGTGGTCATTGTTGTTGTCCTCTTTCTCTTTTCAACAAGCCCATGACAGGTGAAGATTCCACTTATGCAAAGTGGTACCGAGAAATTTTGAAACTGTGGATACTGTTACTACCGTCTGCCTAAGCAAAAGGAGATAAGATTGGCGTCAGATTTTTCTGAAGAGGGCGGTTCCCCAGGAGTCGGGGATCGATACAGGCTTTTCGGGCTTATCCGACAAGAACAGATTGAGAGCTTTTGAACATCCCCAATCCGATTCCGGACTATTGTAATCGTGAACAAAGATGAACCCGCCTTTGTGGGTGCGCGGATAAAAGAAATCTAATGCAGCAAGGGTCGGCTCATATTTGTCGAAGTCAACCATCACGAATGAAAATTTTTCGTTTTCCAATCCGGTTGCAGTTTCAGGGAAATAGCCTTTTCGAACCACGATATTGGTGGTGTCCCCAATGTAATCCAAAACGCTCTCAACAGACGTATCTTTAAATCTGTCATCTGACGCTGCGCTGGGATCGCGAGTGTCGAATCCCCGGAAAGTGTCGAAAAGAAAAAGTTGTCGCTCGGGAAATACCTTGTGGAGGAATTTACTCAGGACTCCTTTGTAGACTCCGCACTCGGCAATGGAGCCGGGGATATTATCAGTATTTATTTTTTCCAATGACAGGAAAATTGTCCCGTATCGTACGGGATCGCCGGAGGCGACGAGTCCGGCCTTTTGGTCCTGCGACAGGTAGGGTACGAGAAACCAGTCAAAAACGTTCACCGGCATATTTGATCCTTCTTGATAGCGAGGCCTCCGAATATTACTTTTTATATCGGAACTTTTTCACGAAAAAATATCTTTCTTACACTGTCGCGAGCCGGTTCGGAACGCTCCGGCATATTCAATGAAAAAACTTTTCTGGAGGTAATCATGAGTTTTCTTAAAATCAGCCACATTGCCATTGCCGTTGAAAATTTGGAAGTGGCAAAAAAAGCGTTCGAAACCCTTGTGGGGAACGAAGTTCAATTGATCGAGGAGGTACCCGACCAAAAAGTGCGCGTGGGAATGATTCCGATAGGCGAATCAAAGATCGAGCTCGCCGGTCCTACCGATCCATCATCCACGATCTCCAAATTTATACAAAAGCGCGGGGAGGGAATTCACCACATCTGCTTTGAGGTCAAGGATATCAGGTCGGAGCTCTCTCGTCTGAAGGCGGCAGGATTTCAACTCATCGACGAACAGCCTCGTTTGGGAGCGGATGGACATCTGATTGCGTTTATACATCCGAGGACGACAGGCGGAGTCCTCGTGGAATTGAGCGAGAAGAAGAAATAGGTCGACGGACAGGAAAGGTAATGTTTAAGAGTTGCGCGGAAAGAATTAAAAAATGTTTTCCCCGGTGCTCGATCGTTAGCAGCTAATGGCCATTTATAATGATATAGAAATCCAGGATGTCGGATTCCAGTTGAAGGAAAAGCTCAACAATCTGCCGAGGTTTCCAGGCGTGTACCAGTTCAAGAACGCCGAAGGTAAAATCATATACGTCGGGAAAGCGAAGATCCTGAGGAACCGCGTTCGTTCTTATTTCCAGAAGGGCCATGATCACGACCCGAAGACGAAGGTGATGGTTTCGAAAATTGCCGACCTCGAAGTGATCGTGACAGACACAGAAATGGAGGCTCTGATACTTGAGAATACACTCATAAAAAAGATCAAGCCTCGCTACAACATCGACCTCAGAGATGACAAGAGCTATCCGTACATCATCGTGACGAACGAACCGTTCCCGAGAGTTTACGTCACCAGAAAAATCAAGCAGGATGGATCACGTTATTACGGACCATACACCGACGTTAAGACGATGCGCTATGCGCTGAAATCCGTCCGCGACATTTTTCAGATCAGAAGCTGCAGGCTTCCTCTCACCGTCGAGAACATCTCGAACAAAAAGTGGAAAATATGCCTCGACTATCATATAGGCAAGTGCGGCGGTCCTTGCGAGGGACTGGTGTCGCTGCAAGAATACAACGGGATGATTTCTCAGGTGGAGAAACTCCTTCGAGGGAAGACGCGTGACCTCGTCCGCCAGCTCACCGATGAGATGTCGATACATTCCGAAAGACTTGAATTTGAGAAAGCCGGGCTGGCAAAGAAGAAAATCGACGCAATAAAAGTCTATTCGGAAAAGCAGAAAATCGTTTCGCTTGAGCTGATCGAGCGAGACATTATTGCTGCGGTGAGTGAAGGGGACGATGGATGCGGTGTGATCTTCAAAGTGCGTGATGGAAAGCTTATCGGAAAACAGCACTTCTATCTTTCAAATGTTGCCGAGCGCTCCGAATCGGAAATGATACAGACTTTGATCGAGAGATATTATGTCAACGCCGATTATATCCCGCCTGAGATTTACCTCTCAGCCGAGCCGGTCGAAGTGGAGTTCATCGAAGACATCGCCAGATCGAAGCGCGGCAGTGACGTAAAGATTGTGGTTCCGGCGGACGGCGAGGATTTGAAACTCATCAAGATGTGTCGTGCAAATGCGAAGTTCATGCTTGACGAATTGAAAATCCAGAAAGAAAAAGGGAAGGAGACTGTCCCGCACACCCTTCAGGCTCTGCAGAGAGACCTGCATCTTCCGGCACCGCCGAGACGGATCGAATGTTTCGACAACTCGAATATACAAGGAAGCGACCCGGTGGCATCCATGGTAGTATTCGTCGATGGGAAACCGCGAAAGAGTGATTACAGAAAATTTAAGATCAGAACCGTAGTCGGTCCCGACGATTTTGCGAGTATGGAAGAGGTAATTGAAAGAAGATACACGCGCGTCATGAACGAAGGCGGACAGTCTCCCGATCTCGTCGTCGTCGACGGAGGAAAAGGACAACTCTCATCGGCGGTTGAAATCTTGCGGCAGATCGGTCTTGAGAATCAGCCGATAATCGGCCTCGCAAAGCGACTTGAAGAGGTGTTCGTCCCCGGCGAGAGCGAATCCATCTTGCTTCCACGGACATCTTCTGCACTGAAACTCCTTCAGCATATCCGCGATGAAGCGCACAGGTTCGCCATAACTTTTCACAGGTCGCTGCGTGAAAAGAGGGTTATCTCGACTCAACTTACCGGTATCGAAGGAATCGGAGAGACGAGAGCGACGAAATTGCTGCGTCAATTCGGCTCCGTGAAAGGAGTTCAGGACGCCTCCCTCGAAGATATTGCAAAAGTTGTCGGCATGAAAGCAGCAGAGAGCATACAATCATATTTCAGGTTGAAAGGAGAAGATGTCAAGAAGTGAAGCGAAATCTTTTTTCTTCATTTTACCGTTTGTCCTTTTCCATCTTGCTTCTCGTTGGCTGCTTCTTTTTCGGCTGCAGCAGACTTCCAGTAATTTATGATCTCAGCGGAATGAGCTGCTCGTTTCTGAATCAAGACAGCGTACATGTTTCTTTCCCGTCGAAGTACAGTGGAAGAATTGTAGTTATGTCCTTTATCTACACACACTGCCCCGACATCTGTCCGTTAACCACAAACAACATGCAGCATCTTCAGGATACACTCTCGGCAGCCGGACTAAGGAACGTTCGGTTTGTTACGTTGACATTTGATCCAAATAGAGATACACCGCAAGTTCTAAAAGAATACGCGAAAATTCGCGGAATAAATCCCAAGGACTGGGATTTCTTGAGCGGGCCCAAAGCAAACACGGATTCGGTTTTATACTCGATGGACATCAGGTATTTCCCCGGTGACTCATCATATACAGGAGGTGTGGGACTCGTTTACTACATCACGCACACGGACAAGTGCGTATTAATTGATCAGGAGGGAAGAGTACGCGGAACATACGGCGGAAGTCAGCTTGACTTCGGACAAATTGTAAAGGACATAAAATCACTGGAGTAGAAAATGGATACACGAAGCAGGATACAGAGAACACGAAGAACAATTCCCTTGTTGATTTTCGGGTTGCTGTGGCTCGCGGCCTCCGGCTTTCAGCATCCCGCCTCCGCTGTCAAAGTTGAAGACGCCTACGTCCGGCCGGTCGCCAAAGGAATGACAAGTGCGGGATATTTCAGAATTTCAAACTCATCGGATATTCCGGATACGTTGTACGACGTCAAAGCAGACTTCGCGGAGATGGCACAACTTCATGAGTCATACAGGGAAAACGGGTTGGTAGGAATGAGGCGGGTAGAATTTGTCGTCGTGCCGGCAGACTCCAGCATCGAGTTTGAACCCGGTGGATACCACATTATGCTTATGAGCGTAAAGGAAAATCTGAAAATCGGAATGAAATTGAGATTTAAACTTTTTTTCAAACAAAACGGAACTGTGGAAGTCGATGCAGTAGTAAAAGAATAGATATCAAATCAAAAAGGAAGGTTAAATGGAAGACCTAAGTTATCCGATAGGCAAGTTCATACCAGAGCAGGAATTAACCGAAGTGAAACGACGTCAGCTTGTCGACGATATCGCCGCGGTCCCGGCGGCTCTTCGAGCGGCGGTGAGCGGACTTACAAAGATGCAGCTCGATACACCGTATCGTCCGGGAGGATGGACTGTTAGGCAGGTGGTTCATCATGTTCCGGACAGCCACATGAACGCGTATATCAGGTTCAGGCTTGCATTGACTGAAAACGAGCCTATGATAAAACCGTACGAACAGCAATTATGGGCCGAACTGCCGGACGCAAGGACGGCTGATATTGAGATGTCTCTTAACCTTTTAGAGAGCCTGCATCAAAGATGGGTACTGCTTCTCCGCTCCATGAAACCGGAAGACTTCAATCGAAAATTTGTCCATCCTGAAAGCGGAGTGAGCATTCTTGACAAGACACTTCAGATGTACGCATGGCACGGCAAACACCATGTGGCACATATAACTTCTCTGAAGAAAAGAATGGGGTGGTAGGCAGCTATACGATTCTTTCCAACGGCACCTGGAACAATCTTATGTGATCGTCCGGTCGTGGTATTTCTTTGTTTGCTCCATTGATTTCGTGAACGAGCTTTTCGAGCGAGGCTTCCTCTTCAAAAGCAATCATGAACACTGCGTTTGTCCCGGGATAACTGCGTGTATCGAGGTGCGGATCTGTGCCATGACCCTTCCCTTTTACATGTTCCCAGCGCGTGTAGTAATCGATTCCCGCGGTTTCGAGCAATTTCATTACTCGTGGTGAAACAACTTCATTGCAGACTAAAAATGCAATTTTCATGGTACCTCCGTTGCTAAGAGATATGATCGCCGTGAGTGCAAAGGCACAGACTTAATTTTGTTTTCATTAATTCTTTTTGCGAAACCTGCCCACGAATCCAAACAATTTCTTCTTTCCAACGTCGTCGAGGATTGAATAAACAACTGGTACAACGAACAGCGTCAGCAACGTCGATGTGATTAATCCGCCGATGACTGCCTGTCCCATCGGCGCCCGGAACTCGCTTCCTTCACTAACGGCAAACGCTACAGGTACCATTCCGAAGATCATGGCAAATGTTGTCATGAGAATCGGCCGAAGCCTTGTCGCGCCTGCGTTGACCAGTGCCTCGGTTCTTTCCTGTCCGCGATCGCGCAGAACGTTGGTGTAATCGACAAGCAGGATTCCATTCTTTGTTACCAGTCCCATCAGCATGATGACACCGATAAGCGACATCATCGATACCGAGCTTCCGAAGACGAGAAGTCCAAGAGTTGCGCCGATGAGTGACATCGGAAGTGCGAGCATGATCGCGAAGGGATAAATGAAGCTTTCAAACTGCGCTGCAAGAACGATGTAGACGAACACGATTGAAAGAGCGAGCACAAGGAAGATGTTCGCGAAAGATTCAGCTTGCATTTGTCCCTGCCCGACGACTCCGACGTTATATCCGGGAGGCATGTCGAGACGGCTGGTTCGTTTCTGAATGTCTCCAAGAACTTCTCCAAGCAAACGACCTGACATATTTGCGTCGATACGAATTTCGCGCTGGCGGTCGAATCGGTTGATTTGTGATGGACCGGAACTTTGCCGTATGTCTGCAACATAACTCACGGGAACGAGCAAGTTCTCTCCATTTCCCATATTCTTGTTGCTCTTTACTGTCAGGTTGTTGACATTTTCAAAGGAAGTCCGGTCTTCCTTTCGAAGCTGAACACGTACATCGAATTGCTCATCACCCTCCTGATACTTCGTCGCCACGTATCCATCGACGAGTGCCCGTGCCGTCGTTGCGATTTGTGCCACATTAACGCCGAGGTCGGATGCCTTTTCGCGGTCGATGCGGATTCGAATTTCAGGCTTGGTTGTCTCTAGGCTGTTTTCTATGTCGACAGCTCCGTGGGTCGACCTGACGATGTTCTCTACGCGGTTAGCCACGGCATTCAATGTTGTCATATCATCTCCGCGGACGCTCATGATGACGGGCTTCTGGTTTCCGCCGGGACCACTTTGAGCACCGAGTGATAGGTTTGCGCCTGGGATTGTGCTCAGTTCGCTCCTAAGATCATTCATTATCCTGGCAATTCCTCGCCTGCGTTGATTCTTCTTGACCAGCTTCACGAGAATGTTTCCGCTGGTTACCGGGTCGTTGCCGGCACCGATCGTCGTAAGCATGTTTATTACTTCGGGCTGCTGCCGCAGAACGCCTTCAACCTTTTCACATATGTCGCTTGTCTGCTGGAGAGAACTGCCGGGAGCTGAGTGAATAGTGATGTTGAATTCACTCTCATCAGTTTCCGGAAAGAATGACGTGCCGAGGAAACCCATGACAAAGAAACTCAAAATGAAAACCGCCAATGAACCGCACACCACCGTCTTACGATGGCTGAGGCACCATCTAATTGCCTTCCTGTATTTTTCACTGAGAATCTGGAAAAAGTGGTTGAAGTAGAAGAGGCCTTTTCGAATTATCGAACCTTCTTTTGTCAGTCTCTCATCCGCTTCGCTGAGCCATCGTGAAGAAAGCATCGGTGTCAGCGTGAACGCAACGAACAGCGAGACCAGGACCGCAACGGAAACGGTGATTCCAAATTGATAGAAGAAACGTCCGACCAGTCCCGGTGTGAACGCGATCGGGATGAACACTGCCACGATCGTGAATGTCGTGGCCATGACTGCGAGTCCGATTTCGGACGTCGCGGCTTTTGCAGCCTCAATAGGAGTTTCACCGTGCTGCATGTGGCGGAATATATTCTCGATGACGACTATTGCGTCGTCTATGAGAAGCCCCACCGCAAGCGAGAGGGCGAGCAGCGAAACCATGTTCAGCGTAAAGTTGAGCGCATACATGATGATGAAACTCGCGATGATGGAGGTCGGAAGTGCGATGGCGCTTATGATTGTCGAACGGAAATTTGCCAGGAAGAGGTACACGACAATAACCGCAAGCAGGCCACCGTAAAGAATATCGAACAACACATCGTTTACTTCCTCGACGATGAACGTACTGTTGTCGCGCGCCACGGTGATTTGTATGTCGGGCGGGATCTCCTTTTGCAGGCTGGCAAGTTGCTTCTGTATGGCTTCCGCCACGCGGACGGTGTTGCTTCCGGATTGTCTTATGATGCTTAAACCAACTGCTATCTTTCCATTCACCCGCGTCAAGCTGGTTTGCTCTTTTACGCCGTCAATGACCTCAGCCACATCCGACAGGTGCACGGCTTTTCCATTTGGTGTGGAAACGATGACCTTGTTGAAGTCGTCGACACTTGTGTACTTGCCCATTGTTCTGAGAAGAAGCTGGCGCGGTCCCTGTGTCAAATTACCGGCAGGTACTTCCATGTTGGACGAGGCGACTGCCTGGATGACATCCTGGATCGACAGATTATAGGCACGAAGCTTCGACGCATCGGCCTCGGTTTGAATTTCTCTTTCGGCTCCTCCGACAAGGTCAACGCGTCCTACTCCCGGAACATTCTCAAGACGCTTTTTGATGATGTTCTTCGTGAAAGTCGTAATTTCTTTTTGTGACCTGGCTCCCGAGACCGTCAGAGTGAACATCGGTGTGCTTGCTGGATCGATGCGCTGAATGACCGGGTCTTCGAGATCGGTCGGCAGGTCTGCGCGGATCGCCGCAATTTTTTCCCGAACATCCTGTGCCGCCTGTTTCCCTTCGACTTCTAGCTTGAATTGTACGATGACAAAGGAGACGCCTTCGCGCGAGATAGAGGTGATGTGGTCAATGCCGCCTATTGTGTTGACGGCGTCTTCTATTTTCTTTGTTACATCCGATTCCATCTGCTCCGGGCCCGCTCCGGGAAGAACGCTCGTCACTGTCACATAAGGGAAATCGATGTCGGGGAACTGGTCTATGTTCAGTTTGATGAATGAAAACAATCCAAGCACGATGAGGGCGAGTATCATCATCGTGGCAAATACGGGTCGTTCTATAGATGTATCGGCAAGTTTCATAATTACCTATTTGTTTTTAACCGCAGAAATCTCCAGGATCAAAATGGGAATCGTAATTTTCCTGTCCCGATTGCGATCAACCTTACTTGTTTGCTATGCTTACGTAACCGCTGTCGCGGGCATTTGTGGCGCCGGTCGTAACGACCACATCACCCTCAGAGAGCCCTGCCAGAATTTCGGTGTTCTTTCCATCGGTAACACCGAGCTGGACATTTTGCTGAAAAGAACGTCCATCCCGCACGAGGAAAACCCGGTTCGTAATGCCGTCGCTTACGATTGCAGTGACGGGGACAACTATGCTTCTCGAGTTGGAGCTGATCGGAACATTTACCCTGCAAAACATTCCAGGCCTGAACCAATTATCCGAAGTATTAATGAAAAGCGCCTTCATCTGGAAAGTGCGCGAGCGAACGTCCGCAGATTTCGACAGCTGTATGATCTCCCCGCTGATCTTTACACCAGGACGCGCCTCCGAATAAACCTCAACTCTATGGCCGACAGGTAAATTTCCAAGGTCAACCTCGTTTACGTCAAAGTCGACTTTCATTCGCCCGATCTTTGCAACAGTGATCAACACGCTGCCCGGCGCTGTCAGATCGCCGACATTCACGTTGACCGCAGTGACGACGCCGGGTATCGGAGTAGTTAGTTCGACGGCACTCTTCGCAGCGTCGAAGTTTGCCTTGGCAACTTCGTATGCAGTCTCTGCACCATCGAGAGACTGCTGAGAAATCGCTCCCTCCTGGTAGAGCGCTTTCATGCGGTCGTAGGTCTTCTGCGCGTTGTTGAAACCGGCCTGCGCCTGATAGAACTGAGAAGTTGCTCCGCTCTTATCAAGCTCGACAAGAACCTGCCCGGAGCTCACTGCGTCGCTGACGTGAACGTTTATGGCAATGATCCTTTCGGAAATCTTAGCGACGATGTTGGCTTGCTCTTCGCCTTCCAAAGTCCCCGAAAATTGCTTCGTCACCGACAGAGTCTGTCGCTGAACGGTTGCCACTTCAACGGGCGTCGTGGAAGTGAAGCTGTTGCTTTGCGACCTCTGTTCACCCTGCGGTTTCCCGCAGCCATTCAAGATTAATCCGGCAAGCGCCATGCTTAAAAAAAATATTCTTACGGAATAAACTCTTCTTGTCAAGTTAAACCTCCTGTATATCCTTCCGATGTTTCTCATTTCGATCCTTGTCCGATGGCAAATTCCCATTCTGCTTTGGCGACCAGGTAATCGTAAATCGCTTGCGCATAGTTTGTTTGTGCCAATGTCATCGCAACCTGCGTGTCGAGCAATTCCAGCTGCGTTCCGACCCCGTTTTTAAATCTTGTCTCGGCGATGCTCACGGCCTTCTTTGCCTGTTCGATATTCTTCTCCTGTCCCTGGATGCGCTGTTTCGCCTCGTTCATTTTCAATCGCGCAGACTGGATTTGGATGGTGATGCCTTCCTCGGCTTTCAACCTGGTGAACTGCACTTTTCTCAAATCTACTTTCGCTTGTTCGACGCGTGCAGGGGTCCTCATGCCGTCGAAGATGTTCCATGACAGCGTTACCCCGACGTTCATTATTTTCGCCCAGAGATAATTGTTGAATTGAAAAGTATTATCCTGGGTCTCCCATTGGTACGATCCGAAGGCAAAAACCGAAGGAAAATAGCCGGATTGCTCCACGCTGATATTCTGGTCGAGCATTGTCTCCTGAAAAGCGAGCTGCTGCAGCGACGGATTCAGCGTCATGGCATCGCGCGCGCCTTGATCGAGTTCCGTTTCCGGGACTTCAGTGAACATAAAGTCTCCTTTGATCACCACATCGCTGTCGAGCGGGATCGAAAGAAGGCTCTTCAAACCGTTGGCGGCCAGGACAAGATTGTTCTCGACCGAGATGACGGTCGGCTCGGTGTTCGCGACCTGCACTTCCGCTCTGAGCAAATCGAACTCTGCGGCCTGACCATGTTTGTAAAGCGACTGGATGTTTTCATAATTTGCCTTCACCATGTCGAGTCCCTGGCGATTTGCATCGACCAGCTTCTGCATCAGCAGGACGCCATAGAATGCTTTCTTCACCTGGAGGATCACACTCTGTCTTGTAGATTCGTAACCGGCATCGGAAAGGTCCTTGTAAGTGTTTGCGATATCAAGCGCTACGTTTATCTGATGACTGTAGATCGCCTGAGTCAGCGTCAAGCCTCCTTGATAAGAATTGTTTGATCCGACAGGGAACGCTAGCTCAGTAGTATTTCCAAAGAGCGGTCCAGGTGGCAGGAACAATACCGGTATTTTTATGTTTCGGATGTACTGTGCTGAAAGAGAAACCTGAGGAAACGCACCCGATCTCGCCTCGGCTATCTGGGCGCCGGCCCTTTCACGATCCTGATCGGCGATCAAAATATCCCTGTTTTGTTCGAGCGCGATGGAGATGGCCTTGTCGAGCGTGAGAACAAATTTTTCCTGTGCTTGTGCATAAGCGATGGAGCAAAGACCTATTGCAATCCATACTTGAGCCAGTGCCCCGAATATTATTCGTCTCATGTTCTTTATTTCCATCAAACTACCCTTTCGCCTTCGGTTCTGAAATTCCATTGAAAAAAACGGAAACCATCAGAGCGACTTCATCGTCGATGTTATCCACCTTATCGATCTTATGCGGCCCGAAATGGTTGACGCAGAAGAATTGGACCATGCTGTCAAAGAGCTTTGCTAATTTAAGCGGATCCAATTTTCTGACGTTTTTCTTTTTAATCTCATCTGTGATCAGTTCTGCGAGGAGGCGTATGACGTTTGTGTAACGCTTTCTGAGGCCTCTTAGTTTTGCATCATTTTCGGAGGAATTCAGATTGTGCATTTCTTGAATGATCAACTGAAAGATGTCGGAGTTTACTTCTGCATAAGAGATAAGTCCCATTGCATAGGAAGTGAATTTGTCGTGAACATTTCCCGAAATGTTGATCGATGATTCGGCGATCTTATGAGCTTCCTCGGCCAGAGAATTGAGTATGCCAAAAAAAAGCTCTTCTTTGCTGCTGAAGTAATTATAAATAGTTCCTTTGCCGAATTCCGCATGTTGTGCTATTTCCTCGAGCGTCGTGCGGTGGTACCCTTTTTCGAGAAAGAGTTTTTTGGCGGAACTCAAGATCTCGTGCTGACGCGTTTGCTTCTCGCGCTCTTTTCGCGAGGGGACGTTACGATCCTTTTTGGAAATCTTTTGATGATTATTCTGCAAAACAGACTCCTGAGTCAAAAAATGACTTGCAAGTCATAATGTAATATTTAGAGCCATTATTGTCAAGTGTGATTCAGTCTGTTGATACAAGGCACAGTAAATAGATTTTTGGAAATATCGTTTAGTGTTCCACTGATTTCAATCTTCAGCTTTTATGCGAAGGGAGGCTGGCATACACACAAAACGAGTCGGAAGAATTTTATGAGTTTCAATTACCTGACTTCAAACTCAATCGAATTTTCAGATTATACCAGCGTCGACAGCTCTGAGTTAAAAACGACAGTGAATTCTACGGTATCACGACATTTATGTTACCAAAACCGTTGCATCAAACTATCAGCCTCAGGTGTGAGTTTCAAGGTGAGACGTCATGGAATTGGCAAAGTTGTATCTCATGAGTCCGTGGAATAACTTGATGTTGTTGCTGAAGGACTCGACGTAAATTCCTGAACGGAAAGTGATCAGGCAATTCGATATTCAAATCTGACGTGAGGATAAAGTGAAAACATTAGGATTAATTGGCGGCACGAGCTGGGTCTCGACGGTCGAATACTACAAGATCATAAATCAGCAAATCAATGAGCGGCTGGGCGGACTTAATTCTGCGAAGTTACTTCTCTATTCTGTGAACCAGGGTGAGTTCAAACCGCCGAGCAATCCTTCTGAGATGGGAGATTTTCCAAAATTTCTGATATCAGTCGCCAAGTTGCTGGAAAATGCCGGCGCAGAGTGCCTCCTCCTTTGCGCGAACACTTCTCATGTTGCCGCAGACCTGATACAAAAAAATATTCGAATCCCGCTCCTTCATATAGCTGAAGTGACGGCAAAAGCGGTGGCGAAGCAGAATATACAAACCGTCGGGCTTCTGGGCACGAAGCTCACCATGGAGCATCCGTTCTATAAAGATAGGCTTGCTAAGTTCGGCATCACGGCGCTCGTTCCGGAAGAAAATGAACGCGAATACATTCACAGAACCATAATGGCAGAGTTGGGGAAAGCTGTATTGAAGGACGAGACGAAGAAAAAGTACCTTGAGATAATTGACGAGCTTGTGCAGAAGGGCGCAGGAGGAATCATACTTGGCTGCACGGAGATTCCGCTTCTCATCAAACAGTCCGATTGCAGGATTCCTGTGTTCGATACGACAGAGATTCATGCGATGGCCGCCGTCGAGTTTGCGTTGGCATGATGCGCTCAAGCCGTCCGAATATTGAGAGATAAGAAATGAGAGCAATAGGAAAGACGCCGTTAATAAAATTGGAGCGACTCCCCGGACTGAATTGTGCCGATGTATATGTGAAGTATGAGGGAGCAAATCCCACCGGAAGTATGAAAGACAGGATGGCGCTCTCGATGATCGAAGGAGCTGAACGAAGAGGTGATCTCAAATCCGGGGGAACAGTCGTTGAATATACCGGCGGAAGTACAGGAAGTTCTTTGGCAATGGTCTGTGCGAACAAGGGCTACAAAGCATACTTCGTCTCGTCGGACGCCTTCGCGGAAGAAAAACTTCAGACGATGCGGGCATTCGGAGCCGAACTGGAGATAATTCCGAGTGAAAACGGCTTGATAACGGCAAAACTTATTGACTCTCTCGTCGAGAGAGCGAGAGAGTTAAGCAGAAACTCCAACACTTTTTGGACCGACCAGTTCAACAATGTCGACAACCGCAACGCCTATCATAACATGGCACGAGAGATCTTAGATGTTCTTGGAAATGACATTGATGAATTCATAATGGGAGTCGGCACCGGCGGGTGTTTTTCCGGAAACTCGGAGGTGTTCAAAAATGAGGTGCCGAATATTCGATGCATCCCGATCGAGCCGTTGAATGTTCGCTCTCTTTCCGGAGGCGACACGTCGGGGACTCATAAGCTCGAAGGTATCGGAGCCGGATTCGTGCCATCTATATGCAGGATGGACCTGGCTGACGAGATAATGGCCGTGTCGGATGAAGATGCCTACGACACCGCGAGAAAACTCGCGCGTACCGAAGGAATATTTGGAGGAAGAACATCCGGAGCGAATGTTTGGGCTGCAATTCAAAGAGGAAGAATCATCGGGCCAGGGAAAAGGATCGTTACGATCATCTGCGATTCAGGATTAAAATATCTCAACGGAGATTTGTACAGATGATAAGCTGGCATACAGGATGGACACAACGAATTGAAGATTATATCAAACATAGGAGGACTTATTATGCGTAATGTTTTGTCGGCACTTTTCATAGTCTTAGTGACTGTTTCATTCACCTGGGCGCAAGAGGAGAAGGATGTCGAAGGCGGTCAGGATCACCCGCTTCTCTCAAGAATGCCGGGGTTCTATATGTCGGACTACTCTCAGAAAGACTTTGACAGCTACCAATCCGATTACATTGAAGGCGATGCCGGTCGCTGGGAAGGGAAGCTCACCAATCTAAGTTACCATATCAAAACGGGAGCCAGGCAGGTCAGCATGGTTCAAATCGAGCGGAATTATGAAAATGCAGTGAAGAAATTAGGCGGAAAGATATTGTATCACGATGAAAGGGTACTCAATGCTAAGATTGAGAAGGACGGCACTGTGACATACGTGTCGGTCCAGGCTTTTAATGATGGCATAAACTACCAGCTGATCATTGTTGAATCAAAGGAGATGGAACAGGAAGTGACTGCGGACGCTGCGGCACTCAGCGAAAGCATAGCCTCCACGGGTAAAGCCGCGGTGTACGGGATTTATTTTGATACCGGTAAATTTGATGTTAAGCCGGAGTCCGGTCCGGCGCTCGACGAAATTACGAAACTTCTTAAACAGAACCCCAGCCTTGCGCTGTATGTGGTTGGACATACGGATAACGTGGGAACACTGGAATCGAACCTGAAGCTGTCCGCAAACCGTGCGGATGCCGTGGTGAAGGCGCTCATCGGTCGTGGAATAGATGGGTCGCGGCTGAAATCTTCTGGAGTAGGGCCATATTGCCCGGTGGCTTCGAATGCAACCGATGAGGGAAAGGCAAAGAATCGAAGAGTGGAGCTGGTACAGCAGTAGAGAATTCAGCTCTGTCCCGAATAGATTTCTTCGGGGCAGAGGTCGAAGCTTCAAAACCATTGCTGCCGTCGCAAGGTTTCATTGGGATAGAATTACCTCACAATTGCATCGCCGGGATATTCGATGCTGAATTTCAAGTGAAGTTCTTTCTTCTCTTGCGGGCTCAGTTTCAAATGCCAGTCGATAATTCCCTGTTCGTCCGGTTTCGCTTCGGTTGGTGCCGGAGCTAACAATTCAACCACAATTTTTTCGTCGCTGGACACGGGAATCTGGTCCTTCACGTCGATATCCACCGGCACCTTCTTATCGTTCTCGACAGTGATTAAATAATCGTAAGTTGTCTTAGTCTTCTTTGAAAGTAGTCCCGTTGATTCTGTGAACTCTTTCAGTAATTTTCTACCTACTTTTATCGCCTCATCAGTTCCGAGATAAGTTTGAAATTCTTCTCCAGGAAAGACGGTGCCTATCGAAGTGGTTGCAACAAACGAGTTGTCGAGGAAGACATTTGCGGGGCCAGAAATAAAGGGATAGTCAGTTGAGTCTTTTGTCCTTCCAGTTAGATAAGCCCCGGGAGATGCAAGTGGAACACACATGTAAGAAAGGTCAACAGGGAGGTCCGCGATAGCGATAGTCACCTTGTGTGGATTATTATCGCTCGGAATGTCTGTCGGGGCGGGAATGACAAATGTAGAGGACGCGGTACGCTCGTGAACCTCGGCGGCATAATAAGTGACGGCATTGGATGAAGGTGAGGACACAGTACCGTTTGATGCTAGTTGCTGGAATATATTCGTCCTCTGTGATTGTCTCTCAGCGGTTACGACCACTTCTTTCCCTTGAATTGAAAGGGGTCCCAGCAAGAAATCGCCTCTCCTTGTTGACGACGAATTGACTCCGAATGTCGCTGATGTCATAGCTTGGTAGCCGACCAACAAAACCCTCAATTGATAGTTACCGTTAGGAACATTAGCAATCGAATAATATCCATCAAGATTGGTCGCTGCTCCGTAATTTGTGCCCACAACAACAACATTTGCTCCCGGCAACGCTTCGTCGGTTACTCTATCGATGATTCGACCTCTTATGGTGTTTCCCGGCCCGGGTTCCTGAACTATCCCGAGAGACAAAGACGCCATAGACTGTTGATTATTTTCTCCAACGTCCTTCTGCAAATTGATAGTCGGGATCTGGGAAATCATCTGATGTTGGCCGGCTTGCCATGGTACTAAAACTGGAGGTGCTCCATTAGCCACCGGCTGAGCAGTTGATAACGTGACCATGACATTTTTCCAATCCTCACCAGTTGCTTGTCGGACGACGCCGGAATAAGTTAGCTCCATGACTTTGTCGCCGGAGGTGGCGTGTAAGTCATATAACGGCGCCCAGCTTGCAGCACCAATTACATAGGAAACCTGCAGGTTAGCGCTGTCGGATTTGTTCGATGATAGCGTCACAACGACGCGTTTCTCCGTTTTTTTTGGAAAGTTTTGCATTTGTTGAGCTTCAGTTTGTATGGTCAAGATCTGATCTTTGACTTCTCGGAGCCTTGCACCTGTGTTGATAATTTTTTCATTTATGGCGTCCATATTTTTTTCAAGAAAGCTCACCATCTTTGCCCAATCTTCATACGAAGATTTTACCGCCCCGACTTGTGCACTCCTGGCATAATAGATGCGAAGCGAGTCTAAGAAGGACATTTCCGCATCCAAAACATCCATTCTCTTCTCCAGGATCTGTTCCTCATTCTGTAATGACGATAGCTGATCATATAACTCACGCACATGTTCATTTGAAATTGTGTCTTTGAAAACCATTTTAATCTGAACGTCAAGTACCTTCACGTTGGACTCGGATTCACCTGAAACGCGAAGTGATTGGTCAGCTAATATGACCGGCAATCCCGCGAATTCCACCGTATTCATACCCGGCGAAAGATTCACCTCTGCAGTTCTGATGATCAGTGCCCGGTCTGCGTAAACCGTTACCGCAGAAACTTTTGATTTAACATCCTGGCTGGCACGGGATGCACTGGAAAAGATGAAGGATGCAATCAGGATAACAATTCCAAACGACAGAACTTTCTTAGCGTTCATTGTAGCCTCTCCTGAATTTTTTGTTGGTTTGTTAACCTCAATATAAGAGGTGCCGTTGCACTTCACAAATCGGAAGGGTAACTTAGTAGCGTTCACAGTTGCATTCAATTAACGGAGGATAAATCGTGGAAAAAATTAAGATCAACAATTCGGGTTTCGGGATTATCTGGATTATCGGTTGGCTGTTCACGCTTGGTTTTTTGAAGCTTGCATTTTGGAACGGAGTTTTAGCGATATTAATCTGGCCATACTACATCGGCTCAACGCTCAGCGGGCTTATAAAATAAATAATTAGACGTTCAGAAAAATTGTATGATGAATAGAGCAACAACTCTGGTTGTTATCTATTTTCTTTTGTCTTCTGCGACAAAATTTGCCGCTCAGACTCTGCCGTACCAGGATGCGAATCTGCCGGTAATGCAAAGGGTCGAGGACCTGATGGGAAGGATGACAATGGATGAGAAGATCGGCCAGATGATGCAGATCGATCTTAGTATAGCTCAATACAATCCTTCGAGTCTTAATTCGTACTGTATCGGCTCCGTCCTGAGCGGTGGCGGCTCCGATCCGGCTTCGGGAAATCGACTGTTGAACTGGGCAAACGTGTATGATACCCTGCAAACTTATGCGCTGAGAGGTCGGTTGAAGATTCCCATTATCTACGGAATCGACGCCGTGCATGGTGACAACAACGTTTACGGGGCAACTATTTTTCCCCACAATATCGGCATGGGATGCACGCGCGACCCGGAATTGGTCAAGGAAGAGGAGCGCGCCACAGCGGAAGAAGTCGCCGCGACGGGCATCGATTGGACGTTCGGTCCCTGCATCGCTGTTCCCCGCGACGAAAGATGGGGACGCACTTATGAGGGATTTGGAGAAACTCCCGAACTTGCACAGCTTCTCGGGTCATCAGCCGTTCGCGGTTTCCAGGGAGACTCTTTGTCAGAACCTACGAGTATCCTCGCGTGCACGAAACATTACCTTGGAGATGGTGGAACAACCGGCGGGATAGACCAGGGAAATACTCAAGGCGACACCGCAACCATAAGAAAATTATTTTTGCCCGGGTATGTTTCTGCAATTGACTCCGGAGTTGGAAGCATAATGGTCTCGTTCAGCAGCATCAACGGACAGAAAATGAGCGGGAGCAGGTACTGGATCACGGACGTTCTGAAAAATGAATTGGGATTCAGCGGGTTTGTCGTTTCGGATTGGGCAGCTATCGACCAGCTGGCGAGCAATTACCAGGAATGCGTTAATGAGTCGATCAATGCTGGAATAGACATGGTCATGATTCCTTTCCAGTATGACTCTTTCCGCACTGCGATGAGGAATCTTCTAAGCGAAGGGAAAATAGATACGCCGCGGGTTAACGACGCCGTCCGAAGAATTTTGACGATCAAATTCAGGCTCGGTCTATTCGAAAGGCCTTTCACAGACAGGTCTCTCATGCCTTTAGTGGGAAGTGCTGCCCATCGTTCTATTGCGCGCCGGTGCGTAAGAGAATCGATTGTGCTCTTGAAAAAGAAAGATGGAATTCTCCCGCTGCGGAGAGCAAACACGAGAATTCTTGTAGCCGGTTCGAATGCAGACGATCTCGGGAATCAATGCGGCGGCTGGACGATCACATGGCAGGGACTCAGCGGCGCATCAACGATCGGCACGACGATCCTGCAGGGAATGAGAGACGCTGCTCCGGACGCCGAGGTAGAATATTCGCCGACGGGAATTTTCGCAGACACCATTGCCGATTATTCCGTCGTGGTAATCGGTGAGACTCCTTATGCTGAATATTTGGGGTATGAATCGGATCTCGGCATTCCACAAAGCGATGTCGACTTGGTAAAGAGGATGAAAAGTTACGGTGCGCCTGTCATTGTGGTACTTGTTTCCGGAAGGCCTATGATACTCGAGAAGATTTTGCATTATTCGGATGTGATATTCGCCGCGTGGCTTCCAGGAACCGAAGGAGAAGGAGTTTCGGACATGCTCTTCGGCGAATTTCAACCGAAAGGTGTTTTGTCGCATACCTGGCCGAAGAATATGGCACAGATCCCGATCAACTACGGTGACAGTGTTTACAATCCTTTGTACCCCTACGGATTTGGAATCACGTCATATGCGGATTCTCCGGTCGGTTCGCCTCCCGTCGCACAGTCTGCCATCGTCACAAGCGGAGGGAACTCCCTTGAGTTGACGTTCAACAAACGAATGAAGGATCCCTCGTCGGACCAATCGGCGTTTGGTCTCGTGCGGAACGGGAAAGTCATCGATGCGGCGATTTCGTTGTCTTTAAAGAACGGCGACAGCACGACGATCATCGTAGCATTGGACAAAACATATTATTCACAAAATGACACAGCCGCAATATCGTACAATTCCGGAACGCTCGAATCGGCGGATGGTGGTACACTCCAGCCGTTCAATTCGTTCGACGTTTACAATTGGTCAAGCGTCGTTTCAGCAATCAGTGAAGGCAAGTACTCGATTCCGACGACAGACCAGCTCGATCAGAATTATCCCAATCCGTTCAATCCGTCGACCACGATCGGCTATCGGCTTTCAGCAGGCGGCCGTGTCACCTTGAAAGTCTACGATGTGCTGGGTAGAGAAGCGGCAACTCTCGTTGATGCTCGTCAGAATGCCGGGGCTCATTCGCTGGTGTTCAATGCGGCCAAATTTCCGACCGGCGTCTATTTCCTGAAGATGACCGCCGGCGGTCACTCGCAATCCAGGAAGATCGTGCTTTTGAAATGATCCGTGTCGCTAACGGTGCCTGACTTTCAAGGATAGTATAGCAAGCGTGAGCACAAGTGTCACGCTGTTCGCGAGAATAATCGGAAGAGAACCCAGTTGTATACCATAGAGGAGCCATAAGAAAACACCTGTACACAACATAAGGTACATCCTCAAGCTGATATCTCGTGTCGACCGTGTTCTCCAGACTTTTAGAAACTGCGGAACGAACGCAATGGTCGTCAAAATCGCTGCAAGGAATCCGATGATTTCAGTCAATTGTTTTTCTAATAAGAATAAGAAAAGAACTGCCGGTTTTCAACCGCAGATCTCTCTGAGAAACCGGAAACCTGTTCAGCTAGTTCTCCCCGTAGGTTTTCGCAGCTTCCCAGCCGACGATTGCCGCTTTGCGTGCGTTTCCCCAATGATAGTCGCCGATTACTCCGGTCGATTTGATTACCCGGTGACAAGGAATTAGATACGCAACCGGATTACTTCCGATTGCTGCACCGACTGCTCTCGATGCCGTTGGGCGGCCGATCTCGTCCGCAACTTGGGAATATGTTCTTATCTCGCCGAACGGAATTTTCAGCAATGCCTCCCACACCTTCAGTTGAAATGGAGTCGCTTTCAGGTGAAGCTTGATCTTAGAGATGCTTTTCCAGTCGTCTTGAAAAATTTTCAATGCGTTTTGATGGAACGGAACTCTCCCGCGGATCAGGGAAGCATTTGTGTACTTCTCGCGTAACATTCTCACTGATCGTTGTTCATTATTTGCAAACCCGATGTGACAAAGTCCTGTGGGCGTCGAAGCCATAATAATTTTTCCGAAAGGAGCGTCGTAAAACTCATAGTTAATGACAAGATTTTCCCCTTTGTTCTTAAATTCACCGGGAGTCATCCTTTCGATGTTAATGAACAGGTCATGGAGGCGCCCTGTGCCCGAGAGGCCCAATTGATAACTCGTCTCGGCAAGAGAAGCACTTTGTCTCAGCAGACTCTTTGCATGCTCGACACTGATGTACTCCAGGAATTTCTTCGGACTCACTCCCGCCCATTTTTTAAATAGCCGATGGAAATGATACTTGCTCAAATGTACCACATCGGCAAGATGATCAAGGTCCGGCTGTTCCCGGAAGTGTTCGTTTATGTATGAAATTGCTTTCGCTATTCGCTCGTAGTCGGTCATCTTTTCCTCCGTGCTTTGAGATGAAGTTAACCCGCAACTGCCGACTGAAAAACCCGATTCTTGCTGAATTTCATCCGTCTCTTCTATCTTTCGCCGTTTAAAGTTATATTTTTTGAAAAAGGAAAAGCTCTGGATACACTTAACGTTCTTTTCATAGGAGACATCGTCGGCAATCCCGGGATCGGGATGGTCACGAATTTCATCAGAAGTTTCATCGATAAACACAAAATAGATTTCGTCATCGCAAACGGCGAGAACGCGGCTGACGGAAAAGGAATAACGGATAAGATCGCTCAGAAATTTTTCGGTGCCGGGATTCACGTAATTACCAGCGGAAACCACATCTGGGACAAATTTCAGATCCACGAATACATGATGCAGGAAAAAAACCTGTTGCGTCCTATGAATTTTCCGAAAGGTTCGTATGGGTCCGGTTACACGATATATAATCTCGGAGAAAAAGGGAAAATCGGCGTAATCAATTTGCAGGGAAGAGTTTTCATGTACCCGATCGACGACCCGTTCCGTACGGCGGACTGGGTCATTGAGAAGATCAAAGCCGAAACAAACTTTGTGATCGTCGATATGCATGCGGAAGCCACCGCAGAAAAAATCGCTATGGGATGGTACCTTGACGGAAAAGTCAGTGCGGTTGTCGGAACTCATTCGCATATACAGACCGCGGACGAGAGGATCCTGCCGGGCGGCACCGCATACATCACCGACGTCGGAATGACCGGGCCTTACGATTCGATCATAGGGATGAAGAGAGAAAGTGCGATGAAAAGATTTCTTTACGTCACGCCGGCAAAATATGAAGCCGCAGACGCCGATGCCAGACTCGCCGCCGTCGTCTTCTCCATCGACAAATCGACCGGCAAAGGAGTAAGTATAGAGAGAATCTTTTATCCGCCATTCAACGAAAAATCATGAACGCAAAAATAATCGACGGCAAAACCGTATCGCAGGAAATCAGAGAAGAAGTAAAAGCTCAGGCGAATAAGTTCAAGGAAGATTGCGGCATAACCCCGGGGCTGGCTTTCATACTTGTCGGCGACAATCCTGCGTCACAGGTTTACGTGAAGAACAAGGCCAAAGCGTGCGAATCGCTTGGATATTATTCGGTGACGGAAAAAATGCCTGATGACACCACTCAGGAAAAAGTGCTTGCGAAGATCAATGAGTTCAACCACGATGACAAGATCCACGGCATACTGGTACAAATGCCGCTCCCGAAGCAGATCAATGAATATAAGGTCATCGAAGCGGTTGAGCCTTCGAAGGATGTGGATGCTCTGCATCCGTACAACATCGGCAGATATTGTGAAGCGAAGTCATGGAAAGAAATAATGGATAAAAAACTCTTGCTTCCTTGCACGCCTTATGGAATAATGATATTGCTTGAAAAGTATCGAATCGATGTTTCGGGGAAGAACGCCGTTGTGGTCGGCCGTTCAAATTTAGGCGGCAAACCGGCGGCGATGCTCCTCCTTTCCAAAAACGCGACCGTTACCATGGCACATTCAAAAACCGAAAAACTTCAGGAAGTCTGCAGGAAAGCGGATATACTCGTTGCGGTTGTCGGGAAAGCGAATTTCATAACGAGAGATTTCATCAAGCCTGGGGCCGCTGTGTTCGATGTCGGAATAAACCGCACCGAAACAGGAATGTGCGGCGATGTGGATTTCGACAACGTCAAGGATGTTGCGGGTTGGATAACTCCCGTTCCGGGAGGCGTCGGAGCCATGACGATCACGATGCTCATGAAGAATACGCTCTTGGCGGCAAGCCGACAAGAAGCGATTTGATTTTTAGACCTCTGAAGTTGGAACTTGAAGTTTGAGATTCGTTTGAACCTCGGTGTTTGGATCCTGGAACTTATTTCATGAACGAAGACAAGGACTTGATCAACTCCGCCAGGGCCGGCGACAAGATTGCCTTTGGTAAGCTCATCAGAAAGTACGAGAAGACCATCTATAGTTTTGCTTTCAAGATCTGTCGCGATAAGGAAAAGGCAGAAGAGGCAATGCAGGAAACATTCATAAATGCTTATCGCGGATTGAAGTCGTTCTCAGGAAAGTCAAAGTTCTCGACGTGGCTGTATCGCATCGTGACGAACAATTGTCTCATGATGCACAGAAAGAAATCTCACGAGCCTTTGATCTCATTTGAAGATTCGGAACTGCTTCGGGAAACCGGCGAACTAGAAGTGCCTCACTGGGGAGAGACTCCGCATGACGCTGTCCTCAACAACGAACTGAAGGAAATTTTAGACAAAGCAATTCAGAAACTTCCGCTCGAATACCGCATCGTATTTGTGATGAGAGACGTTGATGGACTCTCGACTGAAGAAGTTGGAAACACGTTGAAATTATCGGTCCCGGCAATAAAATCGCGGCTCCACCGGGCGCGATTGTTTTTGAGAAATGAACTCAATCCGTATTTGACGAAATGAAGTTGACAGATCACAAAAAATATTTGCTCGAGATGTGCGAGAAGGTAGACCGCGACCTTGAGTCTCCAACCTGCAGAAAACTCCGTGAGCATCTTGAGAAATGTCCGGATTGTGCCGCTTATTATGATTCTCTCAAGAAGACGATTTTGCTCTACAGAAGCTATGATGTCCATTATGAGGGGTCTTGTTGCGAAAAGGTTTTGGCACGCCTCGAATTGGAGCAACCGATAAAGATTACCCTTCCGAAGAAATCACGCTCGAAGAGACCCCGGCGCTCTTAGCGATGCCTGTCCTGTAAACAGAAATTCCAGAAACTTCCTCTCCCTTCCTGCATCATACCTATGACAACAAAGGAGAAGAAGATGACAAAGAATATTGGAACACCCGACAAATGGATCAGAATAATCATCGGGTTGTTTCTGCTTAGCCTGATTTTCTGGGGACCGGAAACTTTGTGGGGGTTGATTGGAATAATTCCGATCGTCACGGTCTTCATCAATTTCTGTCCGATCTACGGCATTCTCAGAATTTCGACGAGAAAGCCCGCACAAAAAACGGTATGAGCTAGAGTCTTATTAATCCGGAAATCATCTCATCGATAGAAACTTTCATTGAGGAGTGAGATGTTTTTAAATCAACAATCCCAAGAAGAAATCAGGAAACGATTTGCGGATCTCGTGAATCCGGTGAAGATCGTAAACTTTACTCAGTCGCTTCAATATGAATACTGCAAGGAGACGAAGCAAATACTCGAGGAACTTGCAGCCCTTTCCGGTAAGATTACACTCGAAGTTTACAGCTTCGTCACCGACAAAGACAAAGTGGAACAGTACGGCATCAAGAATTCTCCCGCAACAGTCACTGCAGCTCCGGACAAAGATTACGGGATTAGGTACCACGGTATCCCTTCAGGGTATGAGTTTGCATCCATACTTGAAGACATGGAGATGGTTTCGACCGGTAATCATGAATTGAGCGACGACACGATCGCGAAACTGAAAACGATCAATGAGCCTGTGCACATTCAGGTGTTCGTGACCCCAACTTGCCCATACTGTCCAAGTGCTGTTATTACGGGGCACCGCTTTGCTTACGTCAGCGACATGATAAAATCTGACATGATTGAGGCGGAGGAGTCTCCGGAGCTGTCGATGAAATACGACGTCCAGGGCGTACCGCGCGTCGTGGTAAACGGGACTCACCACTTCAAAGGAGCGGTACCCGAAGAGGTCTACGCCGATGAGGTGGTGAGAGCAGTGACCGAGAAACAAGGTGGCATTCCAAGCCGATCGCCTCTTGAAGGAAAAACAAATTTTGTCCCGCTGATCTGAAAGCGTTTCAATCAGGATTTCCTGAGGACTATCTCTCGGTCAGCTTTTTTTAATATCATATCTATGAAAGACATTAGCTGCTGGTATTTGTCCACACTCATAAGGGTGTCGGGTAGGTCTACAGTGAGAGAGATGTCTACCCCGTTGGAAGTTGTGTGAACCTCAGTCGTAGCTGTTAGGCTTGCCACCCCTTCCAGGATTCCTCCGGTTAAGTGGTCGTTCAAGCGATAACCTTGCGGAAAGTTGACGTTCCATTCCAGCTTAAGCTGAAGTGGAACGGCAAAATAGATGTGGTTGCGTCGTTTAGTGGTAAAAAGTTTTTCTCTGAAGCTGCTAAGTATAACATTGCCCAGCTTGATAACCATAAATGAATCTATCTTTTGAATATTGTTCTTCGGAACTCCGACGACTGTCTCTTTAAAATCTCTCTCGTTAAGGAAATCGTTTACCGAGACCGAATCGACTTTCGAAAAGTAACTCTCGGATAATTGACTCCGTATTTTGCTTCCTGCTTCGCCTCGTTCATCCTCGTAATACTTCTTTCTTAATTCACCTGCCGGCCTTCCATTGAAGTCCATTGTTAAGGAGTCGAGTGTGACCTCCCCTTTCAGAATGCTGATATTGTGTTTTTCGAATGAGATATTCGATTTCTCGGATGACTGATCCGTAAGTGTTTGCTGATAACAGGTGTCACCGTCTAAGACAACCGCTTTAATACCTTCGATAGACCATGGCGTCTCATAATCCGACGACACACTTCGATTGAAATCATAAACTTTTTCTTCATTGCTCAAGGACACGAGGACAGCTAATCTGTCAAACCAAAGGAGTGACGGCACACTCTCCTCATAGGGACCATCTATGTTGTCGCGCACCCAAACTAATTTCCCATTGATGCCCCATCTCTTCAAAATCTTGTACATTATGTAGGAAAGGTCGGAAGCATCTCCCTTTCTTGATTTGAATAAGTCATCAATGTCACCGCTGCGCGGATACAGCGAGTTGAAGGGTTCCAACAAAAAATACTTGCGGAGACGAGCATAGAGACTATCGACGATATTAGACTGCACGGCCGAATTTGAACGATCACTCGGAAGGCTAAGTGATTCCATTTCGTCATCGCTGATTTTGCCCTTGTCTATGTATTCGTCGTAAAATTTCTTTGCGAGATGATCCCAAACGTGCAGGGAATCCTGGACATCGCTTTCGGGGACAAAGGTAGTAAGGAGAGATGTAGCCTCGAAAGAATAGGCGTACGGTTCTTCCGGTATTCCATTAAGATTCTTAATGGTCCAAAAATATGTCTTTCCGGAACCGTAGAATACGCTGAGTTGCTGAATCGCAGGATCGCCGACCTTGTCTGGCGGGAAACTGAATACCTTTGTTTTGTCCTTGTAAGGTAGAGTTATGTAAAGATTCGAAAATAATGCAAAATCTTGGTCATTGTAGAAATACAGTCCGCCGTAAGAATGGAGAGCGATATCTGAATAGCCGTATTCATATTGGATAACATCTCCCGCGGAAACATTTGGTATCTTGAAAATTACTTTTCTTATCAACGGAACATTGTTGGCAGTGGCCAGTTCCACGATGTTCTGTACGTCCTCCTCCGGCATTACTTGGACCGTGCCGTCGGGTTTCATCACCCTGGCTCTAGCGTAATATGCGTTGTGATACTCCGGCTCCAATCTCTCCAGATAAGTAAACTCCACGTTTGCGTATCGTTTCACCCCGACTTCATCCAGCAGTTTCACGATCATCACCTTCTGGAAGTCCGTGGTCGGGACATTGACCGACGTTCCTCCATAAAAAAGGTCTTGGTATTTGACCGTGATGCTGTGTTCCTTCAAAATAATCACTGCATCCATGGTAGGGGCAGTAATGCCGTTTGCGAACTCCGGCTTAGGTAAATCGCGAACAAAATCCTGCGCGGCAGCTGAGTCGAAACAAAAAGCCACTAGGAACAAAACACACGTCTTTTTCAAGGTTAGCTCCCTGCTTTAAGTCTTATCGTTTTATTGAATGCATCGGATATTCGGTGGAAATCCTCCATGAATTTTGACCGATCAACTTTTTGGAGCGGGCCGGGATTTATTTCATATTGATAGTGTACGGCCTGATGGCAACCCTTCGACGAGTCCGCATCGACACATGGTCCGCCCGTAGCTTTTAAGTCGAGTTGAATTCCGACCCTATCGTAGTATGGGAAATAAAAAATTGCAGTCGTATCAATGCCCGCCAACTCACTCGGAAAAAGTTGCGGGAGGATGCTGTGCAGACTTGTATAAGTTGACGTGCCTATCTTCGTCACTGAATTCGGTATCTCAAGGGTTACATCGATATCGAAGACATCAGGCTCGGTTTTCCAGGCAACCTCTTTGATGTTTGCGGAATTATTCAGTGTCTCCCTTAGCCAGTCGATCACCACTTCGTGCATTCTGGCCTCGTTGAGTTGCGAATGCGCAAAGAAAAAATCAACCGCATACTGATCTCTTAGCTGTACGGATAGTTTGCCTTTGAATCCGTCCTCAATATTTGAAAGATCCCCATTGATGGAGACTAAACTCTCGTCGGATTCATTGATCTTCAATATCCTCGAATTCCCTTTTTCAAGAACCAGGGCGCTTTGGTTTATCAGGTCCCTCGACACGATTCCCGGAATACCCTCCGCATCCGTACCATCATACCAGCGATCAATGCCATTATCGTTAAAATGTACAATCACGTGATTGAATTGGCTCACAGGCATATCCGGATAAAATTGATATCCTCTTCCGCGAAAACAAAGCACCAGGTTCGGGTCAATCCCGACACTTTTTGCCAGCGCATAGATGAGACACGAGTAGTCCTTGCAGTCGCCGAATTTACGTTCGAGGATATCCGAGCAATTGTGGGGGATGAACTCTTCTCCCTTGTTCATGTAGACTTGCTCGTAACGAACATTTTTCTGGCAGTAGTTGAATATCGCATCCATCTTCAGTCTGTCATCGGTCAGACCTTTCGTGATCTCTTGAGCTGTCTCCAGGACCTTCTGGTCATACTTTATTCTGTCCGAAATCAGGCTCAGGTACCAATCTCCAAACGCTTTCCACGATAAACCGTCCTTCATTGATGAACTATCATAAACGGTGCCGATTATTTCAGGAGCATTATTCTTTTGCGATAATGGAGGAACATTTTCATTGGGAACATATCTGTCCCACTCGAACGTGTAATCCCTTCCTCCACGAGTCTCGCTGATCTTTGGTTTGATCGTGTCGTTCGCGATGCTGTAAAGAAACACGAGGTTATTGGGGACTTCTATTGAACACTTTACATTTTCCGCCTTGCCCACCTCATCCAGCGGGAAATCGATTCCGAGAGCGGGGAATTCGTTCACATGCTCGTCTACTTCCTCGATCACATCTCCGCTTTCAACGGGATCCGTGATCCGAAATACGCTCACCGTACTCCCCGTCAAAATATACTTGTTGCTCGTATTCCACGTCACTAGATCTCGGCTACCGAGGTTGATCGTGGTTCCGTCCGGCTTAATTATTCTGCCGTCAAAATTCTCCAACTTGTATATCGGTGCGTCAATTGTTTCGAGTATATCCGGTACCGAATTAATATTCTCTCCTGCCCGTATCAGCTTGTGTGAAATTACATGGAGCTCTCCGTTTTCCGAAAACCGGAGAATCCGTCGGAAGTATATGATGGAAGTCTCTTTTTTCCCGCTGAACTGCAGTTTGGATATCTCTTCCATCTTGAGAAAAGGACTGCCGCAACCTGCGATTAGAAATGAAATCAAGATTAAGGGAAGGACTTTGTTCCTGGGAATTGCCCGACTGACACCTGTTGGATTATTCTGCATCTCCACAGCCTCCATGATTTTGTCAAATCGTGAAAATTTACATTAGCGGAATGTAAGATGCAACATGCCTGCCGAGTCTTCCCGCATTCATCACAGCGAGATCGCTTGTTTCAAATGCGGATTTTGAAAACCTTGTCGGCTATTATTATGCGTTGTGAGAACAGGACGAGTTCTCTGTATTCATTCTCCGCAAACCGTCGCGAGAATTGTCCTCTCTCGAGGCTTGATATCCAGCTCGATTAGGAAAACCTGCTGCCATGTTCCCGCCACGAGATTGCCGTCACTAATCGGGAGAGTCAAGCTCGGTCCGAGGAGCGCCGCCTGCAGGTGTGAATGCCCGTTGCCGTCGTGCCAGGCCTGTTCGTGTCCGTACTGTCTGCTAGGAGGAATCAGTCGGTCAAGAAGTTTCGGCAAATCGTGTTCTAGACCTGGCTCAAATTCTATCGTACTTATTGCGGCAGTACTTCCGACGACGGAGACATTGACCATCCCCGTTGTGATTTTCGATTCCGAAACGATCCGTCGGATATCTTCCGTAAGGTCATGCATCTCGCCGTGAATTCTAGTAGGTACTTTGATTTCGCTCTGAAAAATCATAAATCAAAAATACTCTTCTTCCTTATCGAACTTCGGGAGCGCCCGATCTTTGCTCGATACGATCGGATTATCCACTTTCCAATCGATGCCCAGATGAGTGTCGTTGAAAACTATTCCGCGCTCGTCTTCTCTCGAGTATAATTCATCGACTTTATAGATGACTTCCGCTTCGTCGGAGATCGTCGAAAATCCGTGCGCAAAGCCGGCCGGTATATAAAGCATTCTTTTGTTCGAAGCCGAGAGTTTCACCCCGAGCCATTTACCGAATGTCTTCGATCTTTTCCTGAGATCGACAGCGACATCATATATCTCTCCGCGGATACACCTCACGAGTTTCGACTGTGCGTGAGGCTTTATCTGAAAATGCAGCCCGCGGATTACATTTTTAATTGACAACGAGTGATTATCCTGGATGAACTCCTTTTTGATTCCCACCTTCTCAAACTCGTCGGCCCGGTAGGTCTCCATAAAGAACCCTCGCTCATCGCTGTGAGTTAAGGGCTCGATCAAAATTAGACCCGGAATTTCTTTGACAAGGACAAAATTAAATGAAGACATTTTGTTATAATTCTCAATTCTGAAAGTTAAATGTTGACTTGACTCGCATGGAGGTGTACCACCTTATCGTCGTATCCGCGGATAAAGTAAGAATTCTTGCTTTCGAATTCGAAAATGGAAGTTGGGATCAGCGCTCAGTCTTTCATGTTTATGAATTGGAGCGGTATTCCCAGGTTCTGCCCTCTAAGCATTTTTATTACTTCCTGCAGATCGTCTATTTTTTTCCCGGTGACGCGCACCTGCTCGTCTTG
Organism: Candidatus Acidiferrales bacterium; assembly: GCA_035515795.1. Taxonomy (NCBI): domain Bacteria; kingdom Pseudomonadati; phylum Acidobacteriota; class Terriglobia; order Candidatus Acidiferrales; species Candidatus Acidiferrales bacterium. Next base: position 131,471 of record DATJAY010000035.1, on the reverse strand, counting down.
AATAGCCGCCTGAACCTTCAGCTTCTGATCTTTTATCAACCTTACAATTTTCTTCGCAATTTCCGTTTCAATACCTTCTTGAATGTTTATTTCGCGCTTGACATGTCCCTGGGAAGTCGGTTCGATCGCCTTGGGCTTGAGCGCTTTTGTATCGACTTTACGCCTTATCATGTGCGTCATGAGCATATCCATCACCGCGTCCATTCTCATCTCATGTTCCGCGACAACGTGGATCACCTTCTCTTTCTTGTCGAGATTCACTTCGGCGGGCGAGCCGCGGAAATCATACCGTGTCGCGATTTCTTTCTTCGTGTTGTTGATCGCATTATCGACTTCCTGCAGATCTACTCGGTTCACTATATCAAATGATGGCATGGAACCTCCCTCCCGTCCTTAGCGGTAATATGTTACCGGATTGCAGATACATTCTCCTCCAGCTTGGCAAGCGTTACTTTCATCGATTCGATTTTCAATTTCTCTTTTTCAATAACCTGAGCGGGAGCGCGCTTTATGAACTGCTCGTTGCTCAATTTTGCCTCGATTCCGGCAATTACTCCTTTCACCCGGTCAATTTCTTTCTCAAGCCTGCTCCGCTCGGCATCGACATTTACCAAACCCTCCAATGAAATGAAAATTTCAGTTCCTCGAATGACCGCACTTTTCGATGTCTCGGGCTTGCGCAGGTCAAATCCGATGCTGAACGACTCGGCCTTTGCAAGACATCTGATATGCGATTCGTTCGAGGACAATGTCTTAAGTATATTCTCATCTTTCGGTTTCACGACGATATCGACAAGAACATTCGGCGGGACACTCGCCTCCTTCCTCATTGCCCTGATTGAACTAATAACTTCCTGGATCAGCTCCATTTCCGCTTCAATTTTCTCATTGACAAACCGAATTTCTGCCTCAGGGAATTCAGCAACGGTGATGCTTTCGCTGCCATGTCCTTCTTTAATGAGTCCGTAAAGCTCCTCGGTAATAAAGGGCATGAAGGGATGAAGCAACTTGATGGCAGATTCAAAAATCGAGATTGCATTCGCAAGAATTATCGCGCGGGTCATCTCATTAGATACTTGATTGAGTCTCTCCTTGACCATCTCGACGTACCAATCGCAGTAATCATGCCAGACGAAATCATAAATGATTTTCGCTGCGTCGTTGATGCGGAAATGATCCAGGGATATGTTCAAATCCCGTATCGTCCGATGCAGCCTGCTTACGATCCACTTATCGGCGAAATCGAAAATCGAATTGTCCGGCGCCGCCGACACTTCAATCTTATCCTGATTCATCATTAAGAACCGACCGGCGTTCCAGATCTTGTTCGCAAAATTTCTGCCCATCTCGCATTTGCTGCCTTCAAACAAGACATCCTGCCCTAGCGGGGCAAGGTAAAGTATCGTGAACCTCAGCGCGTCGGCACCGTAATCTCTGATGACATCGAGCGGATCAGGAGAATTGCCGAGCGACTTGGACATTTTTCTTCCCTGCATATCGCGGATGACGCTCGTGAAGTAAACATCCCTGAACGGCACGTCTCCACGAAACTCGATTCCCGCTATGATCATCCTTGCAACCCAGAAGAAAATTATGTCGGGCGCGGTGACAAGCGTATCTGTCGGGTAGAAATATTTTAAGTCGGGTGTTTCTTCAGGCCAGCCAAACAAAGAAAACGGCCACAGCCAGGAAGAAAACCACGTGTCCAGGACGTCTTCGTCCTGATGATAAGACTCCCCGCCGCACCTGGAACATGGAGATGCAGGTGCATTCGTGCTCACGACCTGCTCGCCGCATTTGCTGCAGTACCACACCGGAATCCTGTGGCCCCACCACAGCTGCCGGCTGATGCACCAGTCACGGATATTTTCCAGCCAGTTCTCATAAGTTTTTACCCAACGTTCAGGATAGAAATGAATTTTCCCGTCGCGCACCGCTTTCAGCGCGGGCTCGGCAAGCGGTTTCATCTTAACGAACCACTGATCCGAAAGATACGGCTCGATGACCGTGTGGCAGCGATAGCATTCGCCGACACTCAATTTGTAGTCGGTGATCTTATCTACCAATTGTAAAGCTTCTAAATCTTCGATGATGAGCTTCCGCGCCTTAAACCTGTCGAGACCGCGGTATTTCTCCGGCGCATTCTCGTTTACCTTTCCCGAAATATCGAGAACCGCAATTTTTTCCAGACCGTGTCGGCCGGCTACCATGAAATCATTGGGATCGTGAGCAGGAGTAATTTTCACCGCACCGGTTCCGAATTCCTTGTCGACATAATCATCGGCAATTATTTTCATTTTTCTTCCGACCAGCGGAAGCACCAGTTTTTTCCCGATGAGATTCTTGAAACGTTCATCGGATGGATTCACGGCGACCGCAACATCGCCGAGCATCGTCTCGGGTCTCGTGGTTGCCACCGTGAGATGACCGGAACCGTCTTCAAAAGGATACTTTATGTAATAGAGTTTGCCGTTTTTCTCCTGATACTCAACTTCGTCGTCGCTTATCGCCGTGTGGTCTTTCGGACACCAGTTGACAATATATTTCCCGCGGTAAATTAAACCCTTCTGGTACAGCCTTACGAAGACTTCCCCTACTGCCTGCGACAATCCATCATCCATCGTAAACCGCTCGCGAGACCAATCGCACGAGACGCCAAGCTTTTTCAGCTGCTTGATTATTTTACCGCCATACTGCTCACGCCATTTCCATACAAGGTCAATAAATTTTTCCCTGCCGAGCGAATGTCTGTCTTTTCCTTCTTTTGCCAGGCTTTTCTCCACGACGTTCTGTGTGGCGATTCCGGCGTGGTCGGTACCCGGAACCCAGCACGCCTCGAAACCTTTCATCCTCTTCCATCTGACGAAAACATCCTGGATGGAATTATTCAGGACATGCCCCATCGTCAAAATTCCGGTAATGTTTGGCGGAGGAATAACGACGGTATAAGGCTTCTTCTGTTTGTTTACATGCGCTTCGAATAATTTCTTATCGAGCCAACTCTTGTACCACCTGTCTTCAATTTCGGACGGCGAATATGTTTTAGGTATTTCTCGATCCATTAGAAAATTTTCTGGGTAATTTCAGAGATTGTTTTGATCCCCTCGGTAGATAAAGTCTAGCTCGGTCATCTCTCTAACGCGATACCGAGTGCTGTCGTTACCTTCAATAAGTCGTTGTTGCTTTTGTTGAGCCTGTCGCTCAACGCCCATGCAATATTAAAGAAAATCCTATATCCAATCTCATAATCCGTTTCTGAAAGTCTCACTAGATCTGCCAGTTCGATAATGGCAAACCTGCACGGTGAGATTGTGCGCACCGTCGCGTTGCGCGCACTGTTTTTCTCAAAGAGAGACATCTCCCCGAAAAAAGGGAAATTCTTCGATGTAAGTCGCATCAGTGATTTGTCTAAAGGATCAAGTGACGCGGCGCCTGAACGAAAGACCAACGATTTGCTAACTTCAACTTCGCCGCCCAACAGGATACAAAGGCAGCTTCCGCTTTCGCCTTCTTTCATGATCAGTTGATCTGCCGGAAAATTTTGCACCTTAACGAGAGCCGCAAGCTTCGCAATTTTTTCTTCCGGGATTCCCGCGAAAATTGCCGTGCGGCTGAGATCGATATCGAGGGCCGAGGGTTTCATCCTATTATAATCACATCTTCTTTTTCTTGAGCAATATAATCGAGAGGTGGATTCAGATTCAGACGGAGTCCGCCCTTTTCCCGAAAATCGAGACCCGCTGCTTTAAATTTTCGTTCTATAAATGAATCTATTGCCGTGTAATCGGAAGAAAGAATGTCCGTTATCTTCACGGATTCATCCTGTGATACAAATCCAATCACGATGCTATTTCGCTGGCTTTTGAAGTATTCATGAATCTCTTGGAATTTTTTTCCGACGAAGTCCGATGGCATCTTTACTCTTTTGAAGGATACACCCTTCTCTGGATCCAAGAGCGTCTGGACTGCCTGTGCGATTCCCGGCGAAGAAATATCCGATGCAAGCAGATAGCCGACGTGTTCGTCACTGATAATGACGTCGTCGACATCTGCCCTTTTCAAGTGCGAGAGATTTTCCTTGTCGATTACGTGGGCGTAGACCTTTATATCACGCTTCATAGATTTTATCGCGAGTGCAGCAGGAAGCGTTTTGTCGTCACGAGGCTCAGATGTCAGCGACATATCTGGTAAGATTATAACAGACAGCGCGTCTTTCAAATTTGCGCGCGCAAGTGTCGGTTCCTTTGTGTAGTCGCCGCTGACATACTTCAGATTTAGATTCTCATAGCTCGACAGCGTGTCTTCCATCCTGGCGGGTGGCATTTCGTTTACTAGGACCACGCCCTCCTTCTGTCTGGCAACCGCCGTCTCTGGACGCTCCGAGGAAAATCTGTTCAGAGTCTCCAGGAGGCCGTCGAGCTTCTGATTCCAGCCGCAAATTATTGTATGTCCCTTCAGCTTAATCTGTTGCAAACCCTGGCTCTCTCTTATTTTTTGTGCTACGAAGATCGACGAAATGGTCGCGGTCAATAAAGAGATGACGGAGATTCCGGACAGCATGACGAACATCCCGACGACCCGTCCGAGAACCGTCGTGGGGACAACATCTCCATAACCGACGGTTGTCATGGTAACGACTGTCCACCATACTGCATCCCATAAAGAGTGGATATTCCCGTGTTGACCTTCCGCCAGGTACACTAAGATTGATCCGCCCACCACCAGACTTGTGAGTACCCACACGAGCGGGATCAAGTTTAAATTTATTCCGCTCCTTTTCCCGAAGAGATTCATCCGGGAAGTTTTCCAAAAACGTTTCATTAAAATCTGATTCTCGAAACAACTCTTCTCTCGTTCCCGGCATTATCGCTGACGATGATTTCCACTTTCCTCTCGTCTCTCAACTTATCCGCATCGACCTGGCAAACTGCGGAATGTTTTTTAGAGTCGTACTCGCAAAAGAGCTTTTCATCTCCCACTTTCAGAAAAATGTTGTCCGTATTTACTCCGGATAATCGGTCCGATACCTTAAAATATACAAAATCTCTTTTAAAGTCCTTCGGTGCGGCCGACCTGTAAAATGGATTCTTATTTGAAAACCTAATTTTTCCGACAATTGGAGGCATCTCGTCGTGTAATAGAGCGAACACTCCCGTTCTGTAGCCGATCTTAGCCCTCAAGAAGCTTCCATCATTGCTGCATTCGATGTAACTCCAGCGTCTCCTCAAACGTCTGTAGAGTCTCAATGTCGGATCGTTCACCCTCCAGGTCAGCTCCACTTTCTTTCTGAGCATCTCATTTTCGGATTCTATTTCAAGACTATTCTGAGAAAGAAGTCTCGCGTCAATATCGATCTCCTTTGCAAAACTGTTTTCGGGAAATCGCAGCGTCAGCGACGGAGATAGGTTGAAGACTTTTTCTTTAAATGGAGATATCGACAGCCCTGCGGTTGCATCCGAGGAGCTGTTTGAAGATCGAGGAAGATTCAGAACAAATTTCCCGCTAGCAGAGGCGCCGTTTCCGTCTTCATCTTCGATGGAAATTTCGTAGGAATGAGTCCCGTTAGGGAAGTTCTCACCTATTAGCCCGCTCAGCGGGGTGTCCGGTGTAAAAACCGAAAAGGGAATAGCACGATTCACGCAAAGGATATAATATGTTTTTAGTCTCCTCGATAGACCGAGATCGACAAGGGACGCGACGTCCAGATAATCATCGGCATCGAAATGAGTCAGGTTCAACGAGATAAAATCATTGCCGTCTATCTTCAGCCGAATATATTTGGGCGGTCGCTTGAATTTTCCCCCGTATGAATCAGCACCATGGAGCACGAAATAGAACGGCTCCGACATACGAAAAATCTGTTTTGCAGAATATGAATCGCCGGACTTTTTCATGCTGCATACCTTGGCTTCGCCGGATAGGAACCCGCGGACGGCGATGTTGAAGATTCTCGGAGTTCTGTAGTCAGGAACGTCGAGCGAACCGAAGACCAGTGGATCGATGAACGCAAAATTTTTGTCGCGAACCTCAAAATGAAGGTGCGGACCGCCGACGCCGGTCGCCCCCGTATATGCTACAACCTCACCGCGATCGACCCGGATTTCATCGGGCTTAAACCTTAATTCCACACCGTATTTATGCTCCTGTCGCTGCGCCGCCCCAACCATCTCCTCGATTTTTTCCGAAAATACGGAGAGATGTCCGTACAAAGTGAATGTCGAGTCGTCATGTTTCAGTATGAGCATCTTTCCATAACCGAACGGTGAAACGGAAACTCGATAGACATATCCCGATTTAGCGGCGAAAACCTGGTAGCCGATTTTCCCGTTCGTTGAGATGTCCATCCCACCGTGAAAATGGGAAGAGCGGTAGTCTGCAAAGCCTGAATTTATTCTGTGCGAAGCATCAGTCGGGAAAAGATAAGTGTCGTTGGAAGACGACTTCGAGTTGCCGGTATTTACTCTACCAAAACAAAGAATCAGAGGAAATAAAAGTGCAAGAGAAAAATTCAGCAGAACTCTCACTTCACCGAACCTTCAAATGAGGCTCCACTATCTCCCTTTGCTGGAGAGTCCTGTGGCAATGAACCGTTGGTATCGGCCTGCGATGAGTCCGACGCGGAGGAGACGCCTGCTTCACCCATCATCTCGTTGAAGGCATGCTCACGGGATATTATTTCGGTTGCGAGCTCGAAATAGGCTTGAGCACCTTTCGAGTTTATGTTGTACAACAGCACCGGCCTCCCGTAGAACGCGGCTTCCGCAAGGGTTGAGTTTTTTGGAATAACAATCTTGAAAAGGAACTTAGAATAACGCGAACGAAGTTCCCTGCCCGTAATTTCAGAAATCTTGGTGTTCGGCTCGTACATCGTGAGAATAATTCCTTCGACATAAATTTTTGGGTTTGCGACTTCCCGGATCCACTTCATGTAGCGCATCAGTCTCATCACTGCATCGAGCGAGAAATGACTGGCGCGCATTGGAACGATGACTGAGTTGGACGCGCATAGAGCGTTGGTCGTAATTCCCCGGAGAGTCGGGGGGCAGTCTATTATCACGTAATCGTATTTTTTTTCCACATCTCGCAGTGCAATCCGCATTATTGTCCTGTTCTCACTCAGGCGGAGGAGGCGCTCTTCCATCTGGACAGTCGAAATGTTCGAAGGAATGAAATCGAGATAGGTCAATTCCGTTTTATAAATCACTCGGTTAAGGGAGTGAGTATAGTTGAAAACGTCGTACAGTCCGCTTTTGACCTGGTCGGCTGTGTAGCCGAGAGAAATTCCGCTCGCGCCGAGAGTATCGGCATCAATCAGAAGAGTCTTCTTCTCGGCCGCTGCAAGACTCGCGGCGAGATTGACTGCGGTTGTTGTTTTTCCTTCCCCCCCCTTTGGGATCGCGATGGAGATGACTCGCACAGTTATATTATCTCCACGTCAAGTGAAACGTGGCCGACTAGTTCGGCATGGAGCTTATCGCCAGCTGCGAGCTGCGCCACGCCCTCCGGGGTCCCCGTAAAAATCAAATCTCCTCGCTCAAGCGTGAACAACTGCGAAATAAAAGCAACTACCTCTTCAATTTTGAAAATGGTGTTTCTGTAACTTCCTTGCTGTCGGATCCTGTCGTTTACCGAAAGCGTTAACTCCAGAGAATTGAAATCCACGCCGTCAACGGGAGCCGCGTTAGAAATCGGCGCGGAACCATCGAAGCCTTTCGAGATAAGCCAGGGACTTCCGTCATTTCTCAGTTTGGTCTGAACGTCACGAAGAGTCAGGTCAAGCCCGATACCCATTCCCGACACAAACGATCTGGCGTTTTCCTTTCGAATATTTTTTCCTTCTCTGCCGATAAGAAAAAAAATCTCCGTCTCGTGGTGAAGGTCGTTCGTCATTAACGGAATCTTTATTTTCGCTCCGTCGTGAACGATTGCACTCGATGGTTTCATGAAAACAATCGGTATTTTGGGTACATCGGATTTCATCTCGGCGGCATGTTTTGCATAATTTTTTCCGAGACAAAAAATCTTCGGAACCAAGATATCCTCACCGGTCCTCGAAAGGTGAACAGTCTCCATGAACGAATATAAAAGGAGGTGGAGTTTTATTCAAGAAGAGGAATAATTGTGTCCGCTCCCCCTTTCAATTTCTGATCTCTTTGCGCTTCGGCGAAGTCCTAAAGACTATGTGATTGAACCTCGGGTTTGCAGGCACGTCTATTTGAAGGAATCTAATCAAATGGAGGCAACCAGATATCATGGACAACATTAATGAGATAGCTGAATTTCTACAGCCTGCAAGGACGGCACTGGTTCTTTGGGATATTCAGAAGATGCTTGTGGAGAGTATTTTCAACAGGGAAGAGTTTCTGGGAAAAGTCGAAACGCTAGCGGCATCGGCCAGAGAAAAACTTGTTCCAGTATTTCTTACCAAGATCACTCCTCTTCCCGAAAGGTTCCAGTCTCCCGGAAGCCGCTTCATGATGAGGAGACGTGCTCAGGGATTTAAGCCGGGACCGGATGCATACACGCTGGTTCTCAATCCTGAAACCGACGACATCGTGCTTAACAAAAACACCGCAAGCATTTTTGTCGGCACGAATTTCGAGCTCATGATAAGGAATGCGGGCCTCTCGACGATTTTGTTTACCGGAATATCGACGGAATTCGGAATCGAGTCGAGCGCTAGAGAAGCAAGCACCAAGGGATTCTTCCCGATCGTCATATCCGATGCAGTTTCATCGCGCAGCCAGGAAGGGCACTCTCGCTCTCTTGAAAACATGAAGAGCATTCTGCCTCTTGTTACAACAGCCGAGCTCGTATCATTCTGGAAAAAACTGCCGGCCTGATTACCTCAAGAACAGTTCACCGCGCAAGGGATCTCGTAATCAGAGAAGAATCTTTACGGTGACGAAAAATTCTCTTCCTGCACCCGGCTGGTACGAATTGCCGCCTGTGTCGGGCTCGGTGAAAGCAACATATGTCTTGTCCGTAACATTGCGCGCGTCGACCATGAGATCGCCGGTGAGACCTTCGGCACGCCAGCGGTAAACAATCCGGCCGCCTAACAACGTATATCCCGCTGCGGCTTCGGATTCGATATTGGCTCCATCGATATATGTCTTACTGAGAGTCTCCGACGTCAAGCCGATTGAAACTTCCGGAAGGATTTCATAATTCACGTCGACCATCAGTTGGTGCTGCGGAGAATTGGGCAGCCAGTTTCCATTCTCGATGAACTTGTGTATTGTCGTATCATCCATCAAGATCGGGATGGGAGAAGCGATATCGTATTTGAAGTGGGAGTATGTGTATGCCAGCCGAATCACGAGAGCTTTCGCCGGCTCACAGGTCGCGGACAACTCGAGTCCAAACCTTTTGCTCGCCCCGACATTGTTGTAGAATGTTCCCTCTTCCCCGTTTCCCCGGCCGGGAACTCTGTACCGGTTGAAATCATTCTTGGTGAGAAGGTAGAAACCGGTGACGTCGTATGTAAGCACCGGAGCGACGATTCCCCTTGCCCCAATTTCAAATGAGTTGGACGTTGCGGGGACAAGGTCTGAATTGAACCCACTGTAAGCGTTGGGGTTTCTGTCCAGCTCCTCGGTGGATGGAGGTATGAAGCCCTGTCCCCAGCTGCCGTAGAAAGTCAGGTCTCGAGTCAAAGAATAGGTCGCGCCGAGTCGTCCGGTGAAGTTGCCAAAATCAGCTTTGCCGGAATTGCTGGTAGAATCGGGGTTCAGCAGGTCGGTGAGCTCGTTGTGAATCTTATCATATCGCACGCTGCCCATGAAACTCCAATCGCTGCCAAGGTCCACCATGTCGATCAGGAAGACTCCCGTTCCCCATTGCCAGATTCGCTGCCGGCCGAGCACAGTGTCACCTTCAATGGAGTGATAGTTTGGATCGAGGTATTCATTGTTGGTTTGCCACTGCAGATCGGTTCCGATGCTGAACTCATTCCTCGACGATCCGCCAGGCAAACTGGATGTCAGAGTATACTGCAGCGATGTGCCCGGAGTCGTGAGCAGCTGATGGTCGAACACCGCGTTATTCGCTTCGATGTACTGAGAGTGTTTGACGTAGCCGTTGAATCTTATTTCCTGATTGTCTAGGAATCGATAAACCCCTGTCAACCCTTCGGTCGTCCGGTTCATTTCCATATGCTCGTTGTACGGAACCGCATCGTCGTTCGGTAGTTTCGGGTCTTGCAAGTATTGTGCAAGGCTGAGACCTTCGGGGTTTTCATGATAGGTATCGGACCATTCCAAGATCGGGGTTACCTGGAATGATGAGGTTGGAGTATACGTGGCTTTCGCGTAGATATTATTTTCCCAGAAGTGCGTGTGCACTCTATACCCGTCGCCACCCGTTCTCGAAAAGGACATGTCGTAGTTCACCTCGTTGACGTCGCCACCAAACCGGCCGAATCCCTTCCAGAAATTATTCGAGCCTCCCGTCGTGGAGACTTCTCCGAATAAGGGTGAGTTGGGAGCGTTCTGTGTCCCGATATTTATTATTCCGCCCGCAGCGCCTCCGCCGTAAAAGGACGCCGCCGGTCCCCGCAAGACTTCGATCCTAGCTACGTTATCGAAATCGACATCGAAGAGGTCCGGCGCAAAGCCTGTCGGGTCATTGATCGGCAGCCCGTCCAATAAAAATTTAATAGAACGAATGCCGGTCTCGGTAAGTATTCCCTGGCCTCTGATCGAAAGATGAACTCTTTCTCCATTTGCCTGATTGTCCACTTTCACACCCGGCACGAGTTTCAAAGCCTCGTCGATCGCGACGGCGCGTGGAAGAACACCTAACTCCTCCGAATCAACAAGACTGACCGAGAACGGAGTTGCTTTGAGAGGCAAGTCTATCCTCGGGGCTGAGACCACCACCTCATGAAGATATTCGTATTTTGTCGTGTCCGTCTTCAAAACTTGTGATTTCAAAATCTGAATGGGTATTAAAAAAATAATAGTTGATAGAACGATAGCCTTCATGTTATTGCTCCCTGTGTATGAGACTTCAAGTAGTCGTGCATTTTTGCTTTACAGAGATTTTGTTTGAGTTCCCTGAGATTTTTAACCAGCCTACAGGATCAAAATTGATCGCAAATAATTTATCGCCTGATATCGAAATTATCAAACTGTTGGGTGCTGGCTCAGTTTGAAAGTCACGAACAAAACAACGACTGTCATGCCGGCGAAAGCTGGCATCCAGAGCTAAAGACTGGTTTCCGGCTTTCGCCGAATGACCACGAGAATGAAATTGAGCCAGTACCAACTGTTGGTTCACGTGATGCGTTTTTTCGCGACGGATTAGACACAATTGGTCCCTTATCCGCGCGTATGGTCAGATATTCACCGGTTGCGCAACTAATTCCTTTTTGTAACACCTTCTTCTCTTATGCAGGCGCCTGTCAAAAAATTTCCATTGCGCCTGTACCTTGGAGTTCCCTTCCAGCTCGCGGTTCGTCTCGACTTTTTCAATCCCGTTTCTCACGAAAACTTTGTTCACTTCATTCATCAGAATTGCATTTATTCCTCTGTTCTGCATGTCAGGGCGTACGGCAGTGAGATAAAGGTCGGCATGTTTATTGTGCCTCATCGCCTTCAACATCGGAACAAACCCGAATGGGAAAAGTCTACCTTTGTTTTTTTGGAGTGCCCGCGACAAAGAAGGCATGGTAATTCCGAATGCTACAACCCTATCCTTACAATCCAGAACCACGGGCACAAAGTCCGGGATGATATAGCCGAAGTACTGGCTGACATACATATCGATTTGTTTATCCGACAATTCCACAAAACCGTACAGATCTTTGTATGCGTCATTGAGCACACAAAACACTTCCTTGGCGTACGGAAGCATATCCTTTGCTTTTTTGACTCTCAATACTCTCAGGTTATTCCTTTTCAATGCAATTTCTGCTATTCTTCTAATCTTCTCATTTATCTCCGAGTGCATTGTCACTTGATACTCGACCCAGTCCGCATCTTTTTTATAACCAGCATTCTCGATGTGCTCTGCGTAGTAAGGATAATTATAAAGCGCGCCAAGAGTGCTTACTTCATCGAAGCCTTCGACGAGTGCCCCTTCGCCGTCCATATCGGTAAACCCTAAAGGTCCATGGACGGAGGTCATTCCGTTTTCTATAGCCCAGTTCTCGATGGCATCCAGGAGGGATGATGATACTTCCTTGTCGTCGACAAAATCAAACCAGCCGAACCGTGCCGCCTTTGCCTGCCATTTTTCATTGTACTTCTTATTGATTATGCCCGCAATTCGTCCAACTATTTTCGCGTCTTTGACTGCGAGCCAATATTTTACATCGCAGAAATCAAACGCAGGATTCTTGCCTTTCTTCAACGATTTCATCTCATCGCTGCGAAGCGGAGGCACCCAATATTCATTCCCGTTATATAATGAATATTGAAACGCTATAAACTGCCTGAGTTGACGCCGGGTTTTTACTTCTTTGATTTGCATATCCACGCTCGTCCTTTTCTTCCTGACACGAAATGGTCAGTCACAATTAAAGTTAACTGAAATTCAAATCAAAATCTCCATTCAAATCACGACGCCGGCACTTTCGACGGAAATGTGAAGATCGATCACACTGTCCCTGCTGTTTCCAATTCCACTCGTACCATCACGAAGTTTTTCGGCACGATCTCGGTCGAGATCAGAACGCGGATTCTATCGCGGAATGAGGTTGGGCTTCAGGGAAACTGAACCAATCCTTTTGAATTTGATGTGGGAAGTCTGCGTCGGGTTATGTGTTTATAAATTTGGGGTAGGTGATTTTCTTGATGGGGAGAAGCTTATCTTGGTGCAACTTTATGGAAGTTTCAACACTAGCTCATCGAGAATGTTTCAAGCCTTTGCAAAGCAGCTAAGCTGCCGTTTCCTCCGATTCTATCTCTCCCAATGCCTTCTGCATTCCTTCTTCTGCGCTAAGGATCATCGCGACAAGAGAAACCCCATAATACATGAATTCATGCAAGATAGTTTTTCCGACAAATTGATTTTTCTCGGAAGCTCCGAGTGCGATGTACAAAGGATTCAATTTTCCTTCCGGTGCGGCTGCGTGAAAGAGAGAGGAATATTCCCTTTGAATATTCAGGATTTTGTCGAAGTCGCGGCTCGCGACCACTTCAATTAGTTTTTCGCCAAACTTGCCGCCGGGTTCGAACCGTTCCTCTCCATGATATCCGTACCGAATCAGATCGAGTCTATGCATCGGCGATCCCGTGCCAATAACTGCTATCGTGCCTTCGGTCTTTTCGGCAGCTGATTTTATTGCGGAGCCGAACCTAAAGTGATCTTCCGGACTTGCGCTCGTAATTGACACCGGAATGATCTTCGCGTTGCGTTCGGGAAACATGAAATACAACGGAAGCCATGCGCCATGGTCTAATCCCCACAATTTAGACTCCTTCACGTTCAGGCTTACCGATTTCGACTGCGCTATTATTTTCGAAACCAGGCGTAGGTTATTTTTTGCATCATAAGAAAATTTGTACAACTCTTCAGGAAAACCCATGTAATCCTGAATACAGGGAATGTGTTCCCTCGACTCCACTTCAAATATTTCGCCTGAGAAATAGTGCGGCGACGAAATTATCACCGTATCGACTCCATGTTCCTTCAACATCGTGCCGAGGTTTTCGTAAATGTCATGAATCTTCGTTCTTTCGATGAGCGAGGTCGGGGCGCCGTGAGAAATGTATGATGTGAAAACTATCTTACCCATTTCTCTCCAAAAATCCTTTCAATTCGTTTTTAGCGTTCGAGATAAGCCATCGGCCGCCATGACCTGCTAGTATATATTCAAAATCGAAATCGAGAAGCCTTCGGGCGCTTTCGATTTGGAGCTCATAATCATATGTCCATGAGAAATTTTCCGCCACCGGCTTTCCGCGGTCTGCCGTGACGTGGTCGCCGGTAAACATTACTTTCTCTTTCGAATAGAACAGACTCGATGAACCCGGCGAATGACCCGGGGTATGAATTATCACCGCGTCTCCGATCTCATAGAAGCTGCGAAAAGTTATATCGGGTTTTCCGACTGCGTACTTTTCAGATTCATGAATGATCAGCCTTGCTCCAAACTTTTTCCTAAACATTTCAGCATCAGCAACGTCGTCTCTGTGGGTAAGAAAAATAAACTGAGGAACACCGTGCTTTGAGATAAAGGAGACGTTATTCTCTATATGCTCCGGCACATCCACCATGAAGTTTTGACTTTCTCCTTTTATTAGATACGAGATTCCTCCGAAGCTGTCGGGATTTGGCGGAAAAGCAAATACATCCGCCAAGATTTCCTTCGGAGGAAGTGGAAGTTTGACTGTCGTAATTTTAGCGTACGCCATAAGTGAAGCACATTATCATCAGCGCAGCTCCGGCCATTGACATATTCTTCATGAACATTATTTGCTGCACCTGCTTCATTCCGGGGTCTCTCAGTTTCCAGAAGGCGTGCATCATGAATGAAGTTGGAATCAGAAAAAGAAATATGAGGAGCGCACCGTAGAAGATATAGAAATCGAAAACTACCAGTACTCCGCCTACAAGGATCATGATCCCGGTCAGTATTGTCATGAATTCCGATGCAGGAACACCCATGCTTTTCGCGTACCCGCCCATCTGTTTTGATTTAGTCAAATGGCCGTATCCGCCGCTTACGAAAACCGCCGCGAACAAGATTCTGCCGATTAAATAAATAATTTCCATAATTACCTCCTTTCTTAGCGTTTAATATGTGTCTTGATGAAGTCTGGCACGAATTGATCGAGTACTGCCGAGTTTGCCTTCATGAAGAAATGAAGACCTTCCTTTCTCACTTCGATCAATCCTGCATTCTCCAGGATCCTGTAATGATGAGACATTGCCGGTTTTGAAAGTTTGAACTTGCCGTCAAAGTCTGCACAAGAAAGCTCGCCTTTTTCAATAAGAAGTCTCAGTATGCTGTACCTGTTCGGATCGCCAAGCGCCTTGAAGACTTTAACAGCTCGTTTATCGAAAATCGTTTTCATCTAGTCTTCTGGGATTGTCACATATGGCAACAAGTGCGGAAGTTAAATAGTTCCAGAATTTTAAAACTACTTAAATAACTTGAGTAAGATGGATTGTGGGAGAATTGCTTTTAGGGCAAACGGAGGATTCACATTGCCGGGAGATCTTTAGAAGAAAGCTCTGACCTCGGCAGTCATTGTGTGTATCGGTGCTCCCCCGGCTTGACTCCTCCCGCTGTAGTTCGCCGTTGCTTGTATGAAGGAATTTATCCGGTAATCAAATCCAAGCTGAACGATGTAAGTCTGGCCGGGCAGGAAACCCTGAGTGAGCTCGAACGGCAAATAAACATTAGGCTGCTGATTCTCAATGACAACTTCGTCCCGTTCCAATTGGGAAGTCAATCGTCCTCTCGAAAGGATGGAATAGGCCACTTTTAAGATTTCCGTGTTCATGGAGTTTGTTAGGTCGGACCGGAATGCATCGACTCCCTTTGAAAATTGAACTCTGAAAGATGATTCGACATTAGCGTCCGGTTTATAAGAGAGCTCGGACCCAACGCCGCTTGACCTTATTGTGTGAGCACGTTCCGTGTAGGTCGTTGCAACATCGTCGTCGCTGAGCGAAAGGTCGAGCTCCTCGTAGAAGGTTTCGGTGAGCTTTGTCCGGAGCCTCATACTCTGTTCGCGTTTGTAGCCCCGCTCGGTGGAGAACGAATATTGGTTCAGGGATTTGTTCTGCAAGAATCTCAGCCTCAACGAGAAATCGCGATTGTTCTGAAGAACGTAGAAGTCCTGCTGGAAAAGCTGCGAGCCATTGATTGTAAGACTGTCGTTCAGAAATTTTGAAAGGTGAAGAAGATAGATATCGCTGACGTTCGTTGTCTGATTATTTTCTGCAACCTGCCATAGAGTTACTGATGATAGCGCGCGCAAAACCGTGCTGGTCAAACTGCCGTCGTCTTTGATAAATTTCTCCGGCGTCAATCCCAGTCTGACATTTGTCTGAAGATTCACGACTGGATAGAGGGTGGTTGTCGGCCGCGTGAGCAGAGTATAGTCCCCGTTGAAATTTACCTGCTGAAACTCAGTCGGATCGGTAATGTCGACCTGACCATTATGTTTTGAGTCGATCCATATGTATTGTCCCTGGCCGGGAAGCACCTTCCAAAAGATTTGTTGGAGCCGTGCCGCCCGCTCCGTCGTGACCTGATAAAACAAATTTGTTTCGACTCCGCGGTCGAGAGGAGCGTAATTCGATTCCCATTTCGATAGAAAAGATTCGTTGTCGGAATTCCCGAGATTTCGGAAACCTTCCGTGTAAGTCTTTCTCCGATATGTCAAAGTCAGATTGGAAGAGAAGTTGTTAGGTGCATTGAGCTTCATGGTGAGATCATTTGTCAGCGAGCTGGACGAAGGGAGCATCTCCCCGCCGATGATTCCGCTTTCATTTCGCACGTACATATCGGTCGAGAGGTCGATTCCGAAAATTTGCGAGATGGAAAGATTCGGGCCGTACTCTACGTAGCGATACGAATTCGTCCAGAGAGAATCCGTGCCGGTAGTCTCAAGCCTGCGGTCTTCGCTCGCTATCCTGAAGCCCGGAGTGAATTTCCCGAATCTGATTTGCGCGAGGCCCGCTTGCGTGAACCATGTTCCGGAATTTGAGAACGCGTTGTCTTTGCTGTCGACCAGTGTCGCATGATAATCTATCGATGGGATCCAGCTCGAGTCCGAGCCGAGAGTAATAAAGCCTGCATATCTCCCCGAGCTGAAATCACTTCCGCGCGCGATCCTGCCGATATCTCCGCCGATGGTGAATTGCGTTTTCTTCATCGATGGAGTGAAATCAATATGAGCCTGATTGAGAAGCTCGTTTCCGGCAGTCAAAGTGTCTATCCCCCATTCACGATTGAACTCGACGTCGTTCGTGCGGTCCATCGGATTAAAGTTCATATTTTCATACCGCGTCATCTCGTTGAAGTTCAAAGCGCCTATGTCTGAATCTCCGAGTCGCAGATGTTTCGGCGCATAGTCCAATCCGAACTTCATACCGTAGCCGTCTGTCGTCACCCCTGGCAGCGACGACAATCTGTTTGCATCGAAACTGCTTGCCGCATATTCGAGACTGAACGATCCCTCTTTGTCGAAATGATAACGAGTGTCGACGTCGGCAAGCTGCTGCGATTGCGGCATCGGGAGTACAACAATCGGCGCGTAATCTCCCTGATTGACTCCGACAAAATTGAATTGTCCGAATCCTACCGATTGGTAGTCCCCATTTCCCTGGCCGACTTCCGAAAAAGCAACGATATAAACGGCATTTACTAAGTTGGCAGTGTCGGTCGGGAGCACGAACCGATAAATGTAATATGATTTTCCCGATACCAATATCGAATCGAGACGGTATTGGCCTTTTCCAATTCCGGAGATCGAATCGCGGCCGACGTAGACGGCTCCGCCCTTCGATGCCGCAAGCCTGTTCTTGCCCGCATTGCCGAGAAGAGCTTTATCGGAATCGGAGAGCGATACGCCGAATGCGCTGTTCGGATCATCGCTTTCCTGATAATAAGAAACTCCCACGTCGATTTTGTCATCAACGACGGAAGTCTGCGCGTTGCCGCCGAAGAACGTTCTCTGGAATTGTCCGTCCGAATATTCGAAGTCGACAAATATTCTGCTCAGGTTTGTGATCAAATGTTTTGCGGTAAACGTAACCTGCGCGTTTGAATAGTCTATGACGTAATCGTTGGTCTCGCCGCGAACCATCTGCGCCCCGTCGAGGTATACTCTCTCGGTCCCGGCGATCACGATGATGTCAGCGCTGCCATCTGTCCCGACCAGCTGATATGGACCTTCGCTCCCATCGATCGGCGCTATTTCCTGCGTTCGGAATTTTCCTCGGCTCACCGCACCGCTCAGCATGACGGACGTTTCACCATAGTTCGCATTTCCCATCGCGCCTTGAAGTTTCCTGTTCACGACGCCGAATTCCGTTCCCTGTTCGGACATCTCGAAGTCGCCGAGAGTTCCGGCAATATGCGGCGATTTTATCGTTACGAAGACCTTATCGAATTCCTGAAGAGTTTTGGTGTTCCCTTCCGGCTGAATCGGACTCGATTCATCTGTGAGAGCGGCAGTTACATTTACATCGTTCGTAAGATTTCCCGCAAGCTGCATTCTGAAGCCGGAATTCAAAGTCAGGTCCTGATTTGAGCCGATTGTAAATCCCCGGACGATGCTCCCGCTCTTTTGCATATTGTTTCCAAAGAATTCCGACGTGGTGAGAGGAGCATTTTGTTCGATCAACGTGACACTTTTCTTCGCGGCGGTATCGTACTTTACGATCTCGACATTGTGCTCGTATTCAAGCGGAAGGGTGAAAGGAAAATTGCGATAGGTGATTTTTATGGAATAAGTTGAATCTTGTTTATGTGAAAAGAAGCTGCCGCTTCTTTGAAAGCGGATTGTCCCGGCGGTATAATTTATTACGTAGTCCGTGTTCCGCATTAGCGTCACGGAATCACAGACTACGAGTTCGGAATTTCGGAGAATAAATTTTTGCGGCAGCTGGACCAGCGTGTCGGGAGAAAGGTTTTTGACAACGACGGAATTATACGTCTCCTGTGCACAGGAATTTTCAGGTGAGAATATCTGATATGTCGCTGCGAAGCAAATTAGGAAAATTAGAGCGAACTTGACATTTGACATCGTGTCAATGGTGCAGCGGTGGCCTCAGACTATTTTGCGGGCGGCGCGCTCTTAACGATCTTCGAGAATGAGTCGGCTTTAAGGCTCGCACCACCGATGAGACCGCCATCGACATCCGCCTGGGATAAGAGCTCCCCGGAGTTCTCCGGCTTCATGCTTCCACCATATTGGATAGTCAAATCCTGGGCGGCGCCGTTGCCGAACAGCTTTGACACGAGGTTCCTGATGAAAGCATGGGCTTCTTGAGCTTGTTGCGGCGTCGCGTTGCGTCCTGTTCCAATCGCCCAGACCGGCTCGTATGCGATCACGATCGACTTCAACTGCTCCGCGGTCAAACCGTCGAGCGCCGCTTTCACCTGCCGGTCCAAAACTTTTTCAGTGACGTTTCCATCGCGTTCGCTGAGCGTCTCACCAACACAAAGAATCACTTTCAGACCTTCGCTCAAGGCCTTCTTCACTTTCTTTGCCACGATTTCGTCGGTCTCGCCGAAGTACTGCCGGCGCTCGGAGTGGCCGATGATGACATAGGGAATTCCGAGCGATTTTATCATGCGTGCTGAAATCTCGCCGGTATATGCACCGTCGTTTTCGTAATGAAGATTTTGTGCGCCAACCTTAAATGAAGTCCCCTGCGAAGCCTTGACTGCAGTCTGAAGGGCGGTAAACGGCGGACAGACCACGATCTCCGCTGTGCCACTATAGCCATCCAGTTCTTTTTGAAGCGCTGAAAAAAATTCGGATGTTTCGTTGACATCTTTGTTCATTTTCCAATTTGCTGCTATAATTTTCTTTCTCATGTTTCCTCTCTGCCAGAGGCTGATGCGCCTCCGGCGCAGTTAGTCAATGTTAATGAAGTTAAAGTTAAATGGTTTTTGATTGAAGAGTAATGGGCATAAAAAAATTAACCGCAAACATCGCAAAGATCTGCATTTATCGCTTTGTTCGATATCCTTCGTCCCGCATCGTGATTTAAGCGGTCACCAAGCTCCTTGCAAGCACATCAGTTTTTCAGCCTCTCCAGTTTCTGCCTTAGGAGGTCGTTCAAGACTTTCGGGTTCGCCTTGCCGCGGGTTTTCTTCATCACCTCGCCGACGAAGAATCCGAATACCTTATCTTTGCCGCCGATATACCGCTGAACTTCTTCAGGGTTCGACTGGAGAACTTCTTCCACAACTTTGTCTATTTCGGCTTGATCGGAAACCTGGCGCAAACCTTTTTTCTCGACGATCGAGTCAGGCGCCTGGCCTGATTTCAGCATCTCCTCGAAAACATCTTTGGCGAGTTTCGTCGAGATCACTCCTTCATTTATAAGGTCGATCATCCGTGCAAGATTCTTCCCCTCGATTGGAAACTGATTTATCCCAACGTGTTCTTCGCCGACAACTCGGAGTACGTCGGTCATCACGTAGTTGCTCGCCTGCTTGTAGGCGTCCTTGGATTTCAATCTCAGATTTGTAGTGATACTCTCGTAGTAATCCGCGATAGCTTTGTCTCCCGTCAGAATCTCGGCATCGTACTTCGGCAGAGAAAATTCCTGCATGTACCTTTCACGGCGTCTCGCCGGGAGCTCGGGCTGAGCGGCTTTGATCTTTTCGATCCATGGTTCATCTATTAGAACAGGAACCAGGTCGGGATCGGGGAAGTAGCGGTAATCGTTTGCCTCTTCCTTCGATCGCATCGGTCTGACGCTGTTGGTGTCGGCGTTGTAGAGGAGTGTTTCCTGCAGAATCGTTCCGCCGTGTTCGAGAATGGCATATTGTCTTTCGATCTCGACGTCAAGCGCCCGTTCGACGTTGCGGAAGGAATTCATGTTTTTGATTTCCACCTTCGTGCCGAATTGAGCTGCGCCGCAAAGTCTAAGTGAGACGTTCGCATCACAGCGCAAGGAACCCTCTTCCATATTGCCGTCGCAGATTCCCAGGTAGGTGATGATCTGTTTTATCCGGATGAGATAAAGATACGCTTCTTCGGCGGAGCGGATGTCAGGCTGGCTGACGATCTCGAGAAGCGGAGTGCCGCACCTGTTCACGTCGACGAGCGTATCGACATCCTGATCATGGATGAGCTTGCCCGCGTCTTCTTCCATGTGGATCCTGATCAGGCCGATTTTCTTTTTCGTGCCATCGCTCTTCTCGATCTCTATATAGCCGTCGACGCAGATTGGCTCCTCGAACTGCGAAATCTGATAACCCTTCGGAAGGTCCGGATAAAAGTAATTTTTGCGTGCGAAAATCGAATAGGGCGCAATGCGGCAGTTGGTCGCGAGGCCCATTTTTATCGCGAACTCGATGAGCTTCTTGTTCAAAACCGGAAGCACACCCGGCATTCCGAGGCACACCGGGCAGACGTTCGAGTTCGGAGAATCTCCAAATTTGTTCGAACACCCGCAGAACGTCTTCGTCTCAGTAAGCATCTGCGCGTGAACTTCGAGACCGATTACGACTTCGTATTTATTCCAATCCAAGTTTCACTTCGTGAATTCTAAGCGTTGAATTTTGAATGACCAGTTGGAGATCAAGAGTTCCTTTAGTTCCTCAGTGCTGCCGCGACTTTTTCCGCTGCGTCTTTCAAACCGGAGGCAACAGCGAAATTAAGTCCGGAATTTTGCAAGAGCTCGGCGCCTTCTTTCGCGTTCGTGCCTTCGAGGCGTACGACGACCGGAAGATTAACGGAGACTCTCTGCGCCGCCTCTATTACTCCCTGAGCGACGCGGTCGCATCTCACAATTCCGCCGAAAATATTTATCAGAATTGCTTTCACGTTCGGGTCGGAGAGG
Source organism: Candidatus Acidiferrales bacterium (assembly GCA_035515795.1). Taxonomy (NCBI): domain Bacteria; kingdom Pseudomonadati; phylum Acidobacteriota; class Terriglobia; order Candidatus Acidiferrales; species Candidatus Acidiferrales bacterium. The sequence goes on along the minus strand of DATJAY010000035.1, from coordinate 109,982 downwards.
ATTATTTTGAAACCGTTCGAGACTGTTTCCACATTCGCTCCGCCGCCAACGTCGAGGAAGTTTGCAGGCTCACCGCCCGTAAGCTTGATGATGTCCATCGTCGCCATTGCGAGTCCGGCGCCGTTCACCATGCAGCCGACGTTTCCGTCAAGCTTGATGTAATTCAAGTGAGACTTCGACGCCTCAACTTCCAACGGTGATTCCTCATCGAGGTCGCGCAGCTCTACGATTTCCGGATGGCGATATAGGGCGTTGTCGTCAAAATTCATCTTTGCGTCGAGCGCCATGACGAAACCTTCTTTGGAGAGCACGAGAGGATTTATCTCTGCGAGGCTCGCATCGGTGGCCTCATAGGCTTTGTACAAAGCAGTCAGAAATCTCACGCCATTTTTGAACGCTTCGCCTTCGAGTCCCAAGCCAAATGCAAGCTTCCTTGCCTGGAACGGCATCAATCCAAGTCCGGGATCGATCGTCTCTTTCAAAATTTTTTCCGGAGATTCCGCAGCAACTTTTTCTATTTCGACGCCGCCTTCGGTGGAGACCATGAAAACATTTTTCGAGGTCGACCTGTCTAGAACTATTCCTGCATAAAGCTCTCTCGCAATATTGATTCCCTGCTCGATCAAGAGCCGCTTGACGACCTTTCCTCCTGGACCGGTCTGGTGGGTGATGAGAGTCATCCCGAGCATTTGAGATGCAAGCGTTCTGACTTCGTCAATAGTTCTTGCGAGCTTGACTCCACCGCCCTTGCCGCGGCCGCCGGCATGTATCTGTGCTTTGACGACCCAGAGCGCACCTCCGATTTCGACGGCATCCCGGACGGCTTCGTCAACGTTGAACGCCACTTTCCCTTTCGGAATCGCGACGTTGAACTTTTTTAATATATCTTTCGACTGGTATTCGTGGATTTTCATTTCGAAATCTTAAATCGTGTCCTAATCAATATATCAAAAGAGGGAGTGTAACTCAAGAAAAGCGAATGCGTGGATATCTTGCAGGTTCTTATATCCAGACATCGTTCGGAGCGGTCCGATCTCCACCGGCATCGCCGGTATTTACCGTACCGGCCGGTTCGACAAGCAACATCTTGCATTCCTTTTCGGCAAACGGTTTATGCTCGACACCTTTCGGAACGACAAACAGCTCGCCTTCCCTCAGGACAACGTTGCCGTCTCTGAAATCTATCCGCAATTCACCGTCGATGACCAGGAACACCTCGTCTGTATCTTTGTGGTCATGCCAGGTAAAATCTCCTTTGACACGCACGAGTTTGATATGGTAGTTATTCAACTGAGCGATGATCTTCGGCGCCCATTGATCCGAGAACTTGCCGAACTTTTCTTGGAGGCTTATAGCTTTGTGTTCCATGATGCGACCTTCCACGAACTCAACTGGTTTGTACTTCTTTCGCGCCCTTCGTGTTCCTATCAGCCCAATAAGCCCAGGCGATGATCAGCCACTGAGACAAGCCGACAATGCCGAGAGCCTTGACTGACGGTGGGGGCGGGCTCGTCAAATTCATAACGTATGCAAGCGCGATGAATACCGCCAGACTCCAGAAGGCAATCCTTCCGCGAATGTTTTTCGCGTTTGTCGATTTAACATATAAAAATATTCCTGTTATGAATATCAATCCCTCAACTATTATTGTCAACATGGTCGAGTTCCATAGTCCCAATCCAACTCTCGTATTGCTTCCGGGAAATAATTGCAGATCGGGTACATGAGCTATCCAATCCAAAAACCAATGACTGAATACAAGTGCACCGAGCAGGACGGACACTTTGAGATTTTTCCTGATCAAGTAATAGATAACGCCGAACACAACGGACCACAGCAAAGCTGCTGCCAGGCTGTGTGAAAAAGGATACGACGTAAAGTGCAGGGTCAAGAATTTCCTCGGCACGGAATCGATCTCAACTTGTTCCCAGCCGAGAAGTATGAAGACAGGCCAGAGTACGTCGAGAAATTGTGCCGCAAGAAAAAGCGTCCCGAGCGAAGGACGACTATCAACTTTTTTCCCTGCTAAAGCAACTCCATAATGTCCGATGAACACTTTAGAGAACCTCCTTTTGATTCATTGAATGCTAGACATTGTACTTGTCCATTTAACATTGTGCAAACACCGCCTTTGCCGGTTTGACGTTATTACATTGGTGATACGGCGTGGCGGCAAACGAAGACGGCAGCAGGCATATTCCATCTCAGCAGCGAGCGGCAAGAATCGATATCCCGCTCTCACCATGAAATTATTGAATGATGCTCGATCGCGCAAGGCTGCAAAAGCAAACCTGTTGCATCAGGCTCCATGGAGCTCACCATGGCGGCAGTGTTTTTGAAGCTTATCCCCTTTTTTATTTGACTTTACAAATCATCTTTCTTACATTCATATCGTGAATGCTTGACTTTGGGAGTCGTGTTGCTGGCAGTCGCACTAAGCGAGCAGTTTTCGCGGTGTGGCATATTATCTTGGAAATATTCCCATCATGTGCATTCAAACATCTCAAAACTAAGGAGGAATCTAATGGGAAAGGAAAATGAGAAGGGGATAACAATCCCAGCGGGTCAAAGAACCTACTTTATCGATGTCAAGGAAGCCAAAAACGGCAATAAGTATCTTGTTTTCACCGAAAGCAAGAAGAATACCGAGGGCAAATTTGACAAGCAGAGAATAATGGTCTTCTCGGATCATTTTAAGGCGATCTACGAAGCGATGAAGCAGGTGGCACCTGAGTTCGGTATTAATTTGTGATTGATAAGTTGCCGTCAACTACCTGAAGCAAACACTTCAAACGTGACGGCAGCATCAAGAACCGTTGATACAAACGGACTCTGCTATTATTTTGTCAACAGGACCCCGTATAGGGAATTAGCCATCAAATGATTCAGGAAAGGAGAAAAAATGGCTCGCAGCGTAAACAAAGTTACTCTTATCGGTAACCTGGGAAAGGATCCGGAATTGCGGTATGCTCCGAGCGGATCGGCGGTAGCCTCCTTCAGCCTTGCTACCAGCGAACAATGGAAAGATCAGGAAGGGAATCCGCAGGAGAGAACATCATGGCACAACATAATCGTGTGGGGAAAGCTAGCAGAAATTGCCGCAGAATATTTGAAGAAAGGCCACAAAGTTTATGTTGAAGGCCGGGTTCAATACCGGGACTATGAAACCAAAGACGGGAACAAGCGTTATGTCACTGAGATCGTCGTTAATGATCTTGTTATGTTAGGAGGCCAGCGTCAGCAGGGTCAGGGCGAAGAAGGCGCTCCGGGTGCGCCGCCTGCTGTCTCGGAAGAAAAAGACGATCTGCCGTTCTGAAAACTTAATCGATAAGTGAAGCTTCAAGTGGGCGGAGAAAATGAAATTATTTTCTCCGCCTGTTTTTTAAGAAGAGAAGGGGCGGCTGGGCTCCGCCCCGGTATTGTAATCTTCCTGTCTAACTTACCTGTTCAACATCCCGTCAGAAATATACTCCCAGTGTCAAACCAAATGTCTGGATGCCAATTGAGATAACCTCAGGGCCTGGCGGATTCGGAGTGTTATTATTGATTGCGAGCCCTAGCTGATATTCTGCGCCAAGACTTATGTTTTGGTTGAAAAAGTATTCGACGCCAAGGAGTCCTGCCGCCCCGACGGTCGTCGAGGTCGATTTGTTCGAGGTGGCTGTAGCCCCGACGGGCACAGAGGGAGTGGATGTAGTGATGCCGGTCATGAAGAACGCTCCAACGCCAAGATAAGGACTCACTTTAGATGAAACGGGAAGGTGGTACTCAAGGGCCCCGCCGAGTCCCAAATTAGTGGTGATCAGTGTCGCGTCCTTAAATCCCGGAGTCCCATTGGTGATCTGATCTTGGTATCCGAACAAAAGCATGCCGCGAAGCGCCATTGCGTCGGACATAAAATATTTCATGCCGATTCCGTACTGAGCAACGTAATTGGTCAGGCTAATTGTACCCAGGCCGGTAAAATTGAAGAGGATTGCTTTGTTCCCCGCTGAGGGGACATTGGCAGTTTGAGATTGTGCGTTAGAAACGCCCAAAATCGTTAATGCGGTTAATAGAAGAAATATTTTACGCATGATTTCCTACCTCTCATTTCTTATTAAGGTTTAGTTGTTTCGATGAGTGATGATCCAGCCCAGTTTGAAATACTCGCTTCCCTTGCTTTGCGGAAATGCACACCAAGTCGGGTGACCATTTTGATGCATACTCACAGATACAATATATAATAGTTAATTCAATTTTTCACTCATAAATGGGTAGCGATAATTTTTTGGAGGGATAAAATTCTCCTTGGTGGTTCGCGGTGAAAGCCACCGTACCATATTGAGGAAACTTCCGGCTTTGTCGTTTGTTCCGCTGGCCCTTGCGCCGCCAAAGGGCTGTTGACCGACGACAGCTCCGGTCGGCTTATCATTTATATAGAAATTGCCCGAAGCGTTAACGAGAATGCGGTTCGCGGTCGAGACTGCGTAACGATCGCGGGCAAAGATAGATCCGGTGAGACTGTATGGCGAGGTTTCATCGCAGATATGCAGGGTCTCTTCATATTTATCGTCGTCATAAATGTAAATGGACATGACCGGTCCGAAGATTTCTTCCTCCATCGTTTTGAAATGTGGATTCTTCGCCAGGATAATGGTCGGCTCGATGAAATAACCTTTCGAATCATCATGGCTGCCCCCGAAAACGATTTCGGCTTCATTTGATTTCTTCGCATACTCGATGTATCCGATGATCGACGAGAACGCATTCTTATCAATTACGGCATTCATGAAATTGCTGAAGTCTCGCACGTCGCCCATCTTTACCGTTCTCAGTTCGCTGACCAGATAATCTTTCAGATTTGCCCACATTGACTTCGGTACGTACGCACGCGATGCAGCGGAGCATTTTTGTCCCTGATATTCGAACGCACCGCGAATGATGGCGACTCCAGTCTCTTCGATGTCCGCACTCTTATGTGCAAAAATAAAATCTTTGCCGCCGGTTTCGCCGACAATACGAGGATACGATCTATATCCGCTTATATTTTCTCCGACGCATCTCCACATATCCTGGAACACTGCAGTGCTACCGGTGAAATGAATGCCGGCCAGATGAGGAGAAGCCATCGCTGGTTGACCGACCGCGCTGCCGGAGCCCGGAACAAAGTTGATTACTCCTGGCGGCACCCCGGCCTCCTCAAGGAGTCTCATAATATGGTAAGCCGAATAAACCGCGCTCGATGCAGGTTTCGCGAGCACGACATTTCCTACCATCGCCGGCGCCGTCGGCAAATTTCCTGCGATGGACGTAAAGTTGAACGGCGAGACTGCAAATACAAAACCCTCAAGTGGACGGTATTCTAACTTGTTTCTGACATCCATCGGCGAATGAGGGGGCTGCATCTCGAAGATCTGCATCGCATAAAATGCATTGAATCTGAAAAAGTCCGTCAGCTCGCACGCGGAATCGATTTCAGCCTGAAAAACATTTTTACTTTGTCCGAGCATCGTTGCTGCGTTGAGTGTGTCGCGCCATGGACCTGCAAGCAGCGCTGCCGCCTTCATGAAGATTGAAAGTCGTTCTTCCCAATCCAGCGCTGCCCATGCCTTGCGGGCAACGAGTGCAGCTTGAATTGCCATGCCGACTTCCTTTTCGCCAGCCTGATGGTACGTCGCGATAACAGTCTTGTGGTCGTGAGGAAGAATACATTTTCCGGTTTTGCCCGTCTTGATTTCTTCACCGCCTATGATGAGAGGAATTTCTATCTGCTTGCTCTGCATCTCATCCAATTTTGTTTTCAATGAAGTCCTCTCCGGCGAACCGGGAAGATAACTCTTTATAGGTTCATTGGGTGGAATCGGGATTTCAAATTTTGCGTTAGCCATGTCAATCCTCCTCTCCTTGTTTAACTCTGTACAAATTAATATTTGGAATACTTACTTCAGGAAATCTTCAAATTCCGCTTTCAGGCAAATTCTTCTATCTTGTTCTTCATCCGGAGCTTTTTAAGACTTAGAAAGAGCATCTTCGAGTGCCTTGAGACATAGTCCAACATTCTTTTCGTTTGATGTGTATCCCATCAAGCCTATACGCCATATCTTCCCGGCAAGCTGTCCAAGCCCAGCACCAATCTCAATATCGTAATTGTCAAGCAAATGGTTCCTCACAGCTGCCTCATCCACGCCATCCGGTACAACGACCGCAATAAGTTCCGGTAGACTTGCAGCATCGTTAACAAGCGTCTTTAGTCCCAGCTTTTCCAGTCCGGCACGAAAGATTTCCGAGTTCCTTTCATGGCGCTCCCAGGCTTTGTCCAGTCCCTCTTTGTGTAAAAGCCCGAGCGCTTCATGAAGTCCATACAATGCATTCACCGGAGCAGTATGGTGGTACGTTCTGTTTGCCCCGCTCCAATAACTCAATATGAGTCCGACATCCATGAACCAGCTTTGAACTTTCGTCTTCCGATTCTTTACGGCCTCAATTGCACGATCATTAAAAGTGATCGGCGAAAGCCCCGGCGGGCATGAAAGACATTTCTGGCTTCCGGAATAAACGACGTCCAGTTCCCATTCGTCAACCTTGACGGGGATTCCACCAAGAGAAGTAACAGTGTCTACAATGGTGAGGCAATCATATTTATGTGAAATCCTCGCAAGTTCTCTAACGTCTGAGCGAGCACCCGTGGAGGTCTCGGCGTGCACAAAGGCGACAAGTTTCGCATCCCTGTTTTGTGCGAGGGTATTTTCAAGTTTTCGAGGATCGACCGGCGTTCCCCACGGCGCATCCACAACAATGGCCGTGCCGCCGTGTCGTTCGACCATTTCTTTTATGCGGGCACCAAACGCACCGTTAACACAGACAATGACTTTCATTCCGGGCTCGACCATATTCACTACCGCAGTTTCCATTCCAGCCGAACCAGGACCGGAGACTGGAAATGTCACATCGTTCTCAGTAAGGAAAGTGTCTCTCAGCTGTGATTTTATATCGTCCATCAAATCTATAAACGATGGATCGAGATGGCCGATCGTTGGTGAAGCCATAGCTTCCAGCACCTGAGGATGCACGTTTGAGGGACCCGGTCCCATAAGAATTCTGTTTGGAGGACGGAAAAAGTACTTTTTCATTTTTTCCCTTCTGCTTTAGGACGAGTTGTCTCTAAACACCAAGGATCGAATCTCAAATCGGTACCTCCAGGATATTGTGTATCATTAAATGAACAATGCCGGAACAGTACGGAAAGCGTCTGGAGTTTGTTATCTGGACTTGCGATTTCGTTATCATGACTAATCAGTAAGTCCCGCCGTTCTCAGTGTTTTCTTCAAATCATCCAGCTCGTGTTCGTTGAGTCGTGCGAGTGGGCTTCGTGGTTCGCCTCCGAAATAGCCGAGGATATCCATCGCGGCTTTCAAACCGGGAACTCCGTATTTTGAGGTCACGGCTTTATTGAGCGGAATCAATTTTGTTTGGAGTCCTGACGCCTCATTATGCCTTCCAGCTTCAAACAATCTCTGAACCTCAATGCATTCGGCGGGGGCTATGTTTGCGAGCGCGAGTATTCCGCCTGCTGCCCCCGCGGCGAGAGCCGGGTAGAGGACCGAAGCCGTGCCGGCGAGGATTGAAAAATCGTCAGGTACACTTCCGATAATTTCCGCGGTGTGCGCAACGTTCTCGGAGCTATCTTTTAGTCCGACAATGTTCTTGTGCTCAGCAAGCTTTCCAACCGCATCTGCTTCTATGTTCACGCCCGTGAACTTCGGAACATTATATATGATCAGCGGGATTTTGATCCCATCGGCGACTTCCGTAAAGTATCGGATGAATGTCGCACTTTTCATCTGATCCTTGTAAAAGGAAGGTGTAAGAACAAGCGCATAGTCGGCCCCGAGACCTCCAGCCTCATTAGATAATGAAATTGTTTCTCTGATGGAATCGGAGCCGGTTCCCGCAATCAGTAATTTACCGGAATCGGCATTCTTCTTTGCCGCTTCGACTAGTTTCAGTTTCTCTTCTCTTGTCAGGAAAACGCTTTCGCCGTTGGAACCTAAAACGACATAGCCGCTCAACCCGGTTTTGTTCCATCTTATGATATTCTGCGCCAGCTTACTATATGCCACTTCACCGCCTTGGAACGGAGTCGTGACAGGTGGAAATATTCCTCTTATCATTTTTCAGCAGCTAGATATAAGGACAAACTCGATTCAACTCGTAAAAATATTTTTCAACACAAATCCGATATTCGCTGGTCTCTCGGCGAGACGGCGAACGTACCATTTGTACCAAGCTTTGCCGTAGCTGATGAGGACACGCAAATTGTATCCCTCGCTTGCAAACCGTTTTTGTTCGCTTGTTCTGATTCCATACAGCATCTGTATCTCGATATTCTTTTTTGATATACCAGTTTTCCCGGCGGCGTCAATAATACGTTCAAGCAATTTTACATCGTGGGTGCCGAAAGCAGCCCTCACCCCGTTCTCCGCGATGCCTCTCAAAAGCAGCATGGAAAGCTCAAGGTAGTTCGAATCCACCACGCTTTTTTCCGGGAACGCAATTTCTTTCGGCTCGTTGTAAGCTCCTTTGACCAATCGGATGTAGGGAGAAATCTTCAACAGTTCCTCTAAGTCTCGTCTGGTGCGGCGAAGGTAAGATTGAAGACAAATTCCGATATTTGAATAATCCTGTTTTACTCTCTTGTACAGATCAATTGTCATGTCAACGTAGTTCGAATGTTCCATGTCGATCCAGACGACGTTGTTAAGTTGCTCGGCCTTTTCGGCAAGCGACCTTATGTTCTCGAAGGTATTTTCCTGCGACAGGTCCAACCCGAGCTGTGTCAGCTTGACCGATACTTCGATATTTAAATTTTCGCCCGCTATCTTTTCCAGAAGATCGCTGTAATGGTCTCTCACTTGTCTTGCTTCATCCAAATCTTTGATGCTTTCACCGAGATACGTAAAGACCGTTGGGATTCCATCGCTGCGGAAGATCCTTGCCGCACCTATCGCATCCTCCAGATTTTCGCCGGGCATGAAACGCTTCAATGCCTTTTGGACGAATCGATATTTCGGAACATGATTGAGTAAATATGGATTTTCAGATGCCCACAGCAAAATGTTTCTCGAGATTCCCACTTTTAGAAAACTCCTTTTCTCTCACCATCTGTTTGTGCCATGATGAGCTTATTGCCATGAAATTTTGGTGTATCATTTCATAAAGACTTCGTCGAATGAAGTCTACGCTTTCGTTGAAGGGTCTCACCTTTTGGACAAGACCCCGTCCGTCCTGACAAAGTCTTGCTTGTCCGGACGGGGAAGACAGCTTGAATCTAATATCTGGCACTGAAATTTTCGAGTGCCCGTTACAGCCGAGTGAAAACGTATCGACTTGCCTCGATGCTTGTACGGCGTGGCAATTTAACCTGTGTTTTGTTCCTATTTGCCTCTGGTTTTATTCGATTTTGCACAAGATAGCTCAAAAGCGGCATTTTACATGACCGGCTGTTGGCACAGCCGTTGAATCAATACAAATCGTATGAGGCAGTTTTTAAATAGATTTGAAATGTGATGGAACAGTACATAACAATTATACCGCTGCTCGCCGCAGTCGCAAGCATTGTTTATTATCGACTGTCTGAGAAATCGCAGAACTTTCTTCGACCGGCACGTTTGTTTTTCTATGTCAACGTCCTTTCGATTATGGTTCTATACTGTTATTTCATTTTCCTGATTTTGTCGCATCAGTATCAATATACTTATGTCTGGAGTTATAGTTCGAACGATCTCTCGATTCCACTTTTGCTCTCGGCGTCTTATGCCGGACAGGAGGGAAGTTTTATCCTCTGGATCTTCTATAGCGCGGTGATCAGCGTTTTCGTCCTGAGGTATTCTCAGCTAAGAGTCGATGCGGATATTGCGCAGAGAAGAGGTCGGTATGAATCGATTGTCATCCCGATTATTCTTCTCTTCGAGATTTTTGTTTTGGCAATCTTGACCCTGAAGAGTCCATTTGCGAAAGTCTGGGAATCTTATTCCGACGTTCAGTTTGGGATGATGCCGCAGGATGGCCGAGGATTGAATCCGCTTCTGCAAAATTTCTGGATAGTGATTCATCCACCGATTTTGTTTCTTGGGTTTGCATCGGCGATCATTCCGTTCGCTTTTGCGGTGACCGGATTAATCAGGAAAGATTATGTCAACTGGATGACTTACTTGCGGCCGTGGTTGCTTTTCAATGTGTTGACGCTCGGGGCCGGGATAATCATAGGCGGTTACTGGGCATACGTGACGCTCGGCTGGGGAGGATTCTGGGGATGGGACCCGGTTGAGAATTCTTCGCTGATACCATGGCTGTTTTCCTCCGCTGCTCTTCACACGATCATCGTGGGGAAGAGAACAAATAGTTTTATTAAGACAAGTTTCTCATTAACAATCATAAGTTTCATTTTGGTCCTCTACAGCACTTTCTTGACTCGCAGCGGAGTGCTTGGAGATACCTCGGTTCATGCATTCGTCGATCCGGGAAAAAGTGTTTACGCAATTCTTTTAGTTTTGATAGGTGTATTTCTGCTGCTCGGCCTGATTCCGTTCTTCAGGAACAGAGTTTCAATCCCGGGCGCGGGGGTAAGCCACAATTTGTTGTCACGAGAAATCGCAATGTTCGTAGGCGCAGCTTCCCTCTCTGTGCTGTCGCTTTTCGCCCTCGTAGGAACCTCCTCTCCCATAATCACTGGACTGCTCCAGGGAAAACCAACTGCGGTTAATTCCTCATACTACGTGACGACAAGCCTCCCGCTCGGGCTCCTTATAATTGCATTGATCGGATTTGCCCAGCTTGTCTGGTGGGACCATTCCGATAGAAAAGTTTTCCTAAAAAACCTTACTTTGCCTGTTGCCGCAGCAACACTCACGGCGATTGCGGCGCTGTCGCTTTCAGTGAAGGACGCGACTGTCATTCTCATAATGAGCGCCGCAGCATTCGCCTTCGTGGCGCACTTCGCTGCCGCGGTGAGAATAGTTCGCGGGAATCCTAAATACATCGGGGGACCTGTAACGCATGCTGGCCTAGCGCTCATGTTCATCGGCATCATCGCTTCAACCGCTCTTGAATCGAAAACGACTGTCCAGCTTCAGCAGGGAAAGCCCGTGAGCGTCTTTGGCAATGAGATAACATATGCCCATAATGCAAAAGTCGAAGGCAAGGACGCTTTCATGGTACACCTTCGGAACGGAAGCACCGAGGCGAACTTAAAGCCTGCGATGTACTACAGCTATTACAGCCAAGGGACGATGCGTGAACCGGACATAAAAAGCTATTTCGGTTATGATTTATATGTCAGTCCGTTGGCGGTTGACAATGGAGGTGCCGCTTCAACAAGTACTGGCGCCGTGAAGATCGTAGTGCTCCAAAAGGGCAAGCAGGTAAAACTTGATGATGGCACGCAGCTTATTCTCGTGCGGTTTGACATGAACTCGGCTGGCCATGACGCAATGCAGCAGGGCGGCAATTTCATGGTTGCGTCACTCATTGATGCATCAAAGAATGGAAAGACAATCGAGATCTCTCCTGAATTGAATTTTGTAAACGGGAAAGAGAATGCCGTCCCCGCACAGGCTTTTGGTAACATGCTGATCGTCATGGATATGAACGTCGGTATGGGCGGGGCTAACGGCACGGCTAGTGTGAGGCTGGCTGTTCATTCAGTTGACATGGTACAGAGTGTAAGTCTGCCTGTTTTGACCGTAGAAGTGAGCAAGAAACCTCTTATCGGTTTCTTATGGGCTGGTACGATTCTTCTCTTTGTCGGGCTTGCGATTTCGATGTACAGGCGTTTCGCCGAGGGGAAAATCCCGCGTTCGGTTTCCGGTATCCCGATGCGGGACCAAAATCTTCACAATGTTGCGAAGAGATCCGAAACTATTTTGACGATCGAAGAGATGGGTTCGAAGGAAGTTGAGGTGGAGAATGTCGAAAATTGATTTCCAATTCATCGACGATATCCGGCTGAAGGTTTGCAAAGAATGTTCAAAGAGCGACGCAAATGGGAAATGCATCGCTTCTCCTGGAACGGAGTGTGTGCTTGAGCGCTATCTACCTCAAGTAGCGAAGGCGCTTGAGACTGCTCGCGGTGCGAGTGTGAATGATTATTTGGTCTCGCTGAGAACCGAAGTATGCCCCGTGTGCGGTGAGAAAAATGAATCCGGTTATTGCTATGCGGTAGACAGTTTTGGGTGTCCGCTTGAAACTTTTTTTCAAACCGTTGCGAAAGCTGCAGCGGAGCTTGAGGCGGCGTAAAATATGTTTTGTGAAATGATTTGCACACAGAGCACGATCCTCCTCCCTGAGGGCTGATCATATTCACGCCATGTGACGATCAGCCTCCTGTTCTGATCTGTCGGAACGGGAAATCGACTGCTCCTCCTTAACGCGGCCCACCTCCTCCGGGCCGCGTTTTTATTTTCTCTGAAGCCATGATCCCGTACTTTGCCAGGTCAATTTTCTCATTCTTGAATTTCACGCCTTCCTTTTCAAGAATTCTCTTCTGGTGCTCGTAAGCACCGGTGTCTCTTCGCAGCGAAATCATCCCTTTGGAATTGATGACGCGTTGCCATGGAACGCCGGAATTCGGCCTAAGGTTGTGAAGAGCATATCCCACAAGTCTGGCGTGTTCGCGCAATCCGCACAAGCGGGCAATTTGGCCGTAAGTTGCCACTTTCCCTTTCGGTATCCTTTTCACCGTTTCATAGATTATTTGGTAAAGACTCTTTTCTGTATCAGTCATTGGGCAAGATAAGGTGAAGGCTGCTAAAAAATTGTCTGATCGTTCTTGCTGCTCCAGAAGCATTCATAGGGAAACTTTTGATTCCTCCTGCAATTTAGAATTTACCGCTGAATTGTTAATATATTAAATATGCGATCACTACCTGGCGTGATCCCGAATGTGAAATACTCTTGGCGGGACCTGGCCCGAAGCATTCGTAAAATTGAAGATTTATAATTGTATTTGACACGATGCTTAACAACTATTATACACTGTTTCATCTTTCGAAGGAATTCGGCAGCTCATTATCGGGAGCCAGGATCCTGCAAGCTTCGACTCGCTCAGATCGTACCCTCGATATTCTTTTGGAAACGCAACATGGCAACGCCGCCGGACTGGTAATCTCCTGTCAACCGCAAATGAATTTCATTTATATGGAAGGTTCCGCCGGCGGAAAACTAAAGGGTGCCAATGTCCTTCCTGAAGTCCTCGGAAATGTGGTGATTGCAATCAAAGCAATTTCCAACGAGAGACAACTCCGTTTTGAATTTGATGATGGCAATTTCCTCCAGGTCAATTTGTTCGGCGCGGCGGCAAATATTTATCATGCTGATCTAGACAGAGTTATTATCAATTCCTTTTTGAAACCATCTACTAAGGTCGGAAAGAAACTTCCTTTCGAGGTCAATTCAATCGGTTTTCCGGGAGATGTCATCGACTTGCGTTCAAGATTCATGAGTGTAACGGGCAACGCTCTTCAACAGCTGTCCCAATGCATCCCGACCGTCGATTCAATGCTTGCGCGCGAAATTCTGTATAGGTATGATTTGTCGGTGGGGGGCACAATTGACGATTCGGGGAGGCGTGATCTTAGACGGCCGAATGCTCAAATCGATTTTGAAATTCTCGATAGGATACTTTCCGGCATTCACAGAGAACTCTTAACCCCTTCGCCTCGCATATATTTTTCCGGGCAGATCGGAAGCGCATTCGGACTTATCGAGCTGAGACACCTGCAAGCACAAAAGTTTGAAGAATACAATTCGGTGAATGAATGTATACGCAACTTCGTAATTCGTGCAGGCAAGAGCAAAAAGATCGCCGATATCAAGACCGAAGTGCTTGGAAAGTTGAGCCGGAAAATCAGTTCCCTCAAACGAACTCTGGCGAAGATCGAATCGGATTTGGCAGATGATCGCGCCGCAAGATATCAGGCTTTCGGAGAATACGTCATGTGCCATGTTGCCGATATCAAAAAAGGAGATACATCGGTCTTTATCGAAGAAAATGAAGAGGAGATCAAGCTCGATCCCTCGTTGAAACCTGTCCGGAATGCACAGAACTATTTCGATAAAGCCAAACGCGCCCGTGAGTCTTTGCGACAAGCGAAGGAGAGAAAAAAAGTTATAGCCGAAGAACTGCGTGAGGCTGAAACTCTGTTGGACGAGGTGGTGCATCAGGACGACGTCGATTCTCTGAGCTCGCTGAGAGAGGAAAAGGCGGTCGGATATGAAAAGCACTCTCCATTTCGTGAATTCGAACGAAGCGGGTACAGAATTTACGTCGGGAAAGATGCAAAGAATAACGACGAACTTACCTTCGGATTTGCAAAGCCCAACGACGTTTTCCTTCACGCTCGCGGCGTTTCAGGATCGCATGTCATAATAAGAAATCCATCGCGTGAGTTTCCACAAAAGCCGATTTTGCAGTTTGCCGCAAGCATCGCTGCGCATTACAGTAAAGCAAGGACAAGCGGAATCGTGCCGGTCGCATACACTATGAGAAAATTTGTGAAGAAAGCAAAAGGTCAGCCCGGCGCAGTCTTGCTGGACCGCGAAGAGGTGATTTTCGTCAAGCCGGGTATTCCGCTTTGACTTGATCTTTTCTGAGACCCCGAGCCATGAAGTAGATCATGGTCCAGTCGTGGTAATTTTTTCAGACTTCCCGTCAACTTTACAACCCTTCTAAGATTTTCAAATCCCTTCGTACTCTGGCTGCAAATGTAACTCTCACATTTCCAGTGAGTTAAATGGTTGTCCGGCACATCCGGAGATCGCTATAATGTGGCACACTTTTGCAAGGGTTGGATACAAAGGAGAAACATGTCATTTGTATGTAGAACACTCGCATTCGTTGAAAATCCGGAGACAGTGAGAATTGTCTCTGAAGCATTTCAGCGTCCAAAGTACGAACTCGAATTTGTTGGCAGCTTAAATGAAACAATCCCGTTCACAAATCATATCGATCTGCTTGTCGTGGATTCACAGTTCTTAAACGATAAGAGGGTTGCGACGGTGAGACATCATTTGCCAACCCTGGTCATTGATCCTGAATATATTCAAATCGGGAATACGAAGTTGTCGGCGTGCGGTGAAGAGAGCGAACCAAACGTGGAATCGGAAAAAGTCAGAATAGCCGCGGAGAAACTCCTGCGCAAGAATTATTTCA
Organism: Candidatus Acidiferrales bacterium; assembly: GCA_035515795.1. Lineage (NCBI taxonomy): Bacteria > Pseudomonadati > Acidobacteriota > Terriglobia > Candidatus Acidiferrales > Candidatus Acidiferrales bacterium. Next base: position 94,792 of record DATJAY010000035.1, on the reverse strand, counting down.
ACTGGATCATAGACGCGCTTGAGTACTCCAGTTGAACTGAACATTTAGCCGAGGGCAGATGTGCCTTTGGCGTAGAGGAGGCGAAACATGTACGAAATTCTATTGATTTCCGTCGCTCTTTCACTCTTGCTCACGTTCGTCTACGGATATGTCAAGAGACAGAGTAAGATTGAATCGGAATTAGAAGCCGCGAGAAGGATCAAAGCGGTAGCCGGCCTTAGAATCATAAACGGGTTGCCTATCCAAACAGCCTTGAATGAGATTTTGGCCTCATTGGCAAGTGCTTATTATGCAAAAAAGGGAAAGATAGAATTACACGGGAAAATCTTCGGCGATTTTTCATCCACGATAGATGGGGATGGAATCGAAACTGATAAGAGTGACGTACCGTTTGCATTCGTGGTGGATGATGAAGACTTCTCGTGCAGGGTCGAACTTCATACAAACTTTTCACTGTCACACAGCGAACATTGGCAAATCCAGGAATTGGTCCGGGACAAGATTTCGAGATGCCTGCTCGACAAGGTGAGTAAGACTGTAAAGACCGCTTTCCAGTGTGCTGATATTCCGTGTGCCATTATTGATGAGAAAGGGAAAATAATTCTCAAGAATGAAAACTTCGACTTTGATTTTCAGACGTTGGCCGGGACGGAATTGGTCAAGAGTGTTTCTGAGTTAATCGAATCGAAGAGAGACAGTATTTCTCAGACTTTTCCGAACGGAGATGACGGGAAAAGACTACGGAGGGTTGTTATTCAGAAAATAGGCGAGGGATTATTCTCATTGTTTTCTACAAATGAGGTTGATCAAATTGTCTCCACGACAAACGGGAAGCTGGAGAATCTTCTTTTCCGCGCCATCGACGATCTCAACCTTGGAGTTGTGGTTTTAGAAAAAGATGATCATAAGCACGACAGGGAATTCAGGATTACGACTGTCAACAAAGCTTTCTACAGGATTTTCGGCCTTGCCGGCTCAAATGCTCAGTCGGAGGAAGTCGACGAGATTCTATCAACGGCATTGAGAACCGACGGAGCGAAAGACTCTCCTGCACCGCCGTTCCATTCCATGGCTGATTTCTTTTACATGAGGCGTGACGGAATCAAAGTGCGCGCAAAGTTAACTGTCGTGAAGGCCGAAGAGAATTCACTTGTGATCGTTTTCGAACCGGTGGAAAATTCTCAACTCTTGATCTGGTCTTATCGTCAATTGATCAACGCGGCGGAACGTCTTTTCAAAACCGGCGACATGCGCTCGTACCTCAAAGAATTAAGAGATGCAACCCGATCCGACGGGATAACATTAGCAAAGAAAAATGAGGATTCATCCTCCTTCCATTTGACGGAGAGGGCCGGGTTTGTCATAAATATTCCGCAGCTTATTTTTGAAGATTTGCCGTCTCGCGACCTCATAAACTATCAGGGTTACTTGGTTATTCCGATGAGGCATCAGGATGCGGTCACCGGGGCACTCATTGCTCTGCGACCGAGCGAGGAGGAGGTCGAACTTATTATTGCCGGAACAAAAATATTGGAAGCCCACGAGTTGATTAAGAGAGAAGTCAACGACATTCGTTTTCAGATAGCAAAAGTAGCGTCGGAAGCGGAACGGGCGGACAAAGCGAATCGCTCCAAATCGGAATTCCTGGCGAACATGAGCCATGAAATACGGACGCCGCTCAATTCAATTATCGGTTTTGCAAATATCATCCACGACGAGTCGCCGGAACTTTCACATGAACTTCTTAATGAATTCAGTGGCAACATTGTGACCGCAGGAGATCACTTGTTGAGTCTGATAAACGACATTCTTGATCTTGCAAAGGTCGAAACGGGCAAAATGAAGCTGGATCCGCAGGAGTTTTCCATTTCCGAGGTTGTAGAAAGCATCAGGAGAATTTTAAAGCCGATGCTCGACAGGAAGCAAATTCAACTGGAGGTAAAACTTGAAGAAGGGCTGAGTACGCTCGTCGCGGACCAGGTAAAATTCAAGCAGATACTTTATAACCTTTTAAACAATGCGATCACCTTCAGCTGCGAAAATGATATCGTAAAACTTGAGGCGGTGAAATCTGCCGACGGGATAGAGATAAAGGTTATAGATAATGGAATCGGGATTAAAAGAGATGATCTTGACAAATTGTTCAAACCTTTCGTTCAACTAGGCGGCGACAATGGCGGAACCGGGCTTGGACTCGCTCTGACCAAAAAGTTCGTGGAACTTCACGGCGGTGCCATCTGGGTAGACAGCACTCAAGGAGTCGGGACAACCGTGGTGGTATATTTACCTGAGTATAAATTACCGAACGTCAAGGATCCCGAGGAGGCATCTTTGAATAGAGCCGACACATCCCAACGACTATCCTAGGAAAACTTCGCTTTCGCCCCCTCGAGCCGGTGTTGCCCTGTGTATGGTGGGTGACGCCGGCTCTTAATTTGGCCTGTCTGATCCCGTGAAATTTCTAACACCTTAAATGATTAGCCGTAAATTTCCCGCATTGCGGAATTCAAGTCGGCAAGCTCCGAAGAAGGAAAAATGCTTCCGGTCTCCGTTATAATTGCGGTGACGAGTTCAGGCTTGATCTTATCGAAATAGAAATTTCTAACTTCGCCGCAAGTCCCTTCCGAGAATTCCGGGTTGGCACAAATCTCGTCGGCGCTTTCTTCTTTGTTGACGAAGTCATCGGATGTTTTTTCGGAATCGTATTTCAATACGCTTGTCACAGCGTAGAATTTCTTTTTGGCATCGGCACAGCATACCGCCAGGGGATAAGACCCGATTTTGTTGATGAGCGTGCCGTCTGAGAGGATTGAGTCGGCGCCGACGAAGGCGGAATCAATCTCGTTAATGAAAAATCCTATCGACGCGTCCGAAAGGAGTATAACACGGTGACCCATCTTAGTGAGCGCTCGCGCCGTCTGCCTTCCCTCAAACAGCGGGCGTGATTCCATGACAAAAATCGTGACATGTTTGTTCTCGGATGACGCCCGCTCAAACGTTTTTGTGACAAACTCACTTTGACTTATGGTCGCATAGCTTTTTCCGTCCGAAATCAGCTTCGAAGCTTTAGAGGCTGCAATGGATGACGAATTCTCAATCTTGTCCCAAAGGTTCTTCAGATAGGTGTTGATGTCGCCGGGTTTCAGTTTGTCGGAGGCGGAGACAATAAGCCGGCACATGTTGGACAAAGCAGACATCTGTAATTGCGCATTGGCAATTGCTGTGGACAACAATTTCAGATCTTGAATGAAATTCAGAGCGTAGGCATCCTGGGCCGAAAAATTCATGAGCAAATCCAGCATGTCTTTCAAAATTTGCTGCTGGCTTGAAATGTTGTCGGCTGCAATTCGATTGGCACGTTCGAGTAGTTCCGGCTTCATAAGAAACGATTAAGTTTAAAGTCCAGCCGGCGAAATTGCAAGATTCCCGCGAGCCACGCAGCGAGCCATTTCCATTTGAAGCTGTATTCAAAACCACAAAGTAACTTGTTTCCATGAAGCTTGTTGGAGATTTCAATCACTTCGGCTGAGCCTCCGCCGACTGCCTACGTTGAAATTTTCAGGAGGCTGATTGACTTGCCATGGCTTTCATCGTCATGGAACTTATCGCTCCCTTTAATGTTTTGAGTATTAATCATACCATAATACTGCAACGATGGAGAGCAATGACTGACTATAAATATGTGATTGTCGGCGGCGGAATGGCAGCTGAATCTGCAATAAAAGGAATAAGAGAGGTTGACAAATCGGGAACCATTGCGGTTTTCAGCGAGGAAAAAAATCTGCCTTATAATCGTCCGCCGTTATCGAAAGCCCTTTGGAAAGGCGACCCTATCGATTCAATTTGGAGAAAAATTGAAGATGATAACGTCGATTTTTTCAAATCCACCGCTGTCATGTCGCTGGATGTCACTAAGAATACCGTGAAGATTACCGATGGCGGAATGTACCACTATGAGAAACTTCTTCTGGCAACCGGAGGGAGACCGAGAAAACTTCCGTTCGGCGGGGACGACATCATTTATTTTCGGACTTTCGATGATTATGAGACGCTTCGCGATCTTTCGGGGCATGCCATGGATTTCGTCGTGATCGGAGGAGGCTTCATAGGTTCAGAAATCGCCGCCGCTCTCGCGATGAACGAAAAAAACGTCACGATGATCTTTCCGGAAGAAGGAATCGGATCGAGATCTTATCCGCGCGGTCTATCCTTATTTTTGAATTCATTTTATAAAGAAAAAGGAGTCAACGTTATATCCGGCGCATCCGTGATGAACATCGACAATAAAGATGGCAGACTTTTGGTGAAATCGAATAAAGGCGGAGGAATTTCGGCGGACGCCGTAGTCGCCGGTCTTGGAATAATTCCAAACGACGAACTTGCAAAGTCGGGCGGACTCGCTGCCGACAATGGGATTATTGTGGATGAGTTTTTGAGGACGAGCAACCATGATATTTATGCTGCCGGCGACGTCGCAAATTTTTTCAGCCTTGCCTTGGACAAGCGCATGAGAGTCGAGCATGAAGACAATGCAAACACAATGGGCAAAATTGCAGGTCATAACATGGCCGGTTCGTCCGAGCCGTACCATCATCTTCCATTTTTCTATTCGGACTTATTCGAGCTTGGATACGAAGCTGTCGGAGAGCCTGATTCCCGGCTTGAGATATTTGAAGATTGGGAAGAAGAATTTCGCAAAGGCGTCATTTATTACGGCAAGGACGGAGTCGTCAGAGGCGTACTATTGTGGAACACCTGGGGAATGGTCGATACCGCCCGTGAGCTGATAACGTCGAAGAAAAAGTTCGCGCCGGATTCTCTCAAGGGCTTGATAAGAGATTGAGTGAGAAAAAGGCAGAAGTTTTTTCTTCTGCCTTTTGGTTCTCTAAAACTATCGACAGGGCTCAACCTCCGTACATGCCGCCGAATACAAATACGGCAATCAAAACTATCACGATCCATATTCCAAATACCCAAGCAGCGGGCAAAAATCCTTTTTTGCCCGAAAGAGTTCCAATCCCAATCGAAGATGCAGCGAGATTCCAGATCGCAAAGAGGTCGGCACTTCTCAAGAGTGAATAAGTCTTGTCGGAAGACATCTGCATGAACATTCCCAGATGCAAACCTCCGTCGAGTCTGGAGAGAACGACGGTAATGACTATCGACAATATTACGCCCACTACCGAGATCCAGCTTGCAAGGCCAGCAACTCCCATCATCTGGGAATAATTCACGTCTCCCTTCAAGATTATCTTTCCGATAAGGACCCATACTCCTGCAGCAGCAAAGAAAATTATAAACGTTGCGACAACTGCTCCGAATATCCCGATTCCCATGAACGCGGATGATCCGTTTTCCATCCTTTCCTTGGCCTGCTCTGCCTGGTCGGCAGTCATTTTCCCTTCATTCACCATCTTGTCAAACCGCTGTTCTTGCTGTTGTGCCATCTGGAAACGGAGATCGGGCGAGCTAAACCTCACATAAGTCGAGACACCGATGACGATTGCCAGAAGCGCCACCGGGACAAGCCAATCTGCGACCTTTACGGGAGAGGTTTTCAAAGCCTGAAAGACTCTCGACGGCTCGTAAAAGACTCCTGCTGCTTTATCCATAAAGGATAATTTCTCTTGGCCATCAGGTTGATTAGCCTGGGAATGATCCGAAGTACCAGTTTGTTCTGACATCAGTCCTCCTTTTTTGTTTTAAGATAGATTAGAGTTGTGTTAAGTTCAAACTGTGCTTGGCTTCCACTGAATCGCAATCTTTGCTAAATTGATTCTGCGCCAGAGGCGCATCAGCCTTTGGCTGAAAACAGGAGTTTCCAGTGGCCGCAAAAAGATTTTTTATACTCGACGGAACAGCACTCGCTTATCGCGCATATTTCGCGATGATCAGCCACCCCCTCATCAATTCGAAAGGCCAGAACACGAGCGCGGCGTTCGGCTTTGCAAATTATCTGATGAAAATTATAGGCGATGAAAAGCCGGATTACCTGGTGGCCGTCTTCGATACGGGCGAACCGACGTTCCGCCACAAAGAATATCCGGAATACAAAGCCACTCGAGAAAAGATGCCTGAAGAGATGATCGGCCAGTTGGCGCATATAAAGAGAATGCTGAACGCTTTCGGTGTGCCGACACTTGAAAAGGCAGGCTATGAAGCCGACGACCTCATCGGAACGCTTGCACAGCTTGCCGCAAAGGAAAACATCGATGTCTTCATGGTGACGGGTGACAAAGACTTTATGCAGCTTGTAACTCCGAGAATAAAAATGTATAAGCCGGGAAAGAGCGGGATGGAGGTCGAGATAGTCGATGAAAAGGGTGTCGAGAAAAAATTCGGAGTGAAGCCGTCGCAGGTGATCGATGTTATGGCGTTGACGGGCGACGCGGTGGACAATGTCCCCGGCATCAAAGGGATCGGCGATAAGACGGCAATTCCCTTGATTCAACAATATGGCACGCTGGAGAAATTACTGGCGAGTGCAGACAAGATTGAAAAGCCGGCTCTTCAGGAAAAGTTGAAGCAAGGAAAGAATATGGCACTTCTCTCGAAGAAATTGGTCACGATAAAAACGGACGTGCCGCTCGGCGTCGATTTTCATTCGCTAAAAGAAAAAAATACCGACGGTGCTGAGGTCACAAAGATTTTCAATGAGCTGGAATTTCGCTCGCTCATCAAGAGGGCACAGCAAATGATTCCTGCACCGTCGGAGAAGACAAAAGAACCGGCAGAGGAGGAAAAGGAAACCGCAGGTGAACCTTCAGTTACTGAAGTCCGGTTCGAGGATGGAAATTATAAAGATGTATCAAGTGTCAAGCATTCATACAAGCTCATAACCGATTTATCCGATCTTCAAAAGTTGGTGGAGAAATTGAAGAAGTCGGAGTTCGTCTCGATGGATACGGAGACGACAGGGACGAACGCTCTTCTTGCCGATTTGGTGGGGATTTCTTTGTCGGTAAAGCCGCGCGAGGCATATTATGTCAGCGTAGCCTCCGACGGCGGGGATCTCTTCTCGGGCGGTGAGGCCAGACGTGGTGTCAGCGTCAAAGATGCTGTCAAATTATTGAAGCCAATTTTTGAATCGTCAAAGATCAAAAAGGTCGGACAGAATTTGAAATACGATATGCTGATACTTTCCAACTATGGCGTCACGACTCAGGGAGTTGCTTTCGATTCCATGGTTGCAGCATATGTCGTTAGTCCGGACGGACAGCACAACCTCGACGCGCTCGCGAAAGAATATCTGGGATACAAGCCGATAGCGATCGAGGAGCTGATCGGCAAAGGGAAAAATCAAATAAACATGAGCGAGGTTTCGCCGGAAGTGGTCGCGGAATATTCGGGCGAAGATGCCGATGTTGCATTGCAGCTGAGAGATGTTCTCCAGAAGAAATTGGAGAAATCAAATCTGCTTGGCCTGTGCGAAAAGGTGGAATTTCCACTGATCGAGGTTCTTGCGGAGGTGGAGAGAACCGGCGTGAAGATCGATACGGAGATACTCGGGCAAATTTCGAAAGAGCTGGAACGAATGATCGAAAACCTTGGTGACGAGGTCTACAAACTTGCCGGCGAAGAATTCAACATTAATTCTCCAAAGCAGCTCGGAGAAATCTTGTTCAAGAAGATGAAGATAGCCCCTACTAAGAAAACAAAAACAGGATATTCGACAGACGTTTTCGTGCTCGAAGAGTTGGGCGCAGAGCATCCGATTGCGGAGAAAATTCTCACCTATAGAAAAGTGACGAAGCTGAAATCGACATACGTAGATGTGCTTCCGACTTTGATAAATCCGCGGACCGGAAGAGTCCACACTTCGTTCAATCAAACGGTGGCGGCTACCGGAAGACTCAGCTCCGCAGATCCAAACCTGCAAAACATTCCCATTCGGGGTGAGATGGGAAAGGAAATCAGGAAAGCGTTTGTGCCGGGTGAAAAGGGGTGGGTGATGGTTTCTGCTGACTATTCGCAGATCGAGCTTCGTATCATGGCACACATCTGCAAAGACGAAGGCTTGATCGACGCGTTCAATAAGCACGAAGATATCCACCGGACTACAGCTTCAAAAGTGTTCGGCGTTCCCACCGACGAGGTCACTTCCGATATGCGCCGCAAAGCGAAGGAAGTAAACTTCGGGCTGCTGTACGGGATCGGTCCGTATGGATTAAAAATTCGTCTGGGAATTTCGCAGGGTGAAGCCAAGGACGTGATCGATACATATTTTCGGAGATTCCCGCGGGTTCGTGAATATATAAACAGTACGCTTGAATTTGCGCGCAAGCATGGATACGTCGAGACGCTTCTCGGAAGACGCCGGTACCTCGCCAACATCAACAGCAAAAATTCTGCCGTGAGAATGGCTGAAGAGAGACAGGCGATCAACATGCCGATACAGGGAACCGCCGCAGACATGATCAAGCTTGCCATGATCGCAATCCACCACGAGATGAAGAAGAAGGACATGAAATCGCGGATGTTACTGCAAGTGCATGACGAATTGGTTTTCGAGTCGCCAAAGAGCGAAGTGAAGGAACTGGAAAAGCTTGTAACCGACAGGATGAAAACTGCAATGAAGCTGAGTGTGCCTGTTGATGTCGAGGTCGGCACGGGACCGAACTGGCTGGATGCGCACTGACGGGACAATGAAAGCCGAGACCGAACTTTTGAAATATTTTTTGCGCAACGGCTATTTCCGTCTTCCGGATAAAGAGCGTCGCAAAAAATTGAGGCAAAAATATAAGAAAGGTTACGAAGTCCGCCTCGTCGCGGCGAACAGAAGAGAGCTGATGGAAATCAGAAGTTTGTTAAAGATCGCCGGGTTCAGATCAGCCAAGGCGTTTCCGAAACATTCGCAATACGTTCAGCCGGTCTACGGCGAAGCAGCGGTAAGAGAATTTTCTGAGCTCGTGACAAAGCATCGTGTAACGCGGGGGAAAAATAAAAATGCTCAGTTGAGAAGATCGAAATCAATATGAGGGCACGAAGCGGTTAGTTCGTTGAATCGGGAACACCGGGACGGGCAGGACAATTTCACGTTGAGCACAAGGGACAGATTTTGAGGATACCGGTTGGCCTGAGTTCCTCTATTTTATGAAAAGCGATATGACTTTGTAAGTACCGGCACCGATCAGCGCCGACATTGGGATCGTAAGGAGCCATGCAATAATTATATTGCCAGCGACTCCCCATCGCACAGCGGAGAGGCGGTTCGTTGCACCGACTCCCATTATTCCACCGTTAATTGTGTGCGTCGTGCTAATTGGAATGCCGAGAAATGTTCCAATTAGAAGAGTGATTCCACCTGCAGTCTCAGCGCAAAAGCCATCGACGGGCCGGAGTTTCGTGATCTTCTGTCCCATCGTCTTCACGATCCTCCATCCACCCAATAGCGTGCCCATGGCAATTGCAAAATGGCAGGTGAGCACGACCCAGATTGGCACATGGAAAGTGGTGAGATAGCCTGAGGTGACGAGAAGCCCAGTTATGATTCCCATGGTTTTCTGCGCGTCGTTTGTACCATGGCCCAAGCTGAGAAATGCCGCCGAAAGTAGCTGCAGTCTTCGGAAGCCTCTGTTTACTTTGGTAGAGGACCTTTTGTGGAAAAGCCACATTACAATGGCCATCAGAAGAAAAGCCACCACAAGACCCATCACGGGGGCGACCACTATAAATATCAGTGTAGGAATCCATCCATGAGGAATTATTGCGGAGAAACCGGCTTTCGCGATTGCGGCACCGGCATATCCTCCCATCAGAGCGTGCGATGAGCTTGTCGGCAGGCCGTAGTACCATGTTATCAGATCCCATATAATGGCGCCGCACAGCCCACCAAGTATGACATAAACGGTGACGTCGTTCAATTGGACGAGCCCCTTGCCAAGCGTGCCTGCAACTTTCAATGTAAACATGAATGCAGCCACGAAATTAAAGAATGCCGCCCACGCCACGGCTTTTCGCGGTGAGAGCACGCGGGTCGAAACTACGGTCGCTATTGAATTTGCGGAATCGTGAAAGCCATTCAGGAAATCGAAAACAAGTGCGACCAGTATTATGGAAGTGACGAGAAGGAGCATCAGGCGAAAATGGAATCAGGCATGTTTTATCAAGATGGACTCTAGGACGTTGGCGACGTCTTCGCATTTATCGGTTGCGGTCTCCAATCCTACCAGTATCTCCTTCTTCTTTATAAGCTCGATGACGTTCTTCTCATTTTCAAAGAGGTCGGCCACCGCAAGCTCGAATACCGAATCGGCTTCGTTCTCATATTCGTTTACTTTTCTTAAAATCTCTTGAAGCGAGTCCGAGTCTTTAAAATCCCTGAGAAACGGAATTCCTTTTCCGATGACCTCGACCTGCTCCTGAATAATTTCCATCAGCTTGCGCATGTATTGCGAATCGACTTTCACATTGTATAAGGTCAGGCGGGATGCACTGCCATTTATGAAGTCCATGATATCGTCGAGCGACGATGCCAGCTCGTGGATATCTTCGCGGTCAAACGGAGTAACGAATGTCGCGTTTAACTCGCCGAAGATTTCGTGCGTGACTTCGTCTGCCTGATGTTCAAGGTTTTCGATTTCTTTAACCAGAGCTTGGGTTGTTGCTGCATCAGCGTCCGATAATTTCTTCAATGCGATCGACGCTTTGAGCAATAATCTTGTCGATTCCTCAAACAACCTGTAAAATTTTTCGTCGTGAGGTAGGAGAATTTGAATTAGCCTGTCAATTTTCACTTATATGTCACCGTTCAAAGATTTAATTTATCCTCGTGAGTGTCCCAAGAGTCTGTCCCGGGGGATACCGTTGGGACGGGGATTCGAAGCGTTGAAATTTAATTGTGTCTGCCGAATATTCAAAGGAATCAATTCTTCTAATTGAGCCTATTTAGGCTAGAATGGGAGTGTCTGTTTTCTTCCGGAAGCCGGTGTAAATCGGCGAGGGCCTCAAATTTGTCCTGGAGGGAATTGTTAAGATAGCTGACTTGATTTTGTCAGCCATATTCCGAAATTAAAAGAGTAACGAAATTGCAATTGAGCATTTTTCTGATTCATTGATAATAGGTTGATGCTACTTTAAATTATATGTGTGATTGGCGCCGTCTTGAAACGCGGCTTGAAACTCGCCGGGATACGAAAGTGTTAAAGTTAATATGGAACTAAAATACCAGGTTTGAAATGGAAGGCAATTTTTCTAATCGAGTGCAGGATGTTATCAGGCTAAGCCGTGAAGAGGCGCTGCGACTGGGGCACGACTTTATCGGAACGGAACATCTTCTCCTCGGCATCATACGCGAAGGCGAAGGCATAGCCGTCAAGATCCTCAGGAACCTCGGGGTCGATTTGTATAAGCTGAAGAAAGCAGTTGAGGACACGGTCCGCACTTCGGGGGGTACGCTGACCATCGGAAACATTCCTCTGACAAAGCAGGCGGAAAAAGTTTTGAAGATCACATACTTGGAAGCGAAGCTTTACAAGTCCGACGTGATTGGAACCGAGCATTTGCTCTTGTCTTTGTTGAGAGACGATGACAATGTCGCCTCGCAGATTCTCCATCAGTTTAACGTTACTTACGACAGTGTTCGCCAGGAGCTGGACAACATTATCAACGGCAGACCATCCCAGCCGGCGGCGCAGGCAGCACAGCATGGACCGGGAACCGAAGGACGAAAGGCTGAAAAATCGAAGACACCCGTTCTCGATAATTTTGGGAGAGATCTGACGAAACTTGCCGTGGAAGATAAACTTGATCCGATCATAGGCCGCGAAAAAGAAATCGAGCGCGTCGCGCAGGTTCTTGCAAGAAGAAAAAAGAATAACCCGGTTTTAATCGGCGAACCCGGCGTCGGCAAGACTGCGATTGCGGAAGGCCTTGCACTCCGGATCGTACAGAAAAAGGTTTCGCGTGTTCTACACAACAAGCGTGTCGTTACGCTCGACTTGGCGGCGCTTGTTGCGGGAACAAAATATCGCGGGCAGTTCGAGGAAAGAATGAAAGCGGTCCTCAATGAACTTGAGAAGGCAAAAGACGTAATTCTATTTATAGATGAACTCCATACGATAGTCGGGGCGGGAGGCGCGTCGGGCTCGCTGGACGCGTCGAACATGTTCAAGCCCGCACTGGCAAGAGGCGAGATACAATGCATCGGTGCCACGACTCTCGACGATTACAGGCAGTATATAGAGAAAGATGGTGCGCTCGACCGCCGGTTCCAGAAAATCATGGTGGAACCCACCACGGTTCTGGAAACCATGCAGATTTTGAACAACATTAAACAGAAATATGAGGAGCATCATAACGTTCGGTACGCCGATGCCGCGATAGAGGCAGCAGTGAAGCTGAGCGATCGTTACATGACCGATAGATTCCTGCCCGACAAAGCGATCGATGTCATGGACGAAGCTGGATCTAGAATTCATCTTGCAAACATTATTGCTCCGAAAGAAATAGTCGAGCTCGAAGAAGAAATTGAGAAGATAAAACAGCAGAAGAACAAAGTTGTGAAGACGCAGGACTTTGAGGAAGCCGCTCGACTGAGAGACCTCGAAAAGAAATACCTCTCAGATCTAGAGATTGCAAAGCGCGAGTGGGAGTTGAAGGCCGAAACAACGGTGCATGAGGTAACTGCGGACCACGTTGCGGACGTCGTCGCGATGATGACCGGGATCCCGGTCAACAAGATTGCCGAGAGCGAATCGGTGAAACTGCTGAAGATGACGGACGAATTGAATAAAGTCGTCGTCGGACAGAAAGAGGCGGTTGAAAAACTTACCAAGTCGATCAGACGAGCACGTGCGGGATTGAAAGATCCTAAGAGGCCTATCGGCTCATTTATTTTCGCGGGTCCCACCGGCGTTGGAAAAACCGAGCTCGCGAAGGCGCTCGCAAAATATTTGTTCGACTCGGAAGACGCCCTCGTGAGAATCGATATGTCTGAATACATGGAGAAGTTTAACGTCAGCCGTCTTGTGGGCGCTCCTCCGGGGTATGTCGGCTATGAAGAAGGCGGACAGCTCACGGAGAAAGTTCGCCGCAAGCCGTACAGCGTCGTTTTGCTCGACGAAATTGAGAAGGCACATCCCGATGTGTTCAACATCTTGCTGCAGGTTCTCGATGATGGAATATTAACTGACAGCCTGGGAAGACGTGTCGATTTCAAGAATGTCATTTTGATAATGACGACAAACATCGGCACGCGGGATATCAAGGCTGCAGGCACGTTCGGATTCGGACAATCGAGCACGGAGGATAGATACACTTCGATGAAAAATGTGATAGAAGAGGCGATGAAGAGACTCTTTAATCCGGAATTTATGAACAGGATCGATGATGTGATAATTTTCCGGCCGCTTACGACCGAGGATATCAAGGAGATAATCGACATTCACACGGAAAGTTTGCGGAACAGGCTCGGAAGTCTCGGAGTGAAGCTGGAGCTTACGAAACCTGCGAAAGAATTCCTCGCAGAGAAAGGATTTGATCCGGCATTTGGAGCTAGACCGCTTCGCCGCGCGATCCAGCGATATCTGGAAGACCCGCTTGCCGAAGAAATGCTCAAAGGCACTTTCGTCGAAGGCATGGTGGTACGGGTAAAGACCGACAAGCGGAGCGGCGAATTGAAATTCTCGGAGCTCAAAGCGGAAACCGAAACGAAAGACCCGAATCTTTCCGATGTGAGTACCAACTAGATCGGGCGTCTTCAAAAGGTATAACAGCGCTGATGGCTGAAAAGGCTGTCAGCGCTTTTTGTTTTGGGGCTTTCGATCCTGCGACGTAAATAGTCAGGATTGTTTTTTCTCCCAGGCTTTGTTAAAATTGGTATGAGTTAAGCAGAGACAAATTACAGGAAAAAAATGAACAAGAAGACAAAAGCAGCAGTAAGAAAACATCATCGCAAAGTAAAGAAAATTAAAGCAAAGATAAAAGCAAGACGTTCTCAGGCGGGCAAAGCAAAAGCAGCCGCTCAATAAGAAGCTATTGAAATCTCACCTCTCCAGAAGGGATCCATTCGGAAAAGAATTAGAATACGCTCTGAAGGTTGTGAAGGATTCGGAGCGCATCACGCTGAAATATTTTAATTCCCGCCTCAAAGTAAGCTACAAATCCGACAAAAGCCCGGTCACGGTTGCCGATAAGTTGTGCGAAAAATTCCTTGTCGGTGAGTTGTCTAAGAAATTTCCGGCCCATGGTTTCTTTGGCGAGGAATTTGGCGAAGGCATGAGCCGTGAGACGTCCATGCGGTGGATAATCGATCCTGTAGACGGCACTAGAAATTTTACACGTGGAATTCCCTATTGGGGTACACTCTGTGGACTCGAATGCGAAGGAGAAATAGTTGCAGGGATCATGGCACTCCCCGCACTGAAAACGATTTACTATGCTTCCAAGGGACACGGAGCATACAGAAACCGCGAGAGGATAAGAGTCAGCAAGGTCAAGGAATTGGAAAGGTCGGCGATCATTTTCGGCGGGTTGAGTTATTTTCTCGGAACGAAGTACGATAGCGGATTTAACGAAATCATAAAGTCTGCGTACCATGATCGCGGGTTCGGCGACTGCTTCGGTTATACGTTCGTTGTCGAAGGTTCAGCGGAGGCCATGCTTGACCCGATCGTCAGTCCGTGGGATGTGGCCGCGATAAAAATCATAGTTGAGGAGGCCGGGGGAATTTTTACGGACTTTGAGGGGAACTCCACGGTTTACGGACGAACCGGAGTTGCGGCAAATCCTTACATACACGAAGCGATTCTGAGAAAGCTCTCGCAGCTTTAGAAGCGATCTCCTCCCAAGAAATTTTAGTCCGGCTTTACTTTTACCACGAGCATTGTCATATCGTCGTGCTGCGGCGCACCACTCACAAATTTCCTTACCTCGTCTTCGATCTTCGTCAGCATCTCCTTTACTGACAGGCTTCTCGTCGACTCGATAAGCCGCATCAATCTGTCTTCGCCGAATTCGTTTGCTCTGGGATCCATCGCTTCGCTGAATCCGTCCGTGTAGAAGATAAGGGAATCACCGGGTTTTAAGACTATTTCCATCTCCTCGAGGCTTGATTCGAATTTATCGCCGTTATCCAGTCCGAGCGCGAGGCCGGATGGAGATAAAAGTCTCACGTCATTTTTTTCAGTGGAAAAATATACCAGCGGATTATGTCCTGCTCTTGCGAAGAGAACCTTCTTGGCTTTGGTATCGATCACAGCATAAATCATGCTGATAAAAATGCCGCGCGCAACCGATCGGAAAATTATCGAGTTAATCCTGTTTAATACTTTTCTGGGTGATGGCTCTTCCTCGCCGTAGGCCTGGAGGGCCCCTTTCGTGAGAGTCATGTATATCGCCGCAGGTAAACCCTTGCCGGATACATCCGCAATCGTAGCTCCGATCATTCCGTTGTTCATTCGAACGAAGTCGTAGTAATCTCCCCCGACCTCAAGCGCCGGAATGCAGATTCCTCCGAATTCGAACTGCGGAACCGACGGACTATTTCGCGGCAGAAGGTTGATTTGTACGTTCTTTGCGATCTCCAATTCCCTCGCCATCCGCTCTCGCTCGCTTATTCTTCGAATGTGTTTCGGCATAAGATCGACCGTCAATTCGAAATGCTGCTTCTTCCATAGAGCGACAAATGAAATTATGATCGGTAAGACTAAGACGGCGGCGGCAATCACGGAGTTCCACTCGAAGTATGATGCTTTCGATCCGAAAATCGGAATCAGGTTGTGGGCCAAATTGAAGAGTACGCTCACAACGAGGACGGTCAGGAAGTCGTATTTCAAGAACAATAAAATCATGACGGCCGACAATGCGATAGAAAGTAATATTCTGGTAGAAATCTGGTATTCACCGTAGGGAAGCTCATAGAATACCGATGGTATGAACAGAGCCGCGGAAACTATCATCCCGGTAGTGAGCCGCCTTCTTCCAAAAAACGAAAGCACCCCGAATCTGTAGAGGGTCTCACAGAATAATCCAACAGCAAATGAATCGGCGATCGATTGAATCGTCGGTGAATAGGTATCTAACGGGGTACTCATGTTTACATCCACCGCATAAATGTGGAGCAGCGGATGTGCGACGGCATAGACTCCGAGCAAAATTCCGCTGAATGCGAACCCGCGAAGTATTGAAACCCCGACTTTTTCGTTGAGGAATCTTAGATGTGTAGCCGCATCAAACGTAAAAAGTTTTTCAGGCCACTGCGCCCGTGCCGACGATTCCCCGATCCCCCATGCCGAGAAAGTAAGGATGGCCTGAAGGGGGATCCATAGAAGGAGCATTGCTACTGCAACCACTATGGTCTGATAAAATAAATTTAGTGAACTTATCTGCACGGCTCTTGAAATATTAGGCAGACTCAGGACGATCGATATTGCAGCCATGATGTAATATGTCGAACTCACTTGCAGCGATGATCCGACTCCCGCCTCACCTTCGTTGTATCGCTTTAGAAAAATCACCAAACCTGCCGCAAAGAGAATGAATATGATTACCCATGACGAAAAAACAATAAAGACAAACGGGGCACTTCTTGAATTGTACTCAAGACTGAATTCAGACGGAACCTGATAGGATCTTTCGTAGGAGATTATCCGGTCCCCGCTGGTTCGAACGGAAATCTGTTCGGTCAGCCCGAAAACATTTTCGTTCTTGCGCACGAAAGTGAATGTCCAATCCTGTCGTCGTTCTAACCGTATAGGCTCAGAGGTTCTTAAACTCCAGTCTGACAGATTTATACCGGTGATGACGTCTAGGTGGCGATTCTGCCAGCAGGAATCGAGAACATTTCTCGCCTCATTTTCCCGCAAATATTTTCCGCCCGTGGAATCCGGAATCGCAATTCTATAAGATACCAGTTTCCCTGCCTGAGAGAAAGAAACTTCAAACCTCCTGCTCTCATCCGTTTGTTGGGAACCATCAAACCAAACGACCGTCCAGCGGTTCACCGCTATGGAGTCATCTCTGACCAACTTATTTATCTGAGGTATGCCGGCCCTGCTCTGAAGGAATGTAATTGCAACATTATCTGTTCCAAAAGTGGTTCTTTCCATCAAGCCGTTTGGTAAACTTAAGCCGATCCGGCTTGCAACATCCCTTGAATCTTGCCGGACTTGAGAACGGGTCAGCCTGCTGTCGATCGAGCGGAGCGTCGAATAGGATGGAAGCAGGTAAATAAAAACTGCGAGGCCGATGACGGCTGTCAAACAGAGGAAGGCTGGCGATTTTAAGAGTTTCATCTTTCAGAGAATTTAGTATTGATGATACAAGATTACAAATGAAAACCCGGAGGCATCGAGGCAAGCTTCTGTTTTGCCTTTACAGTGCCGCGCAAGTATATTCTTAATACTGAATAAACCGGAACAGTAGAATTCACATTTAAGCCTACGTTTCTGCGGAAAAAAGTTGCTGCCTCGATCAGTTTTACTCGTAAAATAAATCATGAAACAATAGAAAGTCGTCAAGATGAAAAGAATTTTGCCATGCGTTCCGATATTTTTTTTGCTGTTTTTTCTATTAACTGTAGCTAACTCTCAGGAGAAACACGGTTATGATCCGAATGAGATATTCGATCCAAATTTTGACGGCCATGGCGGGAACGCTTATCGCAGCGCAAGCGGCGCTCCGGGACCGCGTTACTGGCAAAATCGTGCCGACTATAAGATTGAAGCGAGTCTCGACACGGCGACAAAAACCATAAAAGGGAAAGTTGAAATCGCTTATACTAACTCCAGCCCGGATGAGCTTCCTTACGTATGGCTCCAGCTTGAGCAGAACCAGCTCGGCGAAAATTCGCGCGGCGTGTCAGTCTCAGGAAACCCATCAAGAAATTTTTACGGCGGGGACAGCATCGCTTCTGTGATTGTCGAAGGGGAAGGTAAAACTTCTAAGGCGAATTACCTGATCAGTGACACGCGAATGCAAATACGTTTGCCTCACTCAATTAAATCGGGTGGAGGCAGAATAAAAATCGCGATTGAATATTCCTTCGTGATTCCGCCCGGCGGATTGGGCAGGACAGGCTGGATGTACACGAAAAATGGCGCGATCTATGATGTTGCACAATGGTATCCGCGCATGGAAGTGTATGACGATGTGAACGGATGGAACAGCTTGCCGTTTCTTGGTGAAGGAGAATTTTACTGCGAGTACGGCGACTTCGATTACACCGTGACAGTTCCGTCGGACATGATCGTTGTCGGTTCCGGAGAACTCGTCGATCCCAAAGATGTTCTTACGAAAAATGAAGTCGGCCGGCTGGATAAGGCGCGCAAGAGCGACAATAGGGTTTATGTCATTAGTCCGGACGAGATCGGAAACCCTCAGACACGTCCGAGAGAAAGTGGAATGCTGAAATGGCATTTCAAAATGAAAAACTCGCGCGATGCTGTCTGGGCTTGTTCGCGTGCATTTATCTGGGACGCCGCGAGAATAAATCTTCCAAGCAGAAAAAAATCACTCGCCATGTCGGTATACCCGATCGAAAGCGCATCGGATTCAATGTGGGGACGTTCGGCCGAATACACCAAAGCGAGCATAGAAATTTTTTCGAAAGATTGGTTCGAATATCCGTATCCCTGTGCCATAGATGTTGGAGGCCCGGTCGGTGGCATGGAATACCCCGGGATAGTGTTCGACTGGTGGCAGATGAAAAACAAAGTGATGTGGTATGTTACCGCACATGAGCTCGGACACAACTGGTTCCCGATGATCGTCGGATCGAACGAGCGTGCAAACGCATGGATGGATGAAGGATTCAATACATTCATAGACATTTATGCGTCTGATGAATTTAATCATGGAGAGTACGCACCGAAGCGGGACAATGAGTTCGACCCGGAAGGAAAAAATCCCGCCCGTGATATAGTATCGTATTTGATGAATCCGGAATCGCAGCCAATCGTCTCTTTTGCGGACGCAATTCCCGGAAAGTATTCTCATCTGCTTGAATACTACAAAACGGCACTCGGACTCTATATGCTTCGCGAGAACGTTCTCGGACATGACAGATTCGACTATGCATTTCGGACTTACATAAAGAGGTGGGCGTACAAACATCCCATGCCGGCAGATTTTTTCAGAACGATGAACGACGCCTCGGGCGAAAACCTGAACTGGTTCTGGAAAGGATGGTTTGTGAAAAACTATAAACTAGATCAGGCAGTTGACAGCGTGAAATATGTCGATGGTGATCCTGCGAAAGGTTCACTGATCACGATTGAGAACAAAGACCGGATGGTTATGCCGGTGACGGTTGAGGTTAAGGAGTCGAATGGGAAATCCGGCAGAATGAATTTCCCTGTCGAAGTTTGGGAACGCCGCGGCTTGTTCACGTTCAGGTATAATTCGACGGGCCTGATCGACTCGGTGGTGGTTGATCCGGATAAAATTCTGCCGGACGTGAATGCGGATAATAACACCTGGGCGAGAAAGTAGGAACTCTCGGAACATACATGTAAAAGAAATCACACCTGGGAGAGTTTGACTTGCTTCCGTTTCATCGGCAGGACATATTTCAACGTGGTTTTAAAAAGAAGGAGACATGAAATGAGTAAATTGGCTCTATCTTTCTTGGTGTTGGTTTCGGCTCTGACGTTGTCGGTTCCAATCAAAGCACAGTGGTACGACAATGATCCGTGCAATCGAACTTACTCGGATGGCTTCAAAGATAAAGACGGTTCTGGTAAGAATGGCGCGATGCGAATCCGATTCTATATAACGACGCACTACACTGCAGAAGATATAGAAACGGTCAAAAAGAACTTAGTCCCTGCCATGGTTTCTTTAATGAATGACTACTCAGGGGACATGAGTTACAATGTACGGTTCGAAGGCGCCGATTGGAATGATGACCCGAGCACTTACAATTTCACATTGTTCCTCGACGTTTACCATCGCGAAGATGATACATACCGCATTTACGTTTGTATGCATGGATGGGGTGCAGGCCACCTGTGCCGCTTCTCCAGCGACGGTACGTCCACAGATATCGAGAAAGAGCTGGCAAGCGCCGCCAACGAAGCTGTCGACCGCTTCGAGAACGGCTGGACGTGCGCAGACTGAGGAGTGTGACGGAAAATCAAGAACATCAGGATACAGCTGGAGTCAGGGGGAAATTGTTTGAATAGTTATCGATGACAATTTCTCCGGACACCACCGCCATTCAGGCGAGCCGCGCGCGTTACGGCGTTCTAATCTTTGCACTCGCCATCACTGCTATTTCCTACCTTGATCGCGTTTGCATCTCTATGGCCGCACCGTTTGTGGAAAGAGATTTGCACTTGAGCGACTTACAATTGGGATTGGTCTTCAGCGTGTTTACTTTTGCATATGCGGCATTTGAGATTCCAGGAGGATGGCTTGCCGACCGTTTTGGCCCGCGTTTGATGTTGACGCGAGTCGTGGTATGGTGGTCGCTCATGACTGCCGCAACGGGCCTCGCCTACGGATTTGTCTCGCTTTTGCTCGTGAGACTTTTGTTTGGGGTCGGCGAAGCCGGCATGTTTCCGGGACTTTCGCGCGCGTTCTCAAGATGGTTTCCAAAAAACTGGCGGGGCAACGCCTTCGGCCTCGTCATCATGTCCGCACTGCTTGGCGGCGCTGTGACGCAATGGCTCACCGCCGAACTCCTGACCCGCTGGCATTGGCGCACGATTTTTTTCGTGTACGCGCTTGCTGGAGTGGCATGGTCCGTTTTGTGGTTTTGGTGGTTTCGAGACGAGCCGCAAAGCCATCACGGTGTGAATCAATCAGAATTGAAAATCATCTCTCCGGAATCCGCCCGCTCCACCGAGCGGGAGCGCACGCCGTGGAAACAATTGTTCCGGAATCGTTCTCTGACACTCTTATGCGGTATGTACTTCGGTGTGATTTACGGCTGGTATTTTTTTCTGACGTGGATGCCGAAATATTTACTCAGTGCGCGAGGCTTTGACCTGAAAACCGTCGGCTGGCTCGCTATGCTGCCGTTGCTTTGCATGGCGGCGGGCGTCGCATTGGCCGGATGGACAAGTGATCGTTTGGTTCTGCGCATCGGCCGGCGCTGGGGCAGGCGCATTCCCGGAGTCATTGGACTGCCGCTTGCCGCCGTGATTCTCGTGACGGCTATCGAAACCGCCGACGCGAGAGTCTCGGCGTTTCTCTTTGCCACAGCCGCCGGGTTGGCCACCTTTGGCGTTGCGCCGGCCTGGGCAGCATGCCTCGACATCGGCGGCTCACATGCAGGGGTCGTCACAGGGACGATGAACACTTTCGGAAACCTCGGCGGCGCCGTCGGTCCGATGCTGGTCGGCTTCTATCTCGACTGGGGTCATTCGTGGAACATTCCGCTGTTGACCGTGGCCTTTTTCTATCTGTTCGCCGCGGCGTGTTGGCTTGGAATTAGGTCCGACGAGCCAATTCAATTATAGCTTCCTTTTCGCCTCCCAAACTGTTATCTCGACGGAGCACGGCGATGAGAAATCTATTATGGAGGTTCCGTAAGAAATTTCTCCATGAAGTTGAGGAGACGTCTGGCACTGGCTTGGATAGTTTCGGGTGACTTCTATTTCGAATCTTGAGTAATAACCTCCAGTATAATCGCTTTCCTCCGTCCTTGTTTCGCTTCGCGCACCAATGAAGCCATTTTCTCTTTACCTTGATTACCTGTATCTGCCTCCCTATATTTTTTATCATATTTAACGAGAAAAGATGCCTGTCTCCATAATAAAAAAGATTTTCGGCTCAAAACATGAGCGCGACGCCAAAAAACTTGTACCTATAGTGGAAGAAGTGAACGAAGCTTTCGCGAAACTTCAGAGCTTGTCCGACGATGAACTCCGGCATAAGACTGAGGAATTTCGTTCAAGGATCAAAGAAGAGGCCGCGGAGTATGAAAAAGAAATCGATGAGCTGAAGGAAAAACTCAAAGAAGACGTCCAGGGTGAGGATCGGAAGGGAATCTATCAACGGCTGGACGAATTGGAAGAAGAGCGGGATAATGTCATTGCAGATATTCTGGATGAAATTCTTCCGGAAGCTTTTGCAGTCGCCAAAGAGGCCTGCCACCGGCTCGTCGGGAAAAGCTGGGACGTAACGGGACACAAAATAGTCTGGGACATGGTTCCATTTGACGTCCAGCTTATGGGCGCACTTGTCTTGCACCAAGGAAAGATTGCGGAGATGGCGACCGGCGAAGGGAAAACTCTCGTAGCCGTGATGCCGCTTTATCTCAATGCCCTTCCGGGGCGAGGCACACATCTTGTCACAGTCAACGATTATCTCGCCAAACGCGACAGCGAGTGGATGGGAAAGGTCTTTGAGTTTCTAGGACTCACCATCGGCTGCATCCAGGCGGACATGGATTCGACGCAGCGGAGGAGAATGTACGAGTGTGACATTACTTACGGAACCAATAATGAATTCGGCTTCGATTATCTCCGCGACAATATGGGCGTCGGCCCGGAAGATATCGTCCAACGGGAACATTATTATGCGATCGTCGACGAAGTGGATTCCGTTCTGATCGATGAAGCGAGAACGCCGCTCATCATCAGCGGGCCGGTCGGATCGACAGAGCATTCGTTCGACAATATGAAGCCCCGCATCGAGAGGCTTGTCAACGAACAGGTCCGGTTCATCGGCCGGATCGTTGCAGATGCCGAAAAATTGTTGTCAGAAGAAAAAGAAAAGGAAGCGGGCGTTTTAATACTTAGATCGTACCATGGTTTTCCAAAACACAAGAGATTGACAAAGCTCCTCACCGAGCCGTCAAACAAACGCCTGATGCAGGAAACCGAGCTTGAGTACCTGAAGGACCAAGGCTCGCGGATGCACGAGATAGATGACGAGCTTTACTATTCCATCGATGAGAAAACCCACGTCATCGACCTCACGGAGAAGGGACGCGAATATCTTGCATCTTCCGAGGCGGACAAAGATATGTTCGTTTTGCCGGATATCGGAACCGAAGTCGCTGCTATTGAGAACGACAAATTCCTGACTCCATCTCAGGTTCAGCGGAAGAAAGAGGAGTTGTATAAACTCTACGCTGAAAGGAGCGACCGGATCCACACCGTGTCGCAGCTTCTGAGAGCGTATTCACTTTATGAAAAAGATGTCGAGTATGTCGTTCAAGACGGGAAAGTCTTGATCGTCGATGAGTTCACCGGCAGGATTTTGCAGGGACGCCGCTACTCCGAAGGTCTTCACCAGGCAATTGAAGCAAAGGAAGGTGTGAAAGTCGAGCGTGACACTCAAACGCTTGCGACCATCACTCTGCAGAATTATTTCAGGCTTTACAAGAAATTGGCCGGCATGACCGGAACAGCGGAGACGGAGGCGGCAGAGTTTTATGACATTTACAAATTGGATGTCGTGGTTATTCCGACGAACAAGCCGATGGTTCGCGACGACATGGACGACGTGATTTACAGAACTAAGCGAGAAAAGTACAATGCTGTCATAAGTGAACTTGAAGAAATGAAGAAGCAGTCGCAGCCCGTCCTTGTCGGGACGACCAGCGTTGAAGTCAGTGAAACACTGAGCCGGATGTTGAAGCGGCGCGGAATCGGCCATGAAGTCCTGAACGCGAAACAGCACCAGCGCGAAGCTGAAATTGTCTCGCGTGCTGGAATGCCGGGCGCGGTTACTATTGCAACCAATATGGCGGGTCGTGGCACAGATATTAAGTTGGGTCCGGGTGTCGTCGAGAAGGGCGGACTCCGCATCGTCGGCACTGAAAGACACGAAGCACGCCGGATCGATCGGCAGCTTAGAGGCCGCTCCGGCAGACAGGGCGATCCGGGGTCATCGAAATTTTTCCTTTCGCTCGAAGATGATCTGATGCGGTTATTCGGAAGCGACAGGATTGCAAGGGTCATGGATAGATTCGGAATGAAAGAAGGCGACGTGATCCAGCACCCGATGATTACTCGCAGTGTTGAACGGGCACAAAAGAAAGTCGAAGAGAATAATTTCGCGATACGTAAGAGGCTGCTCGAATATGACAATGTGATGAACCAGCAGCGCGAAGTTGTCTATGACCGCAGGAGGCATGCGCTCGTAGGTGAACGTCTCAAGGACGAGATTTTCGATATGCTTCGTGAGCATTTGAATGAGACTGTAGAAAATTACTACGACGGCGGCGACATCGCCGGACTCGTCGATGAACTGAGACGGACTTTCCTTATCGATGTCAACTTTACGCCGGATGAATTCCGCCGCCTCGGCAAAGACGGCGTCGTGGAACGGGCTCACACTGCCGCGGTCGAATTTTATAATCGTAAGGAACAGGAGCTTGGCGTTGAGATAATGAGCAGGCTCGAGCGTATGGCGATGCTTCAAGTGATAGATGAAAAGTGGAAGGAGCACCTCCGCGAGATGGACGATCTCAAAGAGGGAATAAATCTGCGAGCTTATGGACAGAAGGATCCGCTCGTAGAGTACAAGCGCGAAGCAT
Organism: Candidatus Acidiferrales bacterium; assembly: GCA_035515795.1. Classification (NCBI taxonomy): domain Bacteria; kingdom Pseudomonadati; phylum Acidobacteriota; class Terriglobia; order Candidatus Acidiferrales; species Candidatus Acidiferrales bacterium. Next base: position 70,359 of record DATJAY010000035.1, on the reverse strand, counting down.
TCGACATGTTCGTGGTCATGTTAGGAACGATCAATAAGGAAGTTTTGCAGATAGTGTTTCGGGCCTTTCCGGCCGTGCCGGAAGAAATCCCGCAGCGTCGCGCGGCGAAAATGCCGAGAAGGGATCAAATGCAGCTTCAGCATGATTCCGCTGTTGGACTCGGGATGCAGGCGAATAGGGAACCGGCAGCGCAGGGCCAGATCAAACGACGGCCGATCAGGGTTGCGGAAAAAGTCGGGCGGAACGATCCGTGTCCCTGCGGAAGCGGAAAGAAATATAAGAACTGCCACGGGAAGTGACGAAGCAGTTTTCATTTTTTGCATTGTCGATAGGTTTTCTTTTGACTCCGGCGCTTTTACCTCCGGGAGCAGTCGCCTCCAATGGAAATTTATCCCGACATCTGCCGGTTAAAGTCCAGTCAATTTCACCCACACAAAAAATCTTGACGTTTTCATCCGATTCGGGAAGCGCATCAGCCTTCTTGATCCGCAGCAGTTCTCCATACATTGCTTTCCCATTTGTTGCCGATGGAAACGTCAGTTACACGGTTCAGAGGCGAGATCCTGAGACCATTGCCTTCAATAATAAAGTACCTGCCATGGTCGATACCGCGGAAGGAAATTCTGTAATTACCTCAAAGGATTCTCGAAATCCGGCAAATGTTGTCTCGCTCAAGCAGGTCGGGATAATGAGGGGGAAAAAAGTCTTTTCACTCATTGTCTGCCCTTACGATTATAATTCGGGCGCCGGGAAATTGACTTACTATCGAACCGTCAATGTGAGTCTGACTTCAGACCGATCGTTCCCTCCGGATTTTGACAATCTTGCGAAAGCGCAAAAGACACTGACGGGATCGTCGGAGCCTGTCAACCTTCGCAAGGCAAGCGCTCAGCAACTTCCGTCCGGATCGTACATAAGAATTGTGGTTAATCGAGAGGGGATTTATCATATAACCGGATATGATCTCGATACGGCCGGAGTCAACATATCCGGCATCACTTCAGAGAACATGACCTTATGGAATCACGGGAAACAAATACCAATTTATGTTTACACCACCAGCGGAGGTCAATTTACGAAGGACAGTTATTTCGAGTTTTATGGAACACCGAACCTTATCAATTATTCCGGCGGCAGACCGGATATGTATCTCGATCCGTTCACTGACAATAACGTGTACTTTTTGACAAAGGATTCTACAGCGCCTGCCCAGCACCTCGTCACCGAGTCTGGAGCGTTGAACCGCGTCAGCAATGCCACCGACCTCTCAGGATATTCCTTTACTCAGATTGCTCATCTAGAAAAAGACGGACAGTTTCTTCGCCTCGACGCGGTCGATCCCGATCAAACTTACGACAAGAGAGATCATTGGTACTGGACAGAGGTATCGAGCAACCAGATGGTGACTGTGCCGTTTTATCTGTCTTACCCTGACACGACTTCCATTCAACCGCTTCTCATCACTGCAGCTTTTCATGGCGTGACTCATCTTGATGGCCAGAATGGCTCACCAAACGTGCCGAACGAACATCAAGCTGAACTCTTTATAAACCAGAGCCACGTTCTGAACACGACCTGGAACGGCCAGACCATGCAAATAGCCCAGGTCGGCGCCGATGCTAATATCCCGCAAAGCGTGCTGCATCACGGAACAAATAATTTTCAGGTTTACGATGCCAATCCTGGAACCATTGCAGTGACGACTTTTGCGTTCAATTGGGTCGAGTTGAAGTATCAGAGGCTTTACGTGGCGGACAAGGACTACATAAGATTTACCATCCCCGATAATGCCCTGCCGGGATTTTATAACTTCACGATTCAGAATTTCCACAATTCCTCCGTTTCAGTCTACAGATTGAATGTCTCGAGAATAACCGACGTTACCATTCAGTCTCTGAGCAGTCAGGGTTCAACCAGGGGATACGGCGCATTGTTTCAGGCTTACGTCCAGTCGACAGGAGATCAGTTTATCGCGGTCAGCGACGACGGAAAGCTGAAGCCGGTTCAAATCGAGCAGATTCCCAATGTCGGCCTGTCATCATATGATTATTCAGCGGATTATATCATGATCGTCAACAGGCAGCTTGATGACGTCGTCAAGAATACGGATCCGAATAATCCGATAAGTCGGTTAGCATCATGGTACAATTCGCATGGAACAAAAACCATCGTCGTGGACGCAGATGAAATTTATGACGAATTCAGTTATGGGATAAAGAGCCCTTACGGAATAAAGTCATTTATCTCCTATGCCTATCACAACTGGTCCAATATTCCGAAGTATGTTTTGTTGGTGGGGATCGGGACATGGAATACGAAGAATGGCAATGACGCCCAAAATTTGATCCCGGTGATGATGATGCAAACGTCTACTTTCGGAGCTACAGCCGCCGATAATTTTTATGCATGTGTTGACGGCGACGATCCGCTTCCGGATATCGCCGTGGGAAGAATACCGGCAGCCACCATCGATCAACTGAACACAGTCGTTGACAAGATCTTGAGTTATTATTCAAACAAATCGTTTGGCTGGCAAAATGCCGCTCTGCTTATCGGAGGAGAAGAGAACGTATTTCATACTCAAACCGAGTCGATCGTAAATTCGATGATTCCCTCCAACTTTTTTATAAAACGGCTTTATACAAGCATTCAAGATCCTCAAGTCGATACGAAATATTATGGTACAACGCAGGACCTGCTGGGTTATTTCAATCAAGGACTGGCTCTTGTGAATTTCATGGGGCACGGCGGCGGCGCCATTTGGGCTGACAACGGAATTTTGACAAACGACGAAATTTCAGGCATGTCGAACAAAGACAAATATCCTTTTATTACAAGCATGACATGCTTCTCCGGAGCGTTTGACGGTCAAGAAGGGTTACCTCTGTCATCGACACTCTTGTTTGGGGAAAATAAAGGAGCGATTGGAGTTCTAGCTTCTGCCGGATTGGGCTGGAGAGATAACGATTTCCTTATGATCAGCAAGCTTCTCCCCCTGATTTTTGATTCAACCACATCAGGTTCGAGTATCGGTTCTGATCTCATGGTCGCCAAATCACTATATTATGCATCTTGGGTGGAGCCGCCTGTTACTCCCACGACAATGGTGAATCAGTACAACTTGATTGGTGATCCCGCGCTGGTTATCCAGCTCCCGCAAAACAACTCCACGGTGCAATTAAACTCTTATACCGTTTCTTCAGGCCAAAACGTTTCAGGAAATGTCTCAAACGGGCCCCCCGGAGGTTCCGGCATAGTTCAGCTGACGAATAACGAGAGCGACATGCTGGCTGAGGCAAATGTCAGCTTGGATAACACGGGTGCGGGTAGTTTCAGTGTTCCATTCTCCGGCGGATTCTCGGGGACAGGTCATGTCAAGGTGTACACTTACAATAGCTCTCTGCAGAGCTCGTCAAGCATAGATTACTCAACCGGAAATTCTTTCGTGCAGATAGCCAATTTCGGAATAACTCAGAGTACCGGCAGCTTTCAAGTATCGGTCACGGCCTATGCAACCTCGAGCTCGAATATAGCCACTCTCAGATTCGTCGGCAAAATTTATTCGTCGGCGAGTTCAGGCGCGAATAATCCGGTGGCATCATTAAGCATTCCGCTCGCTTTATCACAGAATAAATATTTCGGCGCCGGTTACATTAGCTCGGACACTCTTAAACCAGGCGAGATCATAACGGGAAATTTGCAGGCGACACTTTCAGACGGAAGCGTCGTGGGAGGTCAACAGGCATCTTATCCTGTGCCCGGTGCAGCAGACTTATCTGCTTTCTCGCCGCAGGGATTTGTGAATATCAACTCCACAATCATGGTTACTGCAGACACCGTTGTGAAGCTTGAGGCGCAAGTGTATGATTTGAACCGGGTTCCTGTAGAGAATCTCCGCGTCGATTTCTATGATGGGTCGCGCATGTCCGGGAATTTCCTCGGAAGCGCAAGAGTGAACATGGATACGACTTCTCAGAAGGTTGTTTCAATTCCGGCAACTTTGTCGGGAGGAGGTCATACGATTTATATCTATATCGTTTTTGACAGTCTCACGATCGGCTATGATTTGCATCCGGGAAATAATTACGCGTATAACAATATTTTAGTAAATTTCTTTGTCGCCAATCTTTCCGGAATGGTCGCTCTCGATTCAGCGGCGGTGTTGTCAGGAGCTTCGCCGGGGGAAATCTTTCAAGCACAAAGAGTATTCCCGCCTCTCTATCCGCAGCCTTCCATATTTCAGGCTAAAAGCAAAAGCGCAGGTTTACAATATTTCCAGTTTACTCCGGTCAAATATTCAAACGGCGAAAACTATGCTGTCGCTTTGAAAATTTCCGACCCCGACTCAGCAACCAACGCCAACCTGTCCGGTCTTCATTTATATATCTACAATCCTCGTAGCCAGACGCTGAACCTGGTGGGCGGGAATTACGCTAACGGAGCGGTGACGGCAAATGTTAGTTCGCTTGGAATTTTTTCCGCGGCTTTCTCGACGGATCATACTTCTCCGCAGGTTACGATTTCTGTCGGGGACCAATTTTTCTCGAGCGGAGATTATGTTCCACCAAATCCACGATTCTCTTTCCTTCTGCATGATGAAGACGGCATCGATCTGAATAAAAACGATATTGACGTCGAGGTCGATGGCAAGAAAGTCGACACGGCATCCGTCATACTCCCCGACACCGTTACGAATCCGACATCCGTAGCGGCGACGGTGCAGCTTCCCATAAAAGATGGTTCCCATAACCTTCAAGTCATGGCGAAGGATGCGAACGGAAACGTTTCAAACCCGGCATCAATAGACTTTGTTGTAAGATCGGATTTTAGCTTGAAAGTCTACGGTGCTTATCCGGATCCATTCGTTTCTCAGACTCTTATTGCATTTGAAGTAACATCGGCAAATCCGATTGATGCAGTCGAGGTCAAAATTTATACTGTAAGCGGAAGGCTTGTGAGAACGATTCGTTATCCGAGTAATAATCCGGAGGAGACCGTTGGACTCTTGCAAGGCGGTACAGGTTCTCCGACCGCGGTAGGCTATCATGAGGCGTGGTGGGACTGCACCGATAGTTACGGCAACCAGGTTGCTAACGGCGTATATTTTTACAAGGTAAGTGTGAGCAGCGGTGGAAAAACGCTTGAAGATATCGGCAAGATGGCGAGGCTTAGATAAAAAGATGAGAAAAGCCCTGACTATATTTGTTGTGTTTTATTCCGTCTCTCTGGCACAGACCAAATATGCCGCCAGCTTTCTTGAGATTCCGGTCGGAGCCGAGGCACTCGGAATGGGCGACGCTTTTGTTTCGCTGGCGGATGATGGCACTGCATTTCATTACAACCCTTCGGGGACCGCCTTGATAGACTCGAAAATATTATCCATGATGTATTCTTCGCAGTATGGTTCATTATTTTCTCCGTTGTCGAATTTCTTCTTTCTAGGTTATGCGCAGAAGCTTCAGGACTTGAACGTCTCGGTGGACTGGGTGAGGTTGAGCGTCGATGATATACCTTCCACGCTGGACCTGACGGAAGTTGAGTCACCTGCACTGAGGGAGGATTCTATCAAAAGCGGATTGGCGAATACCGGGTCGTTCAGCAGCGCAGACGATGCGATTTACTTAAACATAGCACGCATGTTCAAATTTGATATCGATTTCGGTTGGTCGCTCTTCAGAATTCCAGTGCAGTTCCCCGTCGGAATCAACTTCAAGATCATACATAGGTCGCTTTACGGGAGGACGGCATCGGGGGTCGGCATTGACGGCGGTTTCATGTTGAGACTTCCTTTCGAAGAGGAGAGTGGTGAGAAAAACCTTGGAACGTTTTCTTTCGGGATGAACGTCCGGGACGTCACAAACACTCGTATGGCATGGGACACCCAGACGAACGAATCGATTCAGCGGAGTCTCGTTTGGGGAGTTTCTTACGACGCGCCTATCGATGTGATCGGTGGAGATGTTGTGGTTACAGTCAATCGCGATTCACGATACGGTGATTTTCTCATAGGAGGTGAGTATGTTTATAAAAATCTGCTGTCAGTTAGAGTCGGATCCGATGCTTCTAATATCACGGCCGGAGCAGGAATCAATCTAAACTTCATACGCGTGGATTACGCATTTCTTGCCCAAGACCTCGGAAATGTAAACAGAGTGAGTGCATCATTTTACATGGACAAAATTTTCAAGTGAAAATTCTATATAACTACATTCTCCTAGCTATCGAAAAGTCGCAGGGGTTGCAGGGCAGGTTAGTCATATGTGCCATCGGCGTGCTTTCACTTTGTTTCGTGGGTTGTGCTCCGAAGGGGACTCCGATTTTCACGCTCAGCACTCCGCATTTCGTACCTCAATCTCAGCCCCGGGATTCAATCGAAACCGGGATCGGACAGGATCCAAACACCGGGGACATTTTCATTCAATGGTTTGCAGCATCGGGAGCCGCCGGATATAAGGTTTATCGCACCGATACAACCGATGCAAACGGGATCCCCGCCGGGTTTGAACTCGTTGTTGATTTGAAATCGACGCCGGCGGTGAAAGACACCTCGTATGTGGACGTTAATTCTGTGAGGACTAACGTGAGATATTTCTACTTTGTCAAAGCTTACGCCTCTGATGGGAGCATGAGTAATCCATCAGATACGGCCCATATTACGTTGCTGGATAGACCAACCCTTAACTACCCGGGAAGAAATGCGACGGTAAGCGCGAATAATCTTTCATTTGTGTGGAAAGACAACACTAACGGAGGGTCCACTGTTATCCGGCTCAAAGATATTTCTGTTATACCCTCTGTTTATGTTTGGATAAGCAGGGATACTCTTATTTACGGAGGGTCCACGATAAGTGCGCAATTCAATTTCGACAGCACCGCGTTTAGACCGTTGAAATCAGGAGATTCCTATCAGTGGCGTGTCGACAGGATCGATCTCAACACTGACGGGCAAGCGAAATCAATCTGGCAGACTTTCACAGCTAATTAGAAAGGTAGACCAAATGCGCATCAACTTTCTTGTTACTATGTTCATACTATTATCGGCACTGGGAATAGATACCGCCAACGCTCAAGGAATTTTTGAAAACCAAATACCTCCCGTCGGCTCAAATGCACCGTCATATTACTATTTGGGCGGGAAGGAAGGACTAACGATCGTGGTTAATCTTTGGGGTTTTGTCAGGAATCCCGGCCGATATGAAGTCCCGGGCTCTACTGACTTAGTGCAGCTTATCTCGCTCGGGGGTGGGCCATTGGAACACGCTCAGCTGGAGGGTGTGAGGATCGTGCGTCAAATTTTGCAGCCCGATTCCACCTACAAAACTGATGTGATACCGATTGATCTGCGAGAGTTCGAGCGAACCGGCCAGAAAAGTCCTTTGCTTTTGCCGGGAGACACTATCATTGTACCGGGATCTACATTTACTGCGTTGCAAGAAATTTTCTCTCTCTTTCGTGATGTTGCATTGGTTCTCTCAGGCGTCGGCACTTTGATCCTTGTTCTCAAAACACATTGAATTCGTTGCGTGGGCATGCTATTTTATGCTGAGGATATCGCCATTCTTTCTAAAGCGAGAGGTAAAATTGATGCTTACACTTTGTACTGAATCTTTTCCTCGCGGGATTTGTTGGCCTTACTGAGGAGAAGAGGAAACAAGTTATGACGTTCGATAATATAAAGCAGGATTTTCCGATATTTTCGTACTGGGCTTCAAAAGGCAAGCCGCTCATTTATCTTGACAGTGCGGCAACCACTCAGAAACCTCGGTGCGTGATCGATGCTCTTGACGGGTACTATTCAAACTTCAACGCGAATGTCCATCGAGGTGCTTATGAGCTCAGTCAAATCGCGACCGATATGTATGAGGGATCGAGGACAAAAATCGCTGGTTTTGTCAACGCACCGAAACCCGAATCGCTGGTCTTCACGAGAAATGCAACGGAATCCATAAACTTAGTTGCATACGCTTGGGGGTTAAACAACCTTCATAGGGGCGATGAGATAATTCTAACCGAGATGGAACATCACAGCAACCTTGTGCCATGGCACATTATTTCGAGACATACGGGCTCCATTCTGAAATTTATCAGGTTGAGAGATGATTTCCAGTTGGACTTGGATTCGCTGAAGCGGAATCTGAGCTCTAGGACAAAGGTTGTTTCAGTCGTTCATATCTCAAACGTACTCGGCACGGTAAATCCTGTAACGGAAATTACGCGGCTCGCACACGAAGCGGGGGCAATTTGCATTATCGACGGTGCGCAGGGAGTTCCTCACATGCCCATTGACGTCAAAGAAATAGACTGCGACTTTTATGCTTTCAGTGGACACAAAATGTGCGGTCCAACCGGCATCGGGTGCTTGTATGGTCGTCACGAGATTCTGGAGAAAATGGAACCCTTCTTAGGCGGCGGTGAGATGATTAACGAAGTATTTCCTGCGACTTCCAGCTATGCGAAGCCGCCTCACAAATTCGAAGCAGGAACGCCGAATATAGCAGGAGCCGTCGGCCTTAAGGCCGCAGTCGAATATCTTGAGAGCGTCGGTATGAAAAACATTCAAGAACACGAGGCTAGGCTTGGCAATCTTGCCGTGCGCCGGCTCAGTGAAATCGACGGAATTCACATTCACAGGCATCAGGAAAACGGCACCGGGGTCATATCGTTGACCATTGACGGTGCTCATCCGCACGATATCTCGAGCATTCTGGATTCGGAAGGCATTGCAATTCGTGCCGGTCACCATTGCGCACAGCCTCTCATGCGGACGCTTCACGTGCAGGCGACAGCTCGAGCAAGTTTTTATGTTTATAACAATGAGTCCGATGTTGAAGCACTCGCCAGTGGGCTGGAGAAAGCGGCCGCAATTTTCAAACCAAGAGAAAGAGCACATGTCGCTAAGTGATCTCTTCACTGAAATAATTCTCGACCACTACCAGCATCCTCACAACCATGGCGTTATCGAAGACGCGACGCAGAATTCGAGAGGCTACAACGAATCATGCGGTGATGATATCGAGATCACCGTTCTTGTTAAGAACGGGATAGTAGAAGACGCGAAGTTTTCCGGCGCAGGATGCTCGATCAGCCAGGCGTCAGCTTCGATCATGACCGACCTTGTGAAGGGTAAATCGTTAGACGAGGTCAGACGGATTGCCGAAAAATTTTATGCGATGGTAAAGGGGGCTCAGTCTGAAAACGGAAATGAATCGGATGTGGAAGAACTGGGGGATGCGGTGGCCTTGAGGGGCGTCTCTAAATTTCCAGTGCGTGTCAAATGTGCCACGCTTTCATGGCACACGCTGGAAGAGGCGTTTAAGACGAAAGAAAAAAAATAGAGTTCACTTTTTTCAGGCGCGCAACCATCCGCGGCTAATTAAGCACACGGGCTGTGACGCGATTGGGAGAGACCTCAACATATGCTTCCACTTTGTCTACCCCATCTCGGCCAGTTTCGTTCCCTCTCCCTACGATGTAAATAACACGTTGTTCATAAGGAAAGGGACGATCGGTGAGCGGCGGATTTTCATATATTTTTGGTGCGGATGCATCGTACCAGTATACTCCGTTGCCGTTCTCGGCGTCCATCTGGGACAAGACGAATCCCTGAAATGTTCCTCCGCCACCCCCCATCGACGCAGGCTTTCGGTAATATTGTTGAGCCTTAGCAGCAAGGTTGTTCAGATCGTTTAACATATCATCACGGTTTGTAATCATCGCATTGGATTTGAACATGGAAATTCCTGTCGATATGGCCATTCCAACAACTATGATAGTTAAGACGCTAACAAAAGTGCCGATGATCCCTAAGATCATTCCTGATCGCGTCAAACCTCTCTGAGAAATGGCAATGGCGCCGGTCTTTATTTTCTTCAGATCATGCTGTCCCATGACCCACGCTGGAATGCCTAGGACCGGACCAAAAAGCAGTATGCTGAGTATGCCGAGAGCAAGGACGAGCTCACCCCTTCCCTGTTCTTGAACTGGCAGGGGGTTCATTCGAGGCGGAGTTTTCTCTTTCTTCTCTTCAATTGGAGTTTCTAACGGTTTCCCACAGATGCCGCAAAATTTTGCAGACGATTCATTTTGAGAGCCACAGCTAGGGCAATTCATCTCGGCCTCCTAGACAGAATTAATTGAATGTGTATACCTATCTCCATAAAAGTTATTGATTTTGATTGTGACATGCAATCAACTGATGCCTGCAATAGTTGTTCTGCGTTTTCCGCTTTGTCCACAGATTTGATCGAAGCGTAACAGCTGTTCCATCAAATGTCAAATTGAGTTCGTTCGGAGTGTTTAGCTGCAGGGGGAAGACGGGACCGCCAGGGCCGATAGGTTCTACAGGTTTTCTTGACCGCCGGAAATCCACCTACCGGAGATCTTCTCGGGTTCATTTATTTTATCTTTGGTTTCGACCCATGTCTCGCCCTCAGGCACGGCATCGCTGATCCAGTCGGCCACCGAATAACGCAACACGAAGCAATAGAAATAAAACGCTAGGAGAGGTTGATAAAGAAGGAAAACATGGATTAATGAACTTTGTGTGGGAACAAATGTCAGCGCAATGGGAATGCCGGCGATAATGGCAAATGATAAAAGCCAGCCGCGTTTTCCGTTTTTGTAAAGTACAAAAAGCACATATGGCGCAAACAAGATCGCCAGCATAGCTAAGACTACAGCGACAATAATCGGGCCGGCCCAAAAACTGAGCCCGTAGATAACAATCGTAAACCGCTTGTACACGAGCCAACGGTAAAGGCGCTGCATCTGTGGGACGTTGATTCCTGCTGCAGGCATGTACGTTGGGACATCCATGATTTTGTAAATGCCTCCTGGTGATGGCTATTGTCCAATTAAAAAATTTCACCCGCCGCGTTTTATTCTATCAACGCGCAAGCAATCTTACTTATGAAAACAGCGTAAAGAGAGTAGATTCTCTTAGCAGATTCTTCAATCCATCACCGATTGCCGATTAACGCTTTTGCTCTTTCAACTTGGTTTGGAAACAAATCTGCCGGCACGGACGGCTTACCGAGAGCTTTGAAAACCATGTATCTAGCACATTGCGCGAACTCGCCGCCCTGGCAGTATGACCTTTTATACAGAGTAGTCAGCCCGGGCATGTCCGCCATCTTATCATTAAAAAATGGACAGCCCGCAAGACATTCGCAGTCAGCCATGATGATTCTCCTCGATTGTTAATATCGTCGTTTAACATTACCACAGATCTACTAACCTATTTGAGATCCAGCATATTTAAGTGATCTTATCAAAATATCACAGACAAAAATTTCCCGGTCAATGATAATTCTGCAATCACATTCCCACACCATTTTGCTCTTGCTTTAGAAATATAACGGCGGACTGTTCAATAACCAAGCTACAAACATATTCCGTGGTGAAGTTGAGCCGCTTAGATACTTTGGTTAAATTAATCATGGCCCATTGCAGAGAATAACTGCAAATGGTATCGGCAATGAATTAAGAATTATTGAGGACAAATATGGATTATAGAATCGAAAAAGACTCTTTGGGGGAGTTGAGAGTTCCGGTCAATGCATACTACGGCGTCCAGACGCAGCGCGCAGTTGAGAATTTTCCGGTAAGCGGAATCAAGCCGCATCCCGATTGGATCAAGGCGACCGTTCTTGTCAAAAAAGGAGCGGCGATCGTGAACAATAAATTGAATCTGCTCGACAAAAGAAAAGCTGATGCCATCATTCAAGCTTGTGACGAGATTTTGGACGGTAAGAATTTGGATCAATTTGTCGTCGATGTCTATCAGGCCGGCGCAGGCACATCGCACAACATGAACGCTAATGAAGTTATAGCCAATCGCGCTATAGAGATTCTCGGAGGTAAACGCGGGGACTATTCCGTCGTGAGTGCAAACGACGACGTAAATATGGCCCAGTCAACGAACGACGTGATACCCGCAGTCATTAGAATCTCGGCCACTTTGTTGATCGACAAATTCTTGCCGGTGCTGGACGAACTTGCAAAAGCCTTTGATAGGAAAACGAAAGAGTTTGATCACGTGATCAAGTCGGGAAGAACGCATCTCCAGGATGCTACGCCGATCAGGCTCGGACAGGAATTTTCAGGATATGCAGCGTGCGTTCGCGGACACTTCGACAGGATCAAATCATGCAGAGAAGATTTGACTTGTCTAGGTATCGGCGGGACTGCTGTCGGAACGGGCGTTAATGCTGATCCAGGATATCGAGAAATGATGGTGAAGGAATTATCTTCGTTGACGGAAATTGATTTCAAGGCGGCTAAGAATTATTTCGAAGCGATGCAGAGCATGGCAGGAGCAGTTTTGTTAAGCGGGACATTGCGTAATCTCGCGCTCGATATCACGAGAATTGCCAACGATCTCCGCTTGCTCGGCAGCGGACCTCGAACGGGATTTGCCGAACTAAAACTCCCGGCGGTTCAACCCGGATCATCCATCATGCCGGGCAAAGTGAACCCGAGCATTCTCGAAATGGTGAACATGGTTTCGTATCAGGTGATCGGCTTGGATACAACCGTAGCATATGCGGCTCAAGCCGGTCAGCTGGAGCTCAACGTGATGATGCCGGTCATCGGGTTTAATTTGACATTCGCGCTCGAGATTTACAGGAACGCTTTGCATATTTTGCGCGTGAAATGTATCGACGGTATAGAAGCGGATGAGACCGTCTGCAGGGAATTCGCGGAGAAAAGCGTCAGCATTGTCACAGCGCTCACCCCGCATATCGGCTATCTTAAAGCTGCTGAAGTCGTGAAGGAAGCGGTTGCGAAAGGCAAAAGCATTCGCGCCGTCCTTGTAGAGAAAAAAGTTCTGGATGAAAAACTTCTCGGCGAAATTTTGGATCCGTACAAATTAACCGAGGTCGGAAGGCACTGATAGTCTGGATGTGATGGTTGCGCCGAAGACGTGATCGAGTTGCGTCGATAAATAAAAAAGTCTCCGCGTAAGACGGAGACTTTTGAAAGAAAAAGTCTGCTTTCGATGCCGCTTCCACCCTCCGGTGCTCGGCATCCGTAGCTCCCTTTATAGAAAAGTTACTTCTCTTTCGGTTCGCTCGTATTGTTGTCTTTTTTTGCAGATGTTTTTTTCTTCCCGGTCATCTTTTTCGATTTTGACCACTTTCCTTTGTTCGATGACTTCTTAGAGTTTTTTTCCGTCATCTTTTTGGTCATCGTCGAATCGCTCTTTGTTTTCGTCGGGATTTCACCGGCAATGGCAATTGTGCCAAAAGCCGCAAAGGAAACGATAAGAATCATCACAACGAGCTTTTTCATTTTATATATCCTCCTTGTTGTTTATTGTTTTGAATAAACTTATCCCCGGAATTGTGTCTAAGCAATTAAATCGCGATTAAAAAACTTTAATTGTCCTCAGCAGCGGTTGCTTGTGTCGCGCGCTGACGCGTCAACCGTTGAGTGCCGGTCTGTCCGCCGCGCCGGGAATCATCGCGGGAAGCATTACGGTGAACTTGCTCCCGATCCCGATTTTGCTTTCCGCAGACAGTTTCCCACCGTGAGTCTCGGCAACCCATTTCGAAATAGATAATCCTAATCCGAGACCGTCAGGAAGTCTGCTTCGGCTTTTATCCACCCGGTAGAATCTGTCGAAGATTTTGGCTAAATCATCTGGAGAAATTCCCACTCCGGTATCCTCAACCGTGAAGCTGGCGCTACCGTTGCTTCGTTCAAGAGACAGCGTAACTTTGCCGCCTTGAGGAGTGTATTTGATCGCATTGTCAACCAAGTTCAACATTAATTGGCGAAGCCTTATCTCATCTCCGAGAACTGTTGTCTCATCCAACTTAGAAATCGAGATTCGAATTCGTTTCCTTTCGGCGAGCACCTCGGCATCTTCCTTTATCTCATTCACTAAGACATCGAGCCTTATGGGCTTCTTTTCCAGTTTTACATTGCCGGCGTCCGCTTTTGCGATAAGAATAAGACCGTCGATAATACTCGTCATTCGGACGACCTCTTCGAGCAAACTCGCGAGTGTTTCCCTGTATGAATTTGTCGTCTGGATTTCACGGAGGGCCAATTCTATTTCGCCTCGCATGATTGTGAGAGGAGTCCGTAGTTCATGTGAAGCGTCCATCGAGAATTGAGCAACTTTTTCAAATGAGGCTCCCAGTCTTTCAATCATGTCGTTGAGGGTTTCTGTTAGCCTGCCGATCTCGTCGCGTGGGTTAATGACGTGAATGCGTTCCTGGAGGTTCGTCGCCGTAATTTTTCTTGCAGTCTGGGTGATCTCATCGACTGGCTTCAAAGATTGTTTGGCGAGAAAGTAGCCGCCGACTATGGAAATCAGAAACACTATGGGAATCAGGAGCAAGAATATCGAGAATAGATTTTGGAGGACATCCGTAATTTCGTCTTCAGGATAAGCAACTCTTATTCTGTAGAACTTTGTGTTTAGAGAGGCTAATCGAACCGCGCGATCACCTAAATTAAACTCGGAAATCAACACGTGATAAGGGCTAAGGTTTTCAGGAGAAGGCAGGGTGTCACGGCCTAGATTGTAAGATTTATAGAAAGTTCTTCCGCGTCTATCGAAAATGTAAATGAATTGTTTTTTTGAATTCAAAAGCGAATGCTCGTAGATTTTATTCCATACTTCGTAATCCTCGGCCGACTCGCCTTGTTCTTCGCCCTGAGAACCGGTGTCTGCTTCAGCTTGGGATTTGAGAAATTCCTGACGCAGGCTTCTTGCATCGGCGTGTTCTTTTTCAAGCCTCCCTTCCAGGATTTCTTGAAGCCATTCAGCCTCGCTTCTGAGAGAGATATCTAAATTACGGGTAAGATCTTCGCCTGTGTAAAAATAAGCCGTCACTCCAAAAGCAGAAAGTGCAATAACGAGAACGATCGAGTACCAGAATGTCAGCTTCAGTCTTATGGATTTGAACATCAGTCGACCTTCAGCATATACCCCGCACCCCTGATCGTTTGTATCAGTTTCTTTTCGGACTTGGAATCGACTTTATTGCGCAGTTTATTGACGTAAACTTCCACGATGTTGGTTCCCGTATCGAAATCATATTCCCAGATATGTTCGGAGATAACTGTTCGGGTCAAAACTCTGTTGGCATTGCGTATAAAATATTCGAGCAGCGCGAATTCCCGGTTGGTGAGTTCTATTTCGTTTCCGCCGCGCCGGGCTTTTCGCGTGATGGTGTCAAGCTCGAGGTCTGCCGCTTTGAGTGTCGTCGTCTTCTCGGCTCCGCTTCTTCTTCCGAGGGATCTGACTCTCGCCATGAACTCGGCAAATGCGAATGGCTTCACCAAGTAATCGTCAGCCCCCTTGTCGAGCCCTTCCACTTTATCCTCTAAACTCCCTTTTGCGGTGAGGATTAATATCGGGGTAGAGACGCCGTTGACTCGGAGGGATCTCAAAACATCGATCCCGGATTTCTTAGGAAGCATCAAGTCGAGGACTATGACGTCATACTTGCCGTCAAGTGCAAGTTTTTCTCCGGTCTCGCCGTCATAAGCCGTATCCACGATATGATTTTCTCCTTCAAGACCGAGTTTAAGAAATCGGGAAACTTTTCTTTCGTCTTCGATCACAAGCATGTTCATAGCGACTTAATTTACAAAATAAAGCTGTACAAAGTCAGATGGATAAAAAAGCCCGTCCATCATGGAGAACGGGCTGAAAACATTAGCAAGTCTTTCGATGATATCGGTCTAACGTGGTCTTGCCCGGCCGCTGTCTCTCTGTCGACCGCTATTGTTGTCCTTTTCTTTTTGTCTTGGCTGGGTGTTGGGCCGGTTTTCGTTCCGCACCGGCCTGTCAGGGTGATACGCGGGAGGTACTCTTTCGCTTCGGACTCTCGGCCGAGACTCAGGCCGCGGATTGTTCCGAGAATGCGGCGGATACTGGTGAACATTTCTCGGCTGAATCTCTCGTCGAACTACTGGTCCCTCATTTCTTACTCGCGGCACGACCGGTGCAGGAGAATAAACGAGGATATGGTTTCCTTCCACGCGTGTCCTGCCGGGATCAGTGGTGTGAACAATATCTACAGTCTCAATTCGATGACGCACTACATGTTCAACCTGTCCCTTCGGCATACCGGTATTGTAAACGCCGTTGGAAGTGAATCTATATCGGGTCACATTCCGCGTGGTACCTATGAGTCGCGGCACAGCTTCTCTTTCTATATATCCATATCGAGGTCTTCCTATTTCCTCTGCGCGGATAAAATTCCAGCTGGCTATTCCAACACCGAAGTCATTATAATCCGGACCGACCACGACGTCCACTCTATAATGAAATCCCGGCGGCATCGGTGCCCAACCGGCATAACCTCCACCCCATCGCCATTCGACCCACGCAGGGGCCCAGACATAACCGGGTATCCAGACCCATCCATATTCTGGATCGAAAGTCCACCTGCCATAGTGGAACGGCGCCCACCCCCAGTCGTAATCGGAAACCCATGTCCAGCCATATTCAGTCCAAATCCAGTGCCCGTCAACGTAGGGACGCCAGCCGATAGGAACCCCGACCGGCCTCCAGCACATACCGTAATCTCCGACAGTTACCCATTCTCCGTAGGGAGATAGTGAATGGTAAAATACCTGGAATGATAATTCCTGACCATTTGATTTCTGCGGTAAGAAGAGCAGAGCCGAGGCGATCACCATTGCAATTGAAATGTTTTTCATCTCGACCTCCAATACTTTTTACCAAATATAACGTATTGCTACCGATCAATGTTTAAGCGAAATGGATGCTTAATGATTTTTAATTTGGGTCTCTCAAGTTTTAAAGTTGCGGGGAAAAATTCCGAAAAATAGGGTGAAACCACAAAAAGTGAGAGTTTGAGTGTTTGTCATTATAGGAATTGTGATCGTCTTGGTCGCCGTACTCGGAGGTTTTGCGATCGAAGGCGGACCATTTCTGGTCTTAATGCAATATGCAGAGTTCATGATAATTATCGGTGCCTCTGCCGGCGCACTTTTGATATCCACTCCCGGGAAACTGCTGGGAAAAATTTTCAAGAGAATTTCTATCTCAATCAAAGGCGTAAAGGTCGACACAAGCACTTATCTTGGTTTGCTCAAGCTCATGTATGAGCTTTTTCAAGTGGGGCAAAAGGACGGCGTGATCGGACTTGAACAGCACATCGAAAGCCCTGAAAAGAGCAAGATATTTGCAAAGTATCAGGGCATCACTAACGACAAGCACATTTTGCATTTCTTGACCGATACGATGCGGCTCCTCATTGTCGGCGGAGCAGAGCCGTTTGATCTGGAAGGATTGATGGACGCTGACATCGAGACGCATCATCAAGAAGGATCTAAGCCGGGAATGATACTGCAGAAGATCGGAGATTCGATGCCCGGATTAGGAATTGTGGCTGCAGTCTTAGGAATTGTAATTACGATGCAAGCGATTGATGGCCCGCCGCAGGAAATCGGCCACAAGGTTGCCGCCGCTCTCGTCGGTACATTTCTCGGAGTTTTCCTCTCTTACGGTTTTGTCCAGCCGATTGCCACCAACATCGATGTGTTGGCTGAAGAAGAAGCTAGAATGTTCGAGGCCATCAAAGCCGGGGTCGTGGCCTTCGCGAAAGGAATGCAGCCCCTGATTGCGGTTGAGTTTGCGAGAAGGACGATATTCCAGGATTATCGACCGTCATTCAAGGAAATGGAAAACGCGCTGAAGGGCATGCCTGCGGCAAAGTCTTCTGTGGCCGGGGGCACGAAGTAGTGGCTAAGAACGAGAACGGCGACGCGCTGCCGGTCAATATAATCAAAAAGAAAAATGTCCATCATGGTCAACACGGTGGCGCATGGAAAGTTGCATATGCCGATTTCGTGACCGCGATGATGTCGCTCTTTATTGTTCTCTGGATCATCGGGCAGAGCAAACAGGTGAAACAATTCGTCGCGGAGTATTTCAAAGATCCCGGCGCATTTAACGAGAAGACCAGATCGGGGGCATTGTCAGGCGGTCTTGTGCCTGCGGAAAATAGCAGCGAATCGAAAATCGGCATCCCCTTGGATGATCAGTCGGCCGAAATCCAGTCTCTAATTCGCGAAAGCAGAAGACTCCAGGAAATTATAGATTCGACGATCGCGTTTAAAAAGTTTGCCGACCAGATCAAAATAACTGTGTCAAAGGAAGGGCTGCGAATCGAGCTCATAGAAAATTCCGAAGGGCTCTTCTTCGATGTCGGGAGTGCAACGTTAAAGTCCACGACTGTTGTGCTCCTTGAAAGGATTGCGAAAGAGTTGTCGAACATGCCGAACAAAATCATAATTGAAGGATATACGGATGCGAGACCGTACGTGCGCACCGACTATACAAACTGGGAGTTGAGCACGGACCGTGCGAATGCGGCGAGGAAAATTTTAGACAGCGGAGGTCTGAAAAAGGATCAGATCCTCGAGGTGCGCGGGTACGCAGACAGGCGCCTGCGCGATCCGGAGAATCCTTTTGACTTTTCAAACCGCAGAGTCAGCATTCTTGTTACCCCGTTCCTGAACGACAGCACCGCCGTGGTGAAATCTATATCGGATACATTAAGAATTGGTGGATAGTATAAGTGGAAATCCGGGCTTAAAGAAATCCAGACGTTCAAGTTCCAAATTTCCAACTTAGTATTTATCTGCGGGTGCTGTTATATTGACTTTTCAAATAGGGAGGATCGGTTTTGAAAAAGTCAATGTCTTTATTGTTGTCGGCGGTCGTATCAATTCCATTTATAATTTCCACAGCGTGCGGTCAGGAAAATCTCCCTCCCATCCATCATGCGCCCGATAGAGAATTCCACGCAGTAAATATCGATCTCAATTTGAAGTTTGATTTGCAGAAGAAAGAAATCTTCGGAATTGCGGTCGAGAAGATTGTGCCGCTTCGTTCAAATTTCGATACCATACGCCTCGATGCGGTGGATATGGCGATAGAAACAGTTACGATGAACGGCAGGCCGCTCGGATTCAGATACGACGGAAATATCCTATCGATCGGTCTCCGCAGAAGCTGCGTCCTTGAAGATACTCTCACCTGTACCATTACATATTCTGCTTTTCCGAAGAAAGGAATATTCTTCGTGCAGGCCGACAGTGCATACCCGGACCGCACCCCGCAGGTCTGGAGCCAGAGCGAGATGGAGGACGCGAGATACTGGTTCCCGTGCCATGATTACCCGGACGATTTCTTGACAAGTTCCGTCACGGTGACGGTGCCGGAAGATTGGACTGCCGTTTCGAACGGCATAATGGAAAAAGTCGCCCCGGATAGGAAAGACAAAACTAAAACGTTTAAGTGGGTCGAAAGTAAACCCCACGTTGTTTATTTGATCTCGATCGTGGCAGGAAAATATTCTGTAGTCGATGACCATTATGGCGTCGTTCCAATTTATTATTATGTCGCACCTGAATACGCAAGGTACGCAAGTGAAAATTTCTCTCATACGCCGGACATATTAAAATTTCTCTCCGACGTTACGGGTTACAATTATCCGTGGCAAAAACTCTCTCTCGCCGCGGTTACGGATTTCACGTTCGGCGGAATGGAAAATGTATCCGCAATTACGTTGACGGACAATACAATGCACAGTCCCGATGCAGAGCCGCAGGTCACCAGCACCGACCTGATTTCGCATGAGACAGCACATCAGTGGTTCGGCGATCTGCTGACATGCAGGTCGTGGGCAGATGCGTGGCTCAATGAAGGGTTCGCGACATATTTCGAAGCGCTTTACAGCGAACATGCTTTTGGAGAGAATGAGTTCAATTACGAGATCTACCGCGATCAACGGGAAGTGGTCAACGCCGATCATAATGAGAGACGCCCGACTGTTTATGATCGTTACAACGATCCCGTCGATCTTTTCAGTGTATATATCTATCCTCGCGGTGCGGACATTTTGCACATGCTCCGTGGGATTCTCGGAGACCAACTATTTTTCAAGGCTATAAAATATTACGTTCATGAATTTCAGCATAGGAATGTCGACACCCATGATTTTGCAAACGCTGTCCGTGAAGCAACCGGATATAATCTTGATTGGTTCTTCGACGAATGGCTTTACAATGGCGGCCATCCCGACTTCGATGTGAGCTACGATTATAGCGACAGCTTGCACTTGCTTACGCTCCATGTTGCGCAAACCCAGGAAGTGGACAGCGTAACTCCGGTTTACAGGATGCCTGTCGATATTTATATCGTTACTCCGCAGCAAAATATATTGAGGACGATCTGGGTGGATTCACTTAATGATACTTACTCGTTAGGTGTTGCAGAAAAACCATTGATGGTAAATTTTGACGAAGGGGATCATGTCCTTAAGGAATTAAATTTCCAAAAATCGGTTGACGAACTATCGTACCAGCTTAAGCACGATCCGAGCGCGGTCGGAAGAGTTTGGGCAGCCGGAGAGCTTTCTAAAGCTCAGTCAGCGGGAGGCGATAAAAGCGCAGCCGAGGCCGAGAATGCTTTGATCGAGGGACTAAGGAATGACTCTTTCTGGGGAGTTCGACTCGAATGCGTACAAGCGTTATCGTCTTTTGATGATGAAAAAGTCGAGCGAGCTGTTGAGGGCGCGATTGAGGATGGAGACCCGCGGGTACAGGAAGAGGCGATAAATGAGATTTCTAAATACAAAGATATAAATGTTACGGCTGCTCTTGAGAATTTGTACAAGGTCAAGAGGAATTATTTTGTCAGGGCCGCCGCCGTCAAGGCACTTTCATCAATCGAAGGCAAGAAAGCGGCCGCAATAATTGAGAATGCTCTGGTCCAGGATTCCTACGAAGAAGTCATAAAAATTGCGGCACTTTCCTCTCTTGCGATGATGGATTCTTCAAGAGCGTACGATAAGGCGGTCGCGTTTTCAAAATATGGCCAGCCGCAATCGCTCCGGGTGCGGGCGATAAATGAGATCGCGGAGCTTGAACCGAAAAGTGAAGAAACACTCGGCCTCCTCAAAAAGTATCTGAGTGATCCGTATATCTGGGCGCGAATGATCGCGATAAGTTCGCTCGGAAGGATTGGCGATAAGAGTGTTATTCCTTTGCTGCAGGAGCGAGAAAAGCTTGAGACAGACGGGCGACTGAAAGAGGCCGCGAGGAGAGCTATTGAATCGCTGAGCAGAAGAGAAAAGGGGGAATAGGGGATTAATAGATTAGAGGGAATGTGAGGCACGATTGATTTCATTTTCTTCTTGACATTCACTCCGTGGTGTATTAAAATTTAAGTATACAACCCAATTGCCAGAGGGCGGAAAAAAACAGGGAGCCCAAAGCACAAAGATTCACGTTTTTGGTACCAAACAACAGTGACCATCACAATTTAAGGAGGCTTTTATGAAAGCTTTATTTGCTGTGTTGGGAGTTGCTATTCTGTTCGTGTGGTTCGGATGTAGCAAGAACCGCATGGAAATTGTTAGTCCTAATCACGAACATGAAATTCTTTATGCAAAGATGCCACAACCCTTCGGAAATTTCGGCATGGACGGTTCGCTGATAACCTCTATGGGCCCTTCGGGATATGGCTGGGCCGGTATAATCACTCCATTAGAACAAGATGACAGACTCAACTTTAATAGGGCCAAGGCTGGGAGGTATGTTTACATCATTGGTTTGATAAGCCGTGATTCAGTTGTGGCCGGCAATTGGGCTAGCGTTGCTTCGGAGATTGCCTTCGGGCAGGCAAACGGGGTGGGGTTGTTTTACGTAGATGATGCACAGTCCGATCAAGATTCAGGAAAGGTAATCACGAAACCCAACATAGACTATGTAGCATCCCTCGTGCATGCGGTATATGGTGATCAGCTTATCACCGGAGAATGGAACTTGACACTGATGCAAGAAAACCCCGGGTTCTATCAGAATGTTGACGGGATTCTCCCATACAACTACGCTGCTGATTCATCCCATTATGCGGTGTTTATGAGAGCTGTCCAAGCCGCATTACCAACAAAGAACATTCTTCCATGTTTGGGTTATCACGCTGACATTCCTGGTAGCAATGGCCAAAAATTTTATCCAGACCAAGTAAGGGGTTTCATAGCTCTGGCAGAAGACTACACCACCTATGGTCTCATCATTTATTACTGCTACCCTTTTCCAACCGACTATACTTACACCCTGACCTCTTATCTACAGCATTATAAACCGCCGACCGGAGGACAACAATAACGCACTGATCGAGGTCTTCTATACCGAAACTTCACCGGTAGTCGTCGGTCTCGTTCCGTCCGAGATTTCACCGGGCGATACTGCGATGATAGTCGTAAAGAATCAGAACCCCGACGGTACGATAACGGATTTCACGCCGGATCAATTCTTTGAAGTAGGGATAGACAGCGGGAACGCATATGGAACGATTCTGTCGCAGGGTGATACCTCACAATACTTTGCGCGAAGACCTCAGCCGTTGCAGTTCATAGCAGTCGACAGCATAAGTGCAGACTCAGAGATAGTCGGGGTTAGAGTGGGCTGGGAGCAGGAGGTACCTTGCTCAACGGTGCCGGGTGTAAAAGAGAATTCCGGGCAAAACAGGAAAGCGGGAGGCACAACGGTTGATGCAAATCTCAAAAATACATCTATCAACCCTCCGGCAAAGAAGGTGAATATATTACCAGTTCACCGCAAGTCGGTCTCCGATGCGCCTAACTTTTCATCGGGTTACTATGGGATCGGCTATGAGGTGATTAAGCCTCATATCATATTACTTGGCGAGACGAAATACTACTACGCAACGCCGGATCCCCATAATTCAGGCAATCTCATCATCAAAGAAACGAAGACTGAGCCGCCTGCGCTTGGCGATGGAGGTATTGCCAGCGCGAAATTTAATGATCCTGTCGCTGCTGGTGGCAGTGAAAAGAATCCGGTATATTGGGAATATAAGTGGCCCAAATATGATGGAACGCAATTTCAGCAAATGGAAAAATTGCCCGATGGAATGATAAGACTCGTGGGGAGATATTGGGAGCAAGGCAAGACTTTCAAGACAAAATTGACTGCGCACACTTCTGATGGACGGTCCGGTTCAATTGTTATAGAGGTGAAGAAACCGGGAGCCCTATTGACGGCAGGACAAAGCCCATCTTATGACCCCGCTCTTGACATCCGCAATGCACATATTAGCATCGACTCGCTCTGCATTAGATGGGGAGGACAATATGGAATTCCGCCTCAACTTCTGAAGAGCGAAATACTTCGTGAGGCTCATGTAGAGAACCAGAGTGTTTGGCCTACATATCGTTATGAGCCATGGCAGGACTTAAGATCCAGGGCTGATACGTGGGCCTCCAGTTACATGTCTCAGCCGTATTGGGTTACAGGTACAGGAACGCCAAATCCAATGGGAGTTGGGACAGCAGTTCCGACCTCACATCAAAATGTCCGCCCGATCCTGAGTTTCTCTCAACAGAACGCTTATCCTAACACGCCCACGCGAATTGGAGATTATGTGGCTGATAATTACAAGAGTTACTACCAAGGGGTCGGGTTGTCGAAAGACTTTAATGCACTGGGAGCGCCAGATCAAGTCCGGTTATATTGGTACGCGCTGGTCAAGAAGTATCGGAGCATGTACAAAATAAATCCGTCTCAGGCCGTCGCTTTTGCGAATGCTGACATGAAGGATTTCCTCAGAGCGAATTATGCACAATGGGCTCAAACCAGGAAAGGGGCTTCTTATGGCTTCTTGCAGGTTCTTTATACTACTGCCATAATGTCATACTGCGGTTATCCTCAAGATAATACTAATGCGCCTGAAAATCTTGATGATGAGAATAATCACTTTCCGATAGCTTGTAAATTCATTAAGCATAATGTCGTGAAGGTCTTAAGTAAGACGAAAAATAATTATGACATAGGGAAATGGCAACTCGGCTTTGAAGAGACATTTAGGGAAGGATATGTGTACTATAACCAAGGGAGTGGCTACGGATCTATTGTATTGACCAACGCTAGAATGTTTGATCCTAGTAATTAAGAAAGGGCTTCAGTCATGTCAAAGAAAATCTTGTTAATCGGTCTTTTTTTTATCGCAGAAGTCTCCTATGGGCAAAACACTCGATCGAATGGAGAATACTCTAAACAAGCAACGGATAAAATTGCGCAGTTAATTCAGACGCGATACGGCAGTGGTTATGAGCTATATGTAGTAGCAGTCGATACTTTGATCGGTAGAGTTTCGTACAGCGGATATGCTGATTTTTGTGACCCAAGACATTTATTAAAGGGCGCATTGATTTTCAACGCCGTGCGTCCCCCTGACTATGAGGACAGCAGCATAGTCGGTATATACCAAAATGGTGCTGTGCGATGGATGTCCGAACCGATTATAAGTGGCTATTTGCAGGAGATCATAGGAACCATCGACTTACTGGGAGACGGCACAATTGATATTCTTTCGACCTGGGATCAAGCTGGGACAATGGGCGATCAAGTCGACCTGTGGATAATCAATTGGAATGGCGGTACCGGAAGAATAATAAATGACTTTGACCCGCAAACCGGCCGATCTTCTATTAACGGTCTAAGCAGCTATTTTGAAGCCACCAATCTTAATAATAGCAAGGTGTCGGAGATATTGTCCTCTCAACATTCGAGTGATTCAACAATAATGGTCGAGTACGATTGGAACGGCTCGAAATACACTGAGTCATCTGTTCCAACCAAAGTCACCCAGAGCTGTTTTCTTCCCGCCAACCTAATGAACGCCTCGCTATCGGTAAAAGTTGACAGAGAGAGAGATGGATTCAGATACATTTACTCTGTATTCAATAGTAATGACAGCCGACAAGCTGTTTTAGATGTTTTTTTGGAAGGTGTGTCAGATTGGACCGGTCATTCGGATCCGACGAATTGGACATTTATCCCGTGGAGCAACCATCCAATTGCCGAATGGGTCGTGGGAGGGTACCCTAATGCAATGGTTCTTCAAGGTCAAACGAAAGATGATTTTGTGCTTTCAGGAGAAGATAACCCTGTGATTGTCAACTATCATTTGCAAGGAGATCGTATCCCACCCGTATTTCAGAACGAATCTGAATTGACCTCCGACGAACTATTCTTAAATGATATGCGAACGAACTCTATATCCGGAAAAACGATTGGCAATTCCAATTTCTTGGATTCATTAGACCTTAAGACAATTCTCGACACCCTCATTTCCTACAAGCACCAATCCGTCACACTTGGCTGGCTGAAGGAGGACAAAACTCACAAACAGGACTGTGACGAAATAATGAAC
Organism: Candidatus Acidiferrales bacterium; assembly: GCA_035515795.1. Lineage (NCBI taxonomy): Bacteria > Pseudomonadati > Acidobacteriota > Terriglobia > Candidatus Acidiferrales > Candidatus Acidiferrales bacterium. The sequence continues at coordinate 45,119 of DATJAY010000035.1, read as the reverse complement.
GGCAGAGACTGGTATAAGAAAGGTGACTTCGAAAAGTTTGGCAAATGGAATCCGACTAATGACTGGGACTTCGACCGCGATTGGAATAATGGAATAGTCGAAGTATTGGATAGAAGATTGGACAGAGCAAAGACAGAACTTTCGAAGCGAGATTCTGTGGGTGCAAAGAGAGACTTGCAGATATTTGTGATGGAAGTAGAACTGTTGAATAATCTGACCAAGAAGCTGGAAGATAGAAAGCAGAATCCGATCATGACAAGCGAGGCTTATGCGCTACTGAAATATAATGCAGAGTATTTAATAGACAAGCTGCCGGAAGGAAGAGGTAAGAATTAGGAGCCAAAAGAAAGGGAGGAAGAAGTTAGATGAAATGCATTTTAATTTTTCCATCGCTGATCGTAGGAGGTGCCTTTGCCCAACCGGCAAAGCCTGGCAAAACGGATGCCGTGGGACAGATCCCTCAACAAAGTTCGGGACAGGTCTGGCAAATCCCATTCGCCTCATCGGACAACACGATCTCGCTCAGCATACAAAACAATTCCAGCACTGAGGCGAAGAATGTGTCCGTCGCGTTCAACAAATTTCCGTCCTGGCTGAAATTCAAGGAGAGCACCGCAACTATAAAAAGCATTTCGGCAAATGCTTCCGGTGACGCCGGGTTTACATTCTCTGTTGATAAGAAAGCTCCTGTAGGGAAGGACACGACTTTGTCGGCGACAATAAGTACTGCAGATGGTCAAAGTTGGACGAAGGAAATAAAAATCGCCGTGGGAGCGCCGAAGGATTATAAGCTTTACAACAACTTTCCAAATCCGTTCAATCCGTCGACAAAGATTGCATTTGAGCTTCCGAAAGCATCGCACGTAAAGCTCATCATCTATGACATCGTCGGCCGGGAAGTCACGCAGGTGGCAGATGCAGATTATCCTGCCGGTTACACTGAGCTGACATGGAACGGTACAAATAAAAATGGTGCGATCGTTTCGTCGGGTGTTTATTTTTACCGGATCAGCACGGATAAGTGGAGCAAGGTCAAGAAAATGTTGATGGTTAAATAGCCATCACTCACCGACGGTCAGCAATTACCTGATTAGTGAATGCTGCCGGTTCTCCGTTTTGGAATCTTTATTTTCTCGCCGTTGTTTACCTTCCAAAGGAGATCGTCATGGACAGTGTCAATAGACTCAGGAGTCATCCTGTAAAAGTATTTCTTTCGATAGCTTTTCTGATTTTTTTCGTTCCCCAACCCTCCAGATGCCAGAATTATGATTGGCCGCAATTTAATTTCGATCCACAACACAGTGGAAATGACACTAAAGAAACCAAAATCACTCGCCAAAACGTCGGAAGCTTGCATCAGCTCTTCAAAATATCGCTGCCGTCCGTTGCAGACGGTGCGCCCGCCTACCTAAGTGATGTCCAAACTCCGGGAGGGAAGTTGGATATGATTTTTGTGACTGCCAAAGACGGTCACATCATAGCGCTCAATGCAGCGAGCGGTGACGTGATCTGGTCCCATCAATATGGCACTGGCAATTATCGAATAAACAACAGATCGAATCCAACTTATACGACGTCCTCTCCTGCCATCGACCCTGATCGAACGTTTGTTTATAGTTACGGGCTTGATGGGTACGTCCATAAGTATCGCATCACCGACGGAGAGGAAACAAAGAACGGCGGATGGCCGGAGTTATGTACTCTCAAGCCCTTCGATGAAAAAGGCTCGTCCGCACTTGCCGTCGCAACCGCAAAAGACGACAGCTCTTATCTTTACGTCGCCAACGGCGGATACCTGGGCGACCACGGGGATTATCAAGGACATCTAACCACGATCAACTTGCATGATGGTACACAGCACGTCTTTGATGCGAACGGCAGCGATCAAAATGTTCACTTCGTGGAACGCCCCGGTACGCCCGATTGGCCTGCAGTTCAAACTGCGATATGGGCGAGGGCCGGCGTCGTGTATGATGCAACGCTGGATAAAATATATATGGCCACGGGAAATGGCCCCTTTGATCCGAAGGATCATAATTGGGGAGACACGGTTTTTTCATTAAATCCTGACGGGACAGGGAGCGATGGCAATCCCGTCGACAGTTATACGCCGACGAATTTTGAAGATTTGGACAGGGAGGACCTGGATCTTGGCAGCACGGCGCCGGCGATAATTCCCACGCCGGACAACTGTTCCGTCAAACATCTTGCAGTACAGGGCGGGAAGGACAAAGTCCTGCGTCTGATTAATCTCTCAGACCTGAGCGGGCGCGGAGGTGCCGGTAATGTCGGCGGAGAAATCGGCAGGCTCGTGGATATTCCATCGGGCGAAATGGTTTTCACCGCGCCTGCAGTCTGGGTGGATCCGCAGGACAAAGCATCATGGATCTTTGTCGGAACATATTTCGGACTCGCTGCATATCGATTGCAGGTTGATGCGGAGGGGACGCCGGGTCTAAAACTTGTCTGGAAACAATCGGATGGCAGCAGCTCGCCGATTATTGCAAACGGCGTTTTGTATTGTGCCGTCAGCGGCAGCATCCGCGCTATCGATCCGGTGAGCGGAAAAATCTTATGGCGTGATGAACATCTTGGAAAAATCCACTGGGAAAGCCCGATAGTCGACAACGGTGTCTTATATATCACGGATGAATCCGGACACTTGACGGCGTACGGATTATAAAGCTGTATTGCAGGGGCCGTTTCACGGATGGTCGCTGTTTCTTAGACGACTGAAAGCCGATCCATTTTGATCTCACGATAACCTGGTACAATCGACCCTCCAGCAATAGTGGATTCTAGTTTTGACTCCGAGGAGCGGCTGAACCAACGCCGACGTTCCTCGTCAAATACCATGAAGCTCATAAAGGAGGTTGTATGAGAACGTCGTTGTTGATCGGAGCATCAATTGCACTTTCCACGTATTTAGCGGGTTGTATCGCCATGCCGGAGACCATTTTTCGTGCGGACCCAGTCTCAAATAACACCGTCTGGTATTCGGGGGAGGAATTTCAGACCGGGTCAAAAGACAGCATCTCGGTTTCCGTCGCATTTGAAAATGAATTAGGCAGGACCATGACCTTTTATATGGTGGTCGGGAATCAAGGACCCGACACAGTCCTGGTGGCTCCTGAGAACATCTATTTTTATGGAACATATGAGCGCGGGATGGTTGACAGGTATGACATGGTTCATGGCGCGTACGTATTTGATACGGTAAGATACACCGATACAACTTATGCGATTAATCCCGAGAGGCAATTGGCAGGAATCGACCAACAGGCTGCACAGGCAAACGCCACATACTCGACGAACAACAATCTCAATGCGGCGGCAGCACTGCTTCAATTAGTCGGCGACGTAGCCACGATAGGTAAAGACAAGACAGAAGCCCAACAGAAACAAGAAGATCAAAATCGGCAATCATTGGAGAATTCGGAAGCTGATAACCAGATTACATATAGCTCGACGATAGATCGGTTGAATAAAGAACGAGACTATTGGCAGAATGCCACCTTGAGGAAAACGACTCTGTTTCCAAATACTGCCATAGGCGGAAAGATTTGTTTTCCCGTGGATCCCAATCTCCAGGCATTTAAGCTGATAGTTCCCATCGATTCAACGCTGATCAAATTTGATTTCAAGCAGAAGCCGGTTGGTAATTAATAAGTCAATAGGTTTGCTGTAGAACCGGACACGCCGTAGGCGGAGAATCTCAGCCAAAGGCTGATGCGCCTCCGGAGCAGAGGAATCTCATATAAGACTCCTGCCCCGAAGGGATCCATTCGGAAAATGTGGATTTAGTTGATGGTAGATTCCTCCACTCATTCGTCCCGAATTATTCGGGACTCATTCGGTCGGAATGACAAATTGCATACAGCATTCTCACTGTCTGCCTGCCCGCCGCTTATTGGCGGGAACGTTTTGCCGATGCATGGCGGTTAATTAATTTTGGATAGTGTACACCTAAAAGACGTAGAGATCTAGCAGGACAAAACAAGAGGAGAAACAATGGACATGTCCCTTTCCTTCCCGGTCGCCATTCTCATTTCAATCGTCGCAATGGCCGTAACGATCATCGTTTCCGCGGGACTCATCCTGCGCATCCATCCGCTGCCGTATTTGCAGGCGCTCGAGATCGCTGCATTTGCCTACCTTCTTGGTAAACTTTTCATTTCGGTATTCCACTGGTCGGATATGATATCGTACTCCCTCCTGCCGATTGTGCAGATCCTCCTCTCGTACCTCTTTTTCAATCCCACCGTGCCGAAGCTCCTGCTTTACTGGATCCTTGCCGTCGCCCTGTATCTAGCGATCCACCTCCTCCTCACATCTTATTTCGGCTGGACGTTCATGTTCCCCATTTGGGCGCCGAGGTTGTTCGAGTAGCCGATAGTGGGCATCCCTTCGGGAACCTCCTGCACGGGAATCAACCGGCAAATCAAATCTTGAAATCCTCGCTGAGTTTGTTTCTTCTCAAACCTCCGCAAATTTATTCTACCCTTCCCGCTCATTATTATTAAAATAGCATATGCGGTCACCGCCTTGCGGGATCCCGACATAAAAATATTTTGACGGGAGATGGCGCAAGTCGAAGATCCCGCACAGCGGGGGCGCTCACTTTTCCTTGACATGTGCCTTAAAGCTCCATACATTATTCTACATTCTTCTTCTCGGCATGTGCTTTACGGCTCCATATATATATTCTGTCGTGGCGTGAAATAAGATGGGACATGTGACAATGGTGCGTCGACATTGACAAAAAAGATAGGGCCGAGCTAACTTGTGATATGAAAAAAATTCCAGTGTTATTATTAAAGGGAAATATTATTTTTTCTATCTTGTTCCTCGTTTTGCCGGTAGAAAATTTCTGCGGATGTATGGCTACGAGCAATTACACCACTGGAAGAACGCTCGAACCCGGCGAGGAAGTGGCTAGGCTTGGCGCAGATTATATTCTTAACACCGCTTCAGATGGCAATCGTGTGCGGGTAGGTGTCACCAAAGATTTTCCGATCTCGTTTGTGCCTTCAGTCGGATTAGCTTTCGGTTTGCCGCTAAGACTTGAAACCAGTATGCGCTGGTATCCTGTTAAATTTCTTGAAGGCTCGTTGCGTTGGCAGATGAACCCGAGATCGTTTGATGCTTTTGATGCCAGTCTTAATTTCAGTTATGCCGGTCTTATCGGCGAGTATTCTTATGCAAAGTACGGGGTTACTGTCAGCAAAAATATTAATGTGATCGAACCTTATGTTAACTATTCTTTTTACCATGCGGTAGGAAGATTTAGCAGCGATCTTAACTTTCTGGATAACAGTGGCATCGCGACCTTCGCGGCTTCTATCAATAATTCTCGTTCAGCAGCATTTGGAGTTGCGGTGCCGATAGTGAAGACAAAACTTTTCCCGGAAATAGATTACCAGTATTTTCCGAATTCTTCCTCGCTGCACTTATGGAGCTTCGGAGTGGGGATACAACTAAGCGCAGATTGAGGCGAGGATGTTGCGACATGGAGAGGTCTTCTGCTTCTCTTTGCACTGCTCCGCGATGCAACGTGAGCTGAAAGTCCCACCGGAGGGCGATGCATCCGGTGTTTAATGAAGTCCATAAAAATGTTTTTTCAGTGAATACCTCCGCTTAATTTCTGTCGTGGCACGAAATAAGGTGGGACATGCGAAACTATGCCAACTCAATAGTTTTGAAATGACACGAAAGCAAATGTTTCACCTTGCACTAGGGGTGACGCTGACTCCGGCTTATATACTTTCGTTGCATCAACGCTGTACTACAGGCAGTCGTGACGCTCCGACTAAACTCCGTCGCAAACTCGATACAATTTAATAGGACATAATTATGAATGACTTCTCTGGAAGATCTGTCTTAATAACGGGGGCATCTTCGGGAATTGGAAAAGCAATTGTTGTTCATCTTGCGAGACAGGGTTATACCGTTCTGGCTGCTGTTCGAAAGAATTCTGATGTAGAGACATTGAATAATCTCGGGTTTAATAATCTGAAGCCGGTGTGTCCGCTCGACCTTACAAAACAGGAACAAATACACTCTGCCGCTAATTCCATAAAAGAACAGGTAAACAGCAATCAATTGCCTTCCCTATATACCGTCATCAATGTTGCAGGAGGTGGACAGATTGCTCCCATCGAATTAATGAACATTTCCAATTTCAGGGAGGAATTGGAGAAGCGGCTTGTCGGTCCAATATCATTGCTGCAAGAATTACTTCCCCTGTTGCGCCGCACTAAAGGCAGGGTTCTTTGGATATCCACGCCCGGTTTATTTCCCGTTCCTTATGTAGCCGACATTCATGCTCCTGATTTTGCCGTAAATTATTTGGCAAGGACTTTAAACCTGGAACTCCGTCCGGATGGTATAAAGAATATCCTCGTTCGGTGCGGTGGAATTAATACGCCATCTTCGGAGCGAACCGAAAATAACCTTTCTGCCATGTTCAATAATTGGTCAAAAGAAAAACTGGACATTTACAGGAACCGCTTGATCAAAGTGCAAAGAGACCTGAGACAGTTTAGTGTAAAAAGAACGGATCCGGAGAAGGTCGCGATATTAATTTCAAAAATATTGATCGCAGACAATCCGAGAGTAAGATATCAGGTTGGTTATATGTCGGGGTTAGGCGCCTTTCTTGAAAAACTTCCACAATCATGGGTCGATTTCATTATGGGGAAAAGAGAAAACTAAACATGACGCATAAGGAATCGCTGCCTAGCCGATCACTCCCGCCAAAAAGACGATGGGCAGGCAACCTGGCGTAATAATCTCCGCGAGGGAATGTTAAGTTTGTTTCTTCAATAACCTCCGGTTAATTTCTGTCGTGGCACGAAACAATATCAGGCGGACATAAAAATAAATATTCCTGCCTGCTCATCGCTTATTGAAGAGAATGTTATGTGTATATATGGCAGGGTAATTACGATTAGGACGTAGGAATTGCTCATAGCATAATCGTAAGAATTTTCTAAATTTGATTTTATCGAGATTGATATGAGATTCAATCGCCCGTTGGAATATTTATTCTTGCCGCTCGCATTTGCACTCGTCCTCTTTGCACTCTTGATGCTGACGGCGAACAATTACGGCATCTTCACGGATGAGTTGTACTATGTCGCATGTGCTCAGCACCTTGACTTCGGGTATGTCGACCATCCCCCTTTCATCGCCTGGGTAACCAGGCTCAGTCTGCTTTTTGGCAGCTCTCTATATGTTCTCCGGGTACTGCCGGCACTTGCCGGTTCAGGGACTATCATCCTTGCGGCGTTGATTTCACGAGCTCTCGGCGGCGGTCGTTTTGCATCTGCATTTGCGTCACTCACAATCCTCTGTGGAACCTTCTTCTGGGTGATGTTCGGTTTTGTTTCAATGAACGCATATGATGTCTTCTTTGTCACACTTGCATCTTACCTGTTTATCCTGATCCTTAAAAAGGGATCGGCACATCTGTGGGTCCTGTTTGGTGTCGTGGTTGGCATCGGTTTGAACACAAAACTCTCCATGCTGGTAATCGCCTTCGGTCTGTTCGTTGGCCTTGTGCTGACGCCCGAGCGGCGGCTGTTCCGAACGCGCTTTCCGTACACTGCTGCCGCCGTAGCATTCGCTCTGTATTTTCCTCATATCCTCTGGCAGGTTGTCCATGGTTGGCCTACTGTGGAGTTCATACGGCTTGCACACGAAAAAAACCTGGACATCTCGGTTCCTGGACTCCTCGGACAACTTGCATTTACATTGAACTTGTTTCTTCTTCCTGTCTGGCTGATCGGGCTGGTAGAGTTGTTGTCGCATAGGATATCGACGTCAATGCGTCCGCTTGGAATTGCTATTGTTGTCTACTTCGTCGTGTATCTTATGAATCGATCGAAATTCTATTACCTCATTCCCCCGATTCCAGTCCTCCTTGCGGCCGGTGCTGTAACCCTTGACAGACTGACCGAAGCTCATGGGAAAAGATGGATCAGGACGGCTGCTATTATTCCAATTGTCTCGATGGGTATAGCGACTCTCCCGTTTGGTCTTCCTGTCCTTCCTATTGAATCATTCGTTTCCTATGCCCGACTTTGGGGACTGCAAGGAAAAATCCAGATGGAACGGAACGACGCAAAAGTGATTCCGGGATATTTCGGGCAGCGCATTGGCTGGGATGCGTTTGCCAAAACGGTCGCGTCCGTCTATAAAGCGCTCCCTGACTCAGACCGTACGCAATGCGGAATTCTCGGCTTTCACTATGGCGAGTCAGGTGCTGTAGATTATTTCGGACCTTCACTGGGATTGCCCAGGGCTATCGGCCGCCACATGAGTTATTGGCTGTGGGGCCCTCGCGAGTATTCCGGGAAGGTGATGATCGTGATCATTTCAGGGCCAGGGCGTATCGATAGTTTTTTTCGCACCGTAAAACTTTGCACCACCTATGAATTTCCGTATGTCGACGATCAGAACCGGGTCAAGAGAATCTATCTATGCCGCGATCCGATAGAGCCCATGCCGAAACTCTGGCAGCGAATAAAGGAATTCGGTTAGAATTTGAAAGAACAGCAAACATTCTATCGCGTGTGTTCTAACCGATCGCTAACGCTGATGAACGACCTTCCGCTAAAAGAATGCCAAGTTTGTTTCTTCAATAACCTCCGCCTAAATTCTGTCGTGGCACGAAATAAGATGGGACAGGACATTCTTGCTGCCGGAATGCTATGCGGATGTGCGGTAGGATAATTATGGTTAGGCATTCTTTCCTGGGGTGGTTACCATGATCGTGACTCATGGCCTCACGCACTTGGCACTTTCCGTACGGGACCCGGATCGCTCTCTCCGCTTCTACAGCTCAGTGTTTGGCGTTCGGGAATACTTCCGTGATGTCAACACTATTCAAGTTCTTGGGCCCGGTCCCCATGACGTCATCGCCTTCGAACGACGCCCAGATGAGGCCGGAAATCCCGGGGGTGTCATTCACTTTGGCTTCAGGCTGACCCGGCCCGAAGACATTGATGCCGCGGTCGCGGCCGTTGAGAAGGCGGGCGGGACCGTAAGCTCGAAAGGCGAGTTTGGCCCGGGCTTGCCGTATGCTTTCGTTCGTGATCCGGATGGATACGAGATAGAGATCTGGTTCGAGTAACGGGTTGTCAAATGACCAACAAGTTTGTTTCTTCATGAACCTCCGCATAAATTCTGTCGTGGCACGAAATTAGATGGGACGTGCGAAACAATATTAAGCCTACGACTTTAGAAATGAGACGAGAACAAACGTTCCGCCTGCACATGACATTCTCAGTGCCTGCGTGTTATGCGGAAGGACGGCAGGATAATCATGGTTAGGTTGTGTTTTTAAAATTCTGGTAAACATATAGGAAGGATTCAAGATGAATGAAATCAATCAGACAAATCTTATTCCATTTGTTTGCCCGAAGTGTAAACACCCTCTCCGTTTGGAGAAACTCTTGCTCAACTGCAGTGAGTGTAACCGGACGTATCCCATCGTCGACGGTATTCCCGACTTCCTTTCAGGAGATTCGCAGGCCAATCTTGCCCCCGTCTTTGGTGGAACTGCCGGCATTACAACATTAGAACGCATGGCCAAGAAGATGGACTTTTTCTCCACCGTTTATGATTCCCAGCTCTTTGGCTCAGTGATGCTGAAACTATCCGGTATCAGTGGCGGTTTTCCGCGGTTCATCAAGAGTGTCACAAGTTTTCATTCAAAAGCATTCGAGGGCATAGCCGGATCCGTGCTTGACGTGGCCTGTGGACCGGCCACTTACGGACGGCGCATCGCGTTGCCATCCAGAGACATTTACGGCGTTGATATCTCGATGGGCATGTTGCGGAAAGGCAAGGTCTGTGTCGAGCGGGAAAACGTATCGGGGATTCACCTCGCCCGAGCCTGCGTAGAGGAGCTGCCATTTGAGAACGCCGTCTTTGACGGGGTTATGTGTTCCGGTGCTCTCCACCTCTTTTCCGACACCGTACTTTCTTTACGCGAAATTGCGCGCACCATGAAATCAGGCGCTCCTCTGTCTGTCCAGACATTCGCTCCGGGGAAAACAGTGATCAATCGCTTTGTGCAGACACATTCCTGGGTTCACACTTTTGAACTTGATGAATTACAGCAGTATCTGACCAAGGCTGGTTTTGAAGGATTCCAATACGAACAGGATGGCATCGTTCTCACTTTCAGTACACATAAGGCATGATCATTTCATTAGGCTTTTTGTTGCATCTACTATCGGCAAAACGCAACCTAACCGGTCGCTCAAGTCCCGACATCAATAACAGTTCTAGAATATGTCGGGATGGCGCAGAAGGCGCTCACTGGCTGATGTAGCGATCCCCGCGAGAAATGCGCCAAGTTTGTTCCTTCAATAACCCCCGCAAATTTATTCTACCCTCTTTTCCTTGACATGTGCCTTAAAGCTACATACATTATTTTACATTCTTCTTCTCGGCATGTGCTTTACGGCTCCATATATATATTCTGTCGTGGCACGAAATAAGATGGGACGTGCGAACCAATATCAAGTGAGCACAAAAATAAATGTTCTTACCACCGGCAATGCCCGGCGATTATTGGCGGGAGTGTTGTGCCAATGCTCGGCAGGTTAATCATTGTTAGACGCAAATACTTTGGAGAAGAAAATGAAAACCCTATGTTCATTAATATTTTGGTTATTTCTACCAAGTATATGTCAATCTCAACATTTGCAATTTTTTGATGATGGAATACCAACTACAGCTGTAGTTGTCGAATGTTTGAAAAATATTAAGTCTCATCCATCTGAGCTTATCAATTGTAACAATCTTGTTGATTTATATAAAGCAGAAATAAACATCGGAAAATATACAAGGAATTATTTTCTTAACCCAGATTCTTCCAAAGGGTTTATTTCGTTGTATAATTCTCATTTTAATGAGAGACTTCATGGCCGCGATTCATTAGTATTAATTGAATGCTTGTCGCATATAAGAAAAAACAAAAATCTATATAGGGAGGTCAATGATGGCTGGAAAGGTGAAGAGAATTTTTGGGAACCGTCCCAAGCTTGGTATCAACGGCTTAAACAAATAAGCAATTCTTGTGAAGGAATACAAGAAATAAAATTCGATTTGGAGTTTAAAGATTTTATAAGGCCTTTTGATATTGATCCTGACGTAAAAGGAAAATCTTGTGAGCAGTACTATAAAGAACTTATTGAGAAATATGGTGATCAATATAGAGATTCGGGGTATACAGATGAAGACATGAAAAAATGGGCCCCTGAATGTGAGGAGATGCGTCAAGAATTCAGAAATGGGAAAAAAGCCTTGCTTGAGAAATATCATAATGCTCCATTTACCAAGATATTACAAGATATAGATGAAACAACCATTGTAATATTTATTAGTGTTTGTTAAATCCACGCCCTGACCAGCGGATCGTGTTGACTGATGGAGCAATGCCCGTGAGAAATGCGCCAAGTTTGTTTCTTCAATAACCTCCACTTAAATTCCATTGTGGCACGAAAGAAGATGGGACGCAGCGTTCTTACTGCCGGAATGCTATGCGGATGTGTGGCAGCTAATCATAGTTAGGTGGATTATCTAAGGATAAAAATGAATAAAACCATGACAGAGAAACAGAATGCTTTTGTTATAATGCCTTTTGGTGAATCATTTGATGAAATATATTCTATATTCATTACCAAAACCTGTGAAGAGGCTGGATTTAGTGTTAAACGAGCTGATGACATCAGAAATTCTCAAAACATATTAAAGGATATTCTCCGTGGAATTGTTGACAGTGATATAATTGTCGCTGATCTCACAGATTCAAATCCTAATGTGTATTATGAACTTGGCATTGCTCATTCGTTTTGCAAACCCATAATACTGCTGACTCAAGAAATAAACGACTTACCGTTTGATTTGCGTTCATACCGAGTGGTTTCATATACAAGTCACTTTGTGGATATCATGAGAGCAAAAGATCAAGTTTTGGAATTACTTCGTGGCTATCTATCAAACGAATCTTCTTTTGGTGGCCCAATTACTGATTTTTTGCCGGAATATGCTCAATTGCTACATCCATCGAAAGAGAAAGAAGTGATTTCTGAAGGCGAATTAGGCCTTCTTGATTACTTAGTGAATATGGAAGAAGGCTTCGAAATATTGACTGAAATTCAAAACTCATATACACAAGATACATTGCAACTTACAGACAAAACCAATGCTTTGACTGAAAATATCCAGTCATTATCGGCGCATCCCGATTCAACTTCTGCACGTAAGATAAAAAGTAATGTAATGTTGTACGCTGAAGCTTTGGCGAGTTATTCTCGATCGCTTTCGGAACGAAATGACAAATACACACAAGTTTTGTCGAATACGCGAACTGCAATGGAAGCAGCAATTAGAATCCAGGAATTCAAAAATGATTCTGAAATCACTCAATTAAAAAATTTTCTACTGGGTCTTCATAAAATAGAAGAGGGGGCATCTGCTGAGTTAGACGGAGTAAATTCAATGACAGAAACTCTTCGTCAACTTCCAGCAATCGAGCGTACCTTTAATCGTTCACGTGAACAAGCAATTAGAGAACTTCAGCGATTTGTTGATAATATCGAGCAGACAAGGTCAATGGCTATTAGAGCTAGGGAAATTGGTGAATCAAAGATCAAACAACTTGAACAAAAAATGTTACCGACCCAGCCGCCCAGGCCGATGGAATGAATTCATTCATAACCCTCTCTATCTCCCCTTTCTCTTCCTCTTCCCCCCAGGGTCGTATCTTCCTCAAGTAACCCCCTTGTAAAACTCTCGAACTGAGCCTCATCGCGGCAATTTAGCCGTTTTACGACCCCCAAATCCTTCCCGATCTGACCGCAAAACCTTAAAATAAGCTCAAAAACCGCTTGGATGGGCTGTCTGATCACTTGGAACAACCGTCTGAGCACTTGGAGAGGTTGCCGCAGCGTTTAGAGTGACTGTCTGAGCACTTGGAGAGGTTGCCGCAGCATTTGGAGTGACTGTCTGAGCACTTGGAGATGATGCCGCAGCGTTTGGAGTCACTGTCTGAGCACTTGGAGTTGCTGCCGCAGCGTTTGGAGTAACTGTCTGAACGTTTGGAAAGGGAGTCTACACTCTCTTCAAAACTTCATTAGCATTCCGTAGACAATCAGTATCGCCGTCCCGGCTCCCCACGTCAGAAGCGCAATCGTTCCGGCAACCTTCGTGAATTCCCAGAACCTGAACGGCGCTTTCTCCTTCGAAAGCTCGAGCACGATCATGTTCGCCACCGACCCGACGATCGTCAAATTGCCTGCAAACGTCGAGCTCATCGCGAGCACGAGCCACATCAGCATCGGCGAATTGAACGAAGCGATCCAGTGCCTGACCACCATCACATATGGAACGTTGGAGACGATATTTGAGAGAATGAGAGAAGCGAATGAAAAACTCATGATCTGCTGGAAGGTGGAGATGGAGAAATATCCTTCCAGGACATCGTGTGCCCGGTCCACGAGACCGACGCGGTTGATCCCGCCGACGACTATGAACAAGCTCGCGAAGAATAAAAGCAGCGACCAGTTTATCTTCGCAAATATTTCATCGGGTCTTTTGTTTGCCGCAAGTATGAGAATCGCTGCACCCAATATTGACATGAACGCCAGTTGTACGCCGGCGGAAAACCCGACTATTATTATCAACATAACAAGAAGCGATTTGTACAGGAGCGGCCGGTCGATTCTGTGATGATGCTCCACCTCGTGCGGCTTGAGCGGTTGGTTCAATTTATGTCTGAAAAAATGTTTCAGCACGAAGAAATCTATCGCCAGTCCTATCGCCGCGATGGGGAGCATTGCAAAGAAAAATCTCAGATAAGGCCAGTGTGAAAATGTCCCGACGAGCATGTTCTGGGGGTTTCCGACGAGCGTTGCGGCGCTTCCGATGTTTGCGCTGGTCGCGAGTGCGATCAGGTAAGGCTTCGGATCGGCCTGAGAGCGGCTCGTCAGAAGGAGTACGAACGGCGTCATCATCACGCAGATCGTGTCGTTGACAAAGAACGCGGAGAGAACTCCGCTCGAAATTATTATCGTGAAGAGAAGTCTGCTGCCCGTGTGTGCCCGCTTCAGGATAAACGCGGCGACGAGATCGAAGAACCCGCTCATCTGCAGGTATGCGACAACGATCATCATTCCCAGAAGAAGGACAATCGTATCGAGATTTAAAGATTGGTAAGCCTGGTCAATGGAAAGAACACCGAATGCGATCATTGCGACCGCCCCGACCATGGCACCGGATGTTCTGTCTAAATGGAAGTAAGGTAGTCTCTGCGCGGAAATCGTCAGGTAGGTGAATCCGAAAATAATTACTGCGATTAAAACCATTTTGAAGAAGAGACGGAACCAAAATGCAGGGAGCCGGACGCCGGACTTTTACTGGTGCCTTCCGCTTCTTACATCCGGTTTTTGATTGTCGACTTACTCCGTCATATCTGGTGCAGCGTATATGAGCGGAGTTTATCGGGAACGAGGCAATCGTTTATTTTCTGAACCATCTCATCGAAAGCGCTGTCGTCCGCGGTTTGAAAAGCCTCTTCATTCTCGTATGTATAGATCTCCCAGAAATTATTCGGCGAGCCCTGAACCTCGAACAATTCCAGCTTTGCGATGTTGGAAGATTCATATCCGGACTTCAACTCGTTGATCAAGGCGAGGTACTCCTCGCGTTTGGATGGCTGTACTTCGTAGTTGATTTGCAGTAAAACTTTCGACATTTATTCCTCCTGTTTTGGTTCCTCTGCAATTGGTTTGGAGTTCATCGAGGACTCCGCAGGAGTCTTCCGACTTTGCGCCGTCCTAAAAATCCAATAAATAACCGCTGCAATCGCGATCACCGCCGCCGTAATAAATTCTATATTCTTGATTCCGACGACCAATCCGATCGCTTCAGAAAAAAAATAACCAAGAAAACCATAAGAAACAGCCCAAATCAATGCGGAACCGGCATTATAAATGCTGAACCTGATCGGAGGCATCCTTACTAATCCGCACATTACTACGAGTGGAAGACGCAAACCGTAAAGATAGCGCGAAAAAAAGACGGCGTACATTCCGTAACGCTTGACGAATTTTTCAGCTCGTGGAAGAGTTCCCCAGATGTATCTGAATCTTTTTACGAAACGGTAGCCTTCATGACGGGCGAGATGGAAATACATCTGATCGCCGATCGTCGACCCGAGGAACGCGGAGAGAATGGAGAGTTCGACATTCAGCAGCCCCTGGTAAGCTAAGATGCCGGCGATAATGAGTACGGTCTCTCCCTCAAAGAGGGTCAACACGAAGATGATCAGATAACCGTACTGGTTCAGCAGAGATTCCAGATCAATAGCCCGCCTTTCTGATTTCCTGGTCGGTCATCCCGAAATAGTGTGCGACCTCGTGTACCAGGACTTCTCTTATCTTTAATTCAACCTCATCATCGTTACTGCTGATTCGCTCTATGTTTTCCTTGAATAATTTTATTCTGTCCGGAATCACCGGATATACTCCGTAGTCTGCCCCCCTCTTTTTCAACGGGATGCCGGCGTATAATCCGAGAAGGGAATATTTGTTCTTCACTCTTGCGCCCGACAGGTCGACGTCGTCGGGCAGATCCTCGACGACGACATGAACATTTTCGATCCTTGACTTGAACTCCTGCGGAAGCTCTTCGAAAGCCTTTTCCACAAGCATCTCGAACTTTTCCTTATCCATTTTTCCGTTGTCAGATCACATTTTGTAATGCCCGGCACCGTCCATCAAATCCATTATTTTGTTGTTCTTTTCGTCGTACAGAATTTTTCCTTGAAACACTACCCTCGCGCTCCCCTCAAGCACGATGTTCGAAAACTTCTCTTTGTTTCTCTCGAAGTGCACTGTCAGTATCTCTTTACTGGTTGTAATAATTTCAATCGGAGACTGCATATCGTACCTTACTGAAGCAGCTATCGCGCTCGCGACTGCTCCGGTTCCGCATGCAAGAGTTTCGTTTTCGACCCCGCGTTCATAAGTCCTCATGCGGATCTTGCTGCCATCTTTTTTTTCTATGAGGTCGACGTTTGTTCCGCGAGGGAAGATATCAAAGTTATATCGTATTTTTCTGGCGAGAGTTGTCAGATCAGCGGCGTCAATCCTGCCGAAGCCCTCGATCAAGACTGTGTGGTCGGTGTTCGGATGGACATAGACTGCATCGAAAAGCTTTCCGTCAACGGGTATTTTCTTCGACGGTGTGATTTCTTCAGGGACGGGAAAGTGCAGTTTTACTTTATCCGCATCGATGACTTCGGCGGAGTAATCACAGCCATGGGCAATGAAATTTGTTCGTGGCTTGCATATCCCGTTCAGCACGGCGAATCTTGCGATGCATCTCCCTCCGTTGCCGCACATTCCGCCTTCACTGCCGTCGGAATTCAAGTAATACATTTCGAAGTCTGCCCGGTCGCCTTTCTGGAGAAGCAGGATACCGTCGGCGCCGATTCCGAATCCTCTTGCGCACACGGCCTGTGCAAGGGCAGGGAGATCGACGTTTAGTGTGTGATGATAATTGTCGATGACGACGAAATCGTTCCCTGCCCCGTTCATCTTTGTGAAATTTATTTCAATCATCGTCAACCGGCCCCTTTGATAAAGCTAAGATGATGGAGTGGAGCAGATGCACTCGATGTTTTAGAGCTTCTACCGTTCCATTGTTGGCAATTATGAAATCGGCTAACTTCTCCTTTTTAGTCTGCAGCATCTGCGCATTCAATCTCTTTATAACATCGTTTCTCTTCATGCCTAAATTTTTTGCCGCCCGGCCTATCGCAAGCTCCCTGTCTGCCGTGATAAGAACGACATAGTCGAAAGTTTTTCCGACGCCCGCTTCGTAGATTAAGGCTCCTTCCACGACAGCGTAGTGAACGATTGGGAGATCAGGAAGGTCCATGATGCGCTCGTTGATCGTATCCATAATAGCTGGATGCAGAATTTGTTCAAGCTGGGTTCTTTTGTTCGGATCGCTGAAAACAATTTTACCGAGTTCTGGGCGGCTGATCTTGCGGTCGACAAGAATTTGCTTTCCGAAGATTTCAATGATCTGCGCTTTTACTTCTTTATCGGATTCGAGGAGCGCATGGCCGATATGGTCCGCATCGAAGGTTGGCACGCCAAGTTCAGCAAATAGTCTGGCGACGGTGGATTTGCCGCTGCCGATGTTTCCGGTCAGTCCGACCTTCAAATGGCGGATCTTATTTGGCATAGGCGGTGCTGCGAACCTCGCGGATCACAGTAACTTTAATTTGACCGGGATATTCCATCTCTTCCTGTATCTTATGTGAAATTTCATGAGCGAGTTGATCCGCGAAAAGGTCGTTCACTTTTTCAGGCTCAACGATGACCCGGACTTCCCGGCCTGCCTGAATTGCATAAGTCTTTCCAACGCCGGAGAAGGAGTTGGCGATGCCTTCTAACTTCTCGAGTCGTTTGACGTAACCTTCGAGCGATTCCCGTCTTGCCCCCGGCCTTGCACCGCTTATTGCATCTGCCGACTGTACGATGGCCGCGATCGGTGTTTCCATCTCGATATCTTCATGATGCGAGCCGATGGCGTTTGCAACGGCCGGGTGCTCTCCGTATTTCTTGGCAATTTCATAGCCCAGCAGCGCATGAGGACCTTCCACATTTTTGTCCACCACTTTCCCGAGGTCATGAAAGAGCCCTGCACGTTTTGCAAGAGTCGAATCGAGCCCGATCTCGACCGCCATGAGACCGCTCAGAAATGCCACCTCTATGCTGTGCTGCAAGACGTTTTGACCGTAGCTTGAGCGGTATTTCATCCTGCCGAGTAACTTCACGATTTCCTGATGGACACCATGGATTCCGACTTCGAGAAGCGCGTCCTCTCCGATCTGCACCATTTCCTCTTCGAGTTCGCATCGGACTTTATCGATGACCTCTTCGATCTTTGTCGGATGAATTCTGCCGTCGAGGATGAGCCGCTCCAATGCGATCTTAGCGACTTCTCGTCGGAACGGATCAAACCCTGAGATTACAACCGCGTCCGGCGTGTCGTCCACGATTATGTCGCAGCCCGTTGCCGCTTCAAACGAACGTATGTTTCTTCCCTCGCGGCCGATGATTCTTCCTTTCATCTCCTCGTTCGGTAGGTTGACGACGCTGACAGTTGTTTCGACGGAATGGTCGGCTGCCGTGCGCTGGATTGCCTGCACGATGATTTTCTGGGCATCCTTCTTTCCCTCGATGCGTGCTTTCTCGCGGATCTCTCGCAACTCTAACGCCGCTTCGCTTTTTGCTTCGTTGGTGAGATTTTCCATCAGGAGCTTTTTTGCTTCTTCGCGGGACACGCCTGCCAGCTTTTCAAGTTTCTCCGTTTGAAGCTGAACCAGACGTGCTGCCTCTGATTCCTTCGATTGGATCGTTTTCGATTTTTCCCGCAGCTCTGTTTCAAGGGAACGGAGGTTTTTCTCCTGTTGCCTTAGCTGGTCTCCCTTGTGATCGAGGCTCTCCTCTTTCAGGCTTAACTGCTTTTCGACATTCTGGAATTTTCTTTGCTTTGCGTTGTATTCGTTATCGAGTTCCTGTTTTTTTCTAATCCACTCATCTTTTACCTCAAGCAGCTTTTCTCTTTTTACCGTATTACCTTCGCGCTCGGCCGCTTCAAGGATTTGTTTTGAGCGTTCTGTGACAGTTCCTAGTTTTCTTTTTGTCGAAGCAACTTGAACGAGCCATCCTCCAATGAATGCAGCTATGGCACAGAGCGCAGCGGTTACCAATGTTGTCATATTGGACCTCCGGGTTTATATAAAAAAGCCGCAGCGTGCACGTGGAAGATAGGAAAGAACCCCATCTTGACACGGTGGGTGCCCTCCTGAACGAGTCATGCTTCCACTGCAATCCTGAACGGATCGTCTCTGACGATATCATAAATACCGCAGGGATGAGGCCTGCATTTTTCGTTCACGAGCCGGGCTCCCATAATTTTTTACTTAGCAGTTCTTTCACGTGTAACCACGGCGACGCTACGGCTTAAAATTTCAAAAAAGTATTTTAAAGAACTTAGTTTGCTTCTATCGGAAAATTTTCTCTTAAGTAGCTCAGCACTCCAACAAGATCCGCTATCTCAATCCCTTCGTTTTGTACTCGTTCTTTTAAATCAAATAATTGTTCAGCTATGTTCAAAGCAGCAATCACTGCGACGGTTGATGTAGGCGCCCCAGGATTCTTCTCGATCAATTCATTCAATAGTGAATCTACATAAGCTACAACTTTGAGAGCCTTCTCTTCATTTTCCACGCGGAGCGGGTATTCTCTGCCCAATATTGTCACTCGAATACTTTTCTTTTCCATTGCCTGCTCCGAAATCAAATCAAACTAAGTTGAGAATCAATTTTTGTTATCAAATCTTTCGCAACTTCTATCAGACGGTTCTTTTCCCGTTCTTCAAAAATACCCGACGAGGATGTCTCTCTTGCCGTCAACATCCTCTCGAGTTCGGCCACTTGAGACTTCAGTTTTTGAATCTCTGCAGCCGCCTTCGCGAGATTTTGTTTCAGCGATTCGTTTTCGCTGCGAGCCGATTTTAGGATTTCGACCGCTCTCCTGATCTCGTTCCACAGCTCTCCAAGAAGCTGTTTCTTCATAGTCAGAGCCGTCTGTTCTTCTGAACTTGTATCTATGCTCATCAGTTCTTCTCCCTAAAATCACTCGATTGATCATCGAGCTGTTTCCTTAATGTCGTAGAAAACCGTTTGCTCAGTGTTTGTTCGGCACTTTCGATGAACCTTGCGATATCATTATCGTTCAAAGTTCTCGTATCGCTGCCAAGAGAAACGGTAAACGCGACACTTTTCTTTCCCTCCGGTACGCCTTTACCGGAATAAATGTCGAAAACAGAAATATCTTTTATCAAATCTTCTGCAACACCCCTGAGTGAGCTCACAAGGTCACCGACAGGAGTTTCAAGGTTGACAAAGAACGCGAGGTCGATGGAAGCGAACGGAAATCTTGGGAGAGGCTGGAATCTGATGTTTGCTTTCGCAGCTGAAGCAATAAGAGAGGTATCAAGCTCGGCAAAATAAACATTCTGCTCGATCGCATATCTTTTCAGCAAGTTCGCGGCAATTTGTCCTGCATTACCGGCCTCTACGCCGTTTACAAATAACTTTAGCGATTCCTCGTATTCTTTCGTATTATCATAAGAAATAAAGTCCCAAGAGTCAAGGTTGAGATGATCACAAATGCGCTCGATTTCAGATTTCAGATCGAAGATATCGAATTCAAACTCCTTCCTATCGAAGGAAGAAGGATCCGATAAGCCTGTCAGTGCGAGGGAAAATCTTTCTTTTTCAAGAAAATTTCCCACTTTCTGGTTTTTCCCGTCCAGTGAATATACCTTGCCGAGCTCAAACAGCTTCATGCTCTTTTGTCCGTAAGAGATGTTTCGTTTGATTGTATCGAGCATTCCCGGCAGCATGGTGGTACGCATCGCAGCCATGTCCTCGCTGATCGGGTTTGCGATGGACACATGACTCGCTTCGAACACAGCAGCCGTCTCCGTCGGCTGAAGTGAATTTGTTATGATCTCGTTGAAACCGGCGCCCGCGAGAAAATTCCTGATGTCTTCAACAGTTTTGCTCTCTTTGAAACGCGTGTCAAACACAAGCCGTGTTTGTACTGCTTCGTCGATCCTCTCATAGCCGTGGACGCGGGCAACCTCTTCGATGAGGTCTGCCTCGCGCTCGATGTCGCCGCGAAATGTCGGAACGGAACATGTCAAAACTGTTTCGGATTTTTTTTCTGTGATTATTTCAATGGAATCCAAATATCTTTTTATTTCGCCGGAGGCTAAACGAGTTCCAAGGATTCGATTGACATTCTCGACGTGCAGCTCCAGTCGTCTCGGAGCAAATTTCTGCGAGGCAATGTCTATAATCCCCTTAGCGATTTTAGTTTCTTCGGCCGAAGTTTCTTTGATGATCTCGGCAACTCTGTCAAGTGCAAGCGGAGTCAAATTCGGGTCGACGCCGCGTTCAAATCTGTACGACGCTTCCGTGGAGAGTCCGAGTGCCCTTGACGTCCTGCGAATCGAGGACGGCAGGAAGTTTGCGCTCTCGATCAGGATATTCGTCGTTCCGGAACTTATCTCGCTATTCATGCCGCCCATGACGCCCGCGATGGCCACGGTTTTTTCAATGTCGCAAATCATGAGCATATCGGGTCCGATATTTCTCTCTTTGCCGTCGAGAGTGACGAAAATTTTTTCATCTGGCTTCGGCCTTCGAACCACAATATGTTTTCTTTTAAGCAGACCCAAATCGAAAGCGTGGAGCGGCTGACCGAGTTCAAGCATCACGTAGTTAGTCGCATCGACTACGTTATTGATTGACCTCATACCGGCTTTCTCGACGGCAATCTTCAGCCATCGCGGCGAAGGCCCAACTTTTATGTTTTCGATAACGCGTACGGAGTAGCGAGGGCACAAGTCTGGATCCGCGACGTCGACCTTTGCAGTTCCGGCAATCGCTTCTTCCGATTCTCGGGGGGGCATTCTCTTTTGTTTGAGTTTCTTTGCGTAAGCAGAAGCGAGCTCTCGCGCGATTCCTAAATGAGAAAGGCAATCCGAGCGATTCGGTGTCACGCTGATTTCGAAAATCGTATCATTCAATCCCAAGTATTCAGAAAGCGGCTTGCCGGCCGTGGCATCGCTCTCGAGTACCATGATGCCATCTTTGTCATCTCCAATGCCAAGCTCTCCTGCAGAGCAAATCATGCCTTCCGATTCGACGCCCCGTATTTTTGCTCTTGTGAGCTCGAACGGTTTCCCGTCCGGGTCATGCTGGTTATGAGGCACGAGAGCGCCGACAAGTCCAACCGGGACTTTTTGTCCGGCGGCGACATTCGGGGCGCCGCAGACGATGCTCTTGATTTCACCTCCGACGTCAACCTTGCATAAACTCAACCTGTCTGCATTCGGGTGCCTCTCAACTTCGAGAACGGAACCGACTACAAATCCTTTATACTTCTCGGAAAGGTTTTCGAATGATTCGACTTCGATCCCCAACATTGTCAGGCGGGAGGAAATGTCGTGGTCGCTTATTGCCGAGAGGTCAACGAATTGTTCGAGCCAACTTCGAGATATTTTCATGGCGAATTTAGAATTATACTTTCAAGCACCGAATTGCCGTAATCTATAAGAACAAGGTCACTCCAACCTTAATTCGTTAGAAAAAAGGGTGGAATTTAAAACTGATTCAAAAAGCGGAGATCGTTTTCAAAAAAAAGTCTGATATCATCGATGCCGTAACGAAGCATCGCGAGTCGTTCGATTCCCATTCCAAATGCGTAGCCGCTTACTTCGCCGGGATCGTAGCCTACAAATTTGTAAACATTCGGGTCGACCATGCCGCAGCCTAAGATTTCAAGCCAACCGGAATATTTGCAGACGCGGCATCCTTTCCCGCCGCAGATAAAGCAGTTTACGTCAACCTCTGCGCTCGGCTCTGTGAACGGGAAGAAACTCGGACGGAAGCGAGTCTTCACGTCCGTGCCGAAAAGTTCCTTTGCGAAGAAAGAGATTGTTCCTTTCAGCTCCGCAAAGCTGACATTTTTATCCACATACAATCCCTCGACCTGATGAAACATGCAATAGGCCCGTGCGCTGACCGCTTCGTTGCGGTAACATCTCCCCGGCATTATGACACGAACGGGCGGCTTATTCTGTTCCATTACCCAAATTTGAACGTTAGATGTGTGTGTTCGTAAGACATATTTCCCGGTATCGCCTTTCACAAAAAAAGTATCCTGCATGTCACGTGCGGGATGATCCGGCGGAAAGTTGAGAGCTTCAAAGTTGTGATAATCATCTTCGATTTCCGGTCCGTCGGCGATTCCGAAGCCGATGCCGATGAAGATTTTCTTTATATCTTCGAGGGTCCGGGTCAGCGGATGTTTCCGCCCGACATATCTCTTTCGTCCGGGCACCGAAAGATCGACTTTCATGCTCGTGGATGATTTCCGGTCCTCTATCCTTTTTTTTGCCGACTCAAATTCTGATTCCAGGAAGTCTCGAAGAGTGTTCAGTGATTTGCCGAATGCGGGCCGCTCCTCTGCAGGTACATCTTTCATTTTCTCGAAGAGCTGCGCGAGGAGACCCTTGCGCGATAGATATGTCAGTCGAAAATCTTCGGAGTCTTCCGCAGAATTCAATCTGCCGATCGCAGCGGTGGCTTCTTCTTTCAGTCTTGCGATTTCATCGAGCATATTGTCTTCTCGTCATTCCGATAAAAAAATCCAGGAACGATTGTTGTCCGAATACAAAAAATCTTCCTGCGTTTCAGAAGACCCGAATTTCCGAGCGCAGGAAGATCGTATTAATTAAAAGCAAAATGGACGACTTCCTTGAATGTCTCCGGACTATTCGCGGCTAGGTCGGCCAAAACTTTTCTGTTTATTGTAACTTCCTTGTTTGCGAGTGCAGCTATCAAGCGCGAGTATGTCGTCCCGTTTTCGCGGGCCGCGGCATTGATGCGGACAATCCACAAACTTCTGAACTCTCGTTTCTTTTTCCTGCGATCCCTGTACGCGTGTTGGAGCGCCTTTTCGACATGGTGCTTTGCAACAGTGTGTACCTTGCTGCGTGCGCCCCAGGATCCTTTCGCTAATTCAAGCGTTTTCTTCCGCCTTCTATGGGAAGCTACTTTATTTTTTGAACGTGGCATTTTATAATTTCTCCGTTAACGTCTCAAATATAACACACTCTCGCCAAAAATTCACGACTCCGTGCCGCAACTTCTCAAGACTAATCGATAGTGTCCCGCGGCGCTTTATCGTGCAGGCGGGTTATTGGTTCAACATGCCGCGGACACGTCCCACGTCGGTCTTGTCGAGAACCCCGGCCTTTCTAAGCTGACGTTTCCTTTTACGAGTTTTCGATGTCAAAATATGACTTCTGAATGCTTTCTCGCGAAGGTATTTGCCGCTTGAAGTCCTCTTTATCCTCTTTGCCATAGCACGATTTGTTTTTGTCTTCGGCATTCAATTCTCCTTTGTGTCGTTTTGTTTCTTGATCTGTCCCTGCTCCTGATGTGACGAAGTGCTTTCGACTACTTGAACCTTCGGCGAAGGTGTTCCTTCCGAATTCTTCGGAGCCGACTCGCCTCGCTTCGCGGACGAAGCGGTTTTCTTTTTGGATTTATCGGGAGCTATGATCACGGCCATGTTCTTTCCTTCCAGCTTGGGTAACTGTTCCACTTTACCGACATCGTCGAGGAATTCCATGAACCTCTTTAGAAGATCCTCACCGAGAGCTGTGTATGTTATCTCCCGTCCTTTAAAGAAAACGCTTCCTTTTACCTTATGTCCCTGTTCCAAAAATTCTCTTGCATGTCTCGATTTAAAAAGGAAGTCGTGGTCGTCGGTGTTTGGATGGAAGCGTATCTCCTTGAGCTGTGCGGAAGACTGTCCCTTCGTTTTCGCTTTTTCTTTTTTCGTCAGCTCATACATGTACTTCCCGTAATCGACAAGTTTGCAGACCGGTGGGTTGGACGTCGGCACGATCTCCACGAGGTCCAGACCTCTTGTCTCGGATAGCTTCAAAGCTTCTCGCGGCGGCATAACCCCCAGCTGTTTTCCGTCGGAATCGATCAGGCGCACAGTCGGTGCCTTGATCTCGTTGTTGATTCTGAGTTTAGGTATGTTGATAGGCGTCTCCTATGTTTTGTTTGCTATTTCGTTTTTTATCATCGAGATAAACTCTGAAAGCGGCGATGCTCCTTTGTCGCCTTCATGGTGCTTGCGAATTGCAACTTTCCCGGTATCCTTTTCCTTTTGTCCAACAACCAACATATAAGGAACTTTCTTTGTTTCCCATTCACGGATTTTAAATCCGATTTTTTCGTTGCGATCATCAAGCTCGACCCGGACATTTTCTTTGGCCAAGGCCTCCACGACAGATCTTGCGTATTCGTTGACGGAATCGGTGATCGGAAGAACTGCCGCTTGCACGGGCGAAAGCCATGCGGGAAATGCTCCGGCGTAGTGCTCGGTCAATATGCCGACGAATCTTTCGAATGAACCGAATATGGCCCGGTGAATTGCAACCGGCCTTTTTGCCTGCCCGTCGGCATCGGCGTAAGTCAGATCGAATCTCTCGGGAAGCATGACGAAGTCGAGTTGAATTGTGGCAACCTGCCATTCTCGTCCGATGGCGTCTTTGATTTGAATGTCGATCTTGGGTCCGTAAAAAGCGCCGTCCTTTTCTTTTATGTCGTACTTAATTCCGTTTTGTTCCAACGCCTGTTTCAGTGCGGCTTCCGCCTGGTCCCAGAGCTTTGGATCGCCCATGCCGTCGTCCGGCTTAGTCGAGAGTTTGAAAGAGACTTCGAATCTGAAAAGGGCATAGACATGTTTTACGAGACCGATAAGGTCATTTATCTCCGACAGGATTTGGTCGGGGCGGCAATAAATATGGGCATCGTCCATCGTTATTTGTCTGACGCGGAACATTCCGCCGAGTGCGCCGGAAATTTCGTTGCGGTGCAGCCTGCCGATTTCAGAATAGCGAAGCGGAAGGTCGCGGTAGCTTCTGGTTTTAAATCGATACACGTAGCTGCTTTCCGGACAATTCATCGGCTTCAGAGAATATGTATCCTCCTCGACGTCGAGGATGAACATGTTTTGTTTATAATGTCCCCAGTGTCCCGACTGTTCCCACAAATCTTTTTTCACGAGCATCGGGGTCGATATTTCGAGATAATTCCGCTTGTCGAGTTCCTCGCGAATGAATTTTTCGAGTTCGCGGAAGATTATCATTCCATTCGGGAGCCAGAACGGTGCACCGGGAGCTATATCGTGGAACACGAATAGTTCAAGCTCGCGTCCGAGCCTTCGATGGTCGCGCAGCTTCGCCTCCTCCAGCATCTTGAGATGATCTTCGAGCATCTTTTTCTTCGGGAACGAGACGCCGTAAACGCGCTGGAGCATTTTGTTTTTGCTGTCGCCCCTCCAGTATGCTCCGCTTGTGCCGAGAAGTTTGAAGTATTTCAATTTACCCACCGATGGAACGTGCGGGCCGCGACAGAGATCGGTAAAATCGCCTTCGCTGTAAAAAGTTATCGTCTCGTCGAGGGCATCGATGATCTCGACTTTGTATGGATCTTTCTTATCTCTGAAAAATTTTAATGCCGCATCTTTGTCGACAACTTTTCGAACAAACGGACTGTTCTGCTCCGCTATTTCATGCATCCTTTTTTCGATCGCTTCCAGATCTGCAGGAGACAAAGTCTTATTGACGTCGACGTCATAATAAAATCCGTCTTCGATTGCAGGACCAACCCCGAATTTTGCCTCCGGGAAAATTGATTGGATGGCGTGTGCCATCAAATGCGAGCTGCTGTGCCAATAGACCTCGCGTCCTTCCGGATCGTCGAAGGTCAGGAACCTGAGTTCGCAATCATCTATAATAGGAGCGTTAAGATCCGAGGTTTTTCCGTCGATCTTCACAGCAAGTGCCTCCTCCGCCAACGAGCGGCTGATTTTCTTTGCGACTTCGATCGCCGGCGCAGAGGAATCGACCTGTAATATGGAATTATCGGGGAGTTTTACTTTAGGCATAACGCTTTTTTGTATTAAAAAGGTCGGAGAGATTGCACATCAACGGAGTAAACCAAACCCCATACTTATCGGAAGGACATTTTACTTGTTAATTCCCAACTTGTTCGAATGAATTCTTTTCTTCGAAGTGATATTTCTTTCGCAACTACAATTTTCACGTGAGCCTTTTTTCTTTCTTCTCAATTTCTGCTTTCAGTGGGCGATAGAAGATTCGAACTTCTGACCTCTACAATGTCAATGTAGCGCTCTAAACCAACTGAGCTAATCGCCCGCGGGTAAAACTGTGCCGAGGGCGGGACTTGAACCCGCACGACCTTTTAGAGGTCAAAGGATTTTAAGTCCTTCGCGTCTACCAGTTCCGCCACCCCGGCGCGCATGCACACGAGGTGCCGGTGTTCTGGCACGCAGCCGTGTTCCGCCGGCCCGAAGGGCACTTTCAGAAAAGCCTTGTTCCGAACCTTTTTCGGGACAATTAATTTAGGTACCAATGGCATGAAAGTCAACGTGAATTGGCTGGAACTGTTAGCTTTTTAAAGATATCTGCATGGGATTTTGCTGTACGATCACATTTTTCAGAAACTCTACTCGCCTTCCTGGTTTGCCACTATGATAAGTCCGAGTATTCCCAAATCGGAATACAGCAACGGGGCGAGAACCGGAGCAAACACGAGGATTCTCTCGATGCTGAGACGGCCGTTGTCCGCGAGATCACCCGACAAGTGGAATGCAAATCCAAGCACGCCAACAACTATTGCCGCAATCATTGTCCAGAAATACGTCAACTCATCTCCGTGAGACCAATTCTTGCTAATGGCCAGTGTCATGACTACACTCGTAGAAAATAATCCGAATACAATGGGAATCAGCTTATATAATGAATATCCGTATTGACCATGGTCGATAATCGAAGTGAGCGCGCTTGCTGCGAATCCGAGACCGACAAGCCAAAGAAAATGGCGGTCACGCGAGATGGGCGCTCTAAAAACTCCCAGACCAGGCACCTCGAGAATTCCGGGTTGGTTGTTGACTTCCTTGATAACACCGTATAAGCCGACGAAAGAAATTCCTGCAAACGCCAACGGTGCGAGAATGGGAGAAGCAAATGTTACCCAAATCCAAGTCAGTTGTCCAAGCGGGTTTAACGCCTGATTCGCGTGAAACGCCGTTCCAAGCACGCCAACAATGATTCCCAATCCCATCAGCATAATATGAGCAAGAACGGTTGGTTTTCCCGGTCTCGGTCTTAGCGCTACAAGGAAACTGGATAAAGCGCCCAGCGGCGCAAAGATTACTGGAATCAGTTCGTATGATGGTACAAAATCATTCACCGCGTGTGCAAGGACAACGTCAAGTCCGGTAAAGATAAAATTCACGCCGACAAGGATCAGAAGAAGTCTATTTTTATCGATCGGCAATTTCACGCGCGCAAGATGGAATACTGTCAGCTCATTCATTGCCCGACGCCTCCTCTGTGGCGAGAACGTAATTCCTGAGCATCCTCTTTCACTTTGCTTAATTGC
Organism: Candidatus Acidiferrales bacterium; assembly: GCA_035515795.1. NCBI lineage: Bacteria > Pseudomonadati > Acidobacteriota > Terriglobia > Candidatus Acidiferrales > Candidatus Acidiferrales bacterium. The sequence goes on along the minus strand of DATJAY010000035.1, from coordinate 16,957 downwards.
TTGAGAAGAGGGTATACGCCGTGCCACTGAACGTAGTCCGGTCCCTGCATGTAAGCAGCGAACTTCGCCGTCCTGCCGTAGTAATGCCAGAGATCGAAGGCATCGTAGCTGATTTGTGTCGCGAACGGTCTGGAAGTAATTACATTATCTTTAATGAGTCCCGTGATTATGTCGGAAGCTTCCTGCACTTTTGAATTCACAAAGGAGGTGACACTATCGGCCTGCCGATAAACATTTTTGATGAACGATTGCGAATGGCAATTCGCGCAGATCTCTTGCATTGCGAGGCGATTTTGCCCGCCGTTCGGTCTGTCAGCTGAGATTGCCGAGAATAAAAATTTTGTGAGACGGGTTCCCACTTCGTGTGTGGTGCCTTGTCCGCCGAAGCCGCTCATGTGGCAGGTGGCGCAAGTTGGAGCTGGAAAATCCCGGGTTGTCAGCCGGCCGGGTTTCTGATCCCAGTTCCATTTATCTCCTTCGGTCGCGTACATCACACCGTGTGCGGATTCTCTGTAAATCTCATCCTGGGGATGATCGGGACCGAGGTGGCACTGTCCGCATACTTCAGGCTTGCGGACCTGGCCAAGAGAGAACTCGTGCCTAAGGTGGCACTTGTTGCAGTTGCCGATGCTGCCATCCTTGTTCGGCTTCCCGATTTCATGGCAGCTTTGACATGCGGCAGGCGTTACGTTCGGGCCCTCCATATCGAAGATGGAATTTCTCGTAGCGGTGGGAATTCCGTTCGGCCCGCGGGTAAGCTCGGGGATGCTTTCAGTCACCTTCCGTTGATCGGAATCGAAATCGTCAAAACCGGTAAGTGCCATCCATGCCGGTCCGGCGTGGCGGCTGTGTGAATATTCGTCGGTCTCTCTCACGTGGCATCTTCCGCACTGTTTGGGCGTCGGCTCCGAAGTAATGTAGAATCCTTCGTGTTCGTGGCCCATCGGATTGTTCCTTTCGACGACGTGACAATCCTCGCATTTCACGCCCGACTTTGCCATGGTTCCCGAGGCGAATTGGAAGACAATATCGGGAGTGACACGCTGGTGGCAGGTTGCACACTTGTCTCCGCCCACGTACGAGACTTCAGTCGATGGGGCGTGAGATACTGATGTACCTCCGCCCGGAAGGTTTGTGAAAATGTAGATTGCGAGAAGAACCACAACAGTTATAATGATTCCTGCTATGACAGTTTTTGGTATTTCACGTCTCATCTCTTTACTTCCTGCTCATGATTATAGGACTTTTTCATCTGAAATATACTAGATCCCGATATCGAAAACATCGATAATTTTCAACTCATCTTGTAGGAAAAATTTGCACCGGCATTGCCAAATATTCAACTGTTATTTCACCGATCACACATGAATTTTGTCCTGCGTTGGCGGCTCAAAGACACAAAAATTGGATTTTGTTCGATTATTCTTTTTGGGGAACCTTTTCAAATTGATGAAAAGCAGCTTTTTTTTGGTATGTCTCCTCAAAGCCTTGGAAATTATCTGCCCTCTCTTAAATTAAAGAAGAGCTGGAATTTCTTAGAGCTCAGATTCCTGCCGAGAGAGATAGAAAGTGTCATATTTAGCCGACATACGAAGCACTGAAAAACTAAATCACCTCTTGGATGTGTGCCGGGCAAACCTGTACACGTTTAACGAGGATTTGATAAGGCGGGCATTCGAGTTCAGCTGGAATGCTCACGTCCGGGGTAAGCCTCGCGCCTCGGGCGAACCGTATTTCTCACATCCCTTTGAAGTGGCCCTTGTGGTGGCAAAGGAGATTCCACTTGATGATATCTCTGTCGCAGCAGCACTGCTCCATGACGTTGTCGAAGATACCCCTTACGATCTGAAAGCGGTTCGGACGGAATTTGGAAATGAAGTTGCCGATATCGTCGACGGGGTGACGAAGATTTCCGGCGCCGTCGAGAGTCACGAGATCACGCGCGCCGACAATTACCGCAAGATGCTTCTCTCGATGGCAAAGGATGTTAGGGTCATTCTTGTGAAGTTTGCCGACCGATTGCACAACATGAGGACGCTTGCGTTCCTTCCGCCGGAGAAACAGCAGAGGATCGCGAAAGAGACTTTGGAAATCTATGCTCCTCTTGCCCACCGTTTCGGCTTGGCGAAAGTTAAATGGGAATTCGAAGACCTCGCATTCAAGCACCTCAATTCTGCCGACTACGAGTATATATCGAGGAAACTGCAGGCGAAACGCCGTGAACGTGAATCGTATATTAGGAAATTTATCCTGCCGATAAAAAAGCGTCTCGAAGATGAAGAAAGCAAATTTGAGATCACCGGCCGGCCGAAACACATTTACAGTATCTACAACAAGATGGTGAAACGCGGCAAGCCGATAGAGGAGATATACGATTTGTTCGCAGTAAGAATTATTCTTGACACTGACGACAAGAACGATTGCTTTACCGTTTATGGAATAGTCTCGGAGATATATACGCCGGTCCCGGAGCGGTTCAAAGACTATATTTCTGTTCCAAAGCAAAATGGATACCAGTCTATCCACACAACGGTGATCGGCCCGGAAGGCAAGATGGTCGAAGTGCAGATCCGAACACAACAGATGGACGAGGTCGCAGAGCGCGGCGTTGCGGCTCACTGGAAATACAAAGAAGGAGTCAAAGAATCTGATAGGAACCTTGAAGAATGGATATCATGGGTGCGGGAGATTCTCGAGCAGCCTGCGGTTTCAACCGATGATGCATCGAGCTTCCTGGAGGGATTCAAACTCGATCTGTACCAGGATGAGATCTACGTATTCACTCCGAAAGGAGATTTACAGATACTTCCGAAAGGGGCAACCCCGGTGGACTTTGCATTTGAGATACATTCTCAGGTAGGCACACATTGTGTCGGCGCAAAAGTTAACGGAAGGATTGTTCCGCTTAGTACGAAATTGAACAGCGGCGATCAAATTGAGATTATCACCTCGTCAAATCAAAATGTAAATCCCGACTGGGAGAAATTTGTCGTTTCAAGAAAAGCCAAGGCACACATCAGACGCTGGTTGAATGAAGAAGCGAGGAAAAAAGCTGCCGAGGGTGAAGAAATCTGGAATAAGAAGCTGAAGAAAAACAAGCTTTCGATTTCAGAAGAAGATTTTGCGAAACTGCTTCATGATTTGAAGTTCGATAATCCTCAGAAATTTTATTCGGCTATTTCCGATGAGGAGGTCGAGCCTGAAAGATTGATCGCTCGGCTAAGACAGCAGAAATCTCTGAGAGAAACAGGGGAGGCTGCGAAGCCCGTTCAAACTTTCGTCGAGATAGCAAGAAAATCGTCGGAGGGAATCGTCGTCGATGGATCTCGAACCGATTGGAAGGTCTCTTATGCGAAGTGCTGCAATCCGATTCCGGGAGATGAGATAGTCGGTTTCGTCACTACAGGCGAAGGGATAAAAATACACCGGAAGTCATGTCCAAACGTAGGAAGGTTAGACAGTCAGGCAAAGGAGAGAATAGTTGAGGCAACCTGGCCCGGAGAAAGCAGCGGTCTATTCGTCGCCGGAGTGACCATCTCCGGATTGGATAGGCCCGGGATCCTGACCGAAGTTACGCACGCCATAACAAACTATCAGAACACGAATATCCGCAGCGTTTCTGCAGAAGTGCGCAGTGCAATTTTTGAAGGTCAAATCATTATGTATGTGAAAGACAGGGAACATCTGGAGCGTCTGATCGATAAGTTGAAGAAGATCGAAGGTGTGACTCGCGTCGACAGATTATCCACTGCCGTTTCCGGCGGGCAGAATGCCTGACGAAAAACGAGTTTTGGGAATTGACTTCGGGTCGAAAAGAGTCGGCATCGCCGTCAGCGATCCCATGGGAATCATTGCCCAAGGCATCGATACTCTTCCCAACGATCGTGATCTCCCCGATAAGATTCTCGAATTAGTAAAGAGAATGTCGGTTACCAAGATTGTGATAGGCAAACCGCTTAAATTAAGTGGAGGCGAAGGAAACTCCGCAATACTTGCATCGAAATTCGCAGATGTATTGAAGAAAAAAATGTCAAAGGGTTATGAGAAAAAAGTCGAGGTTGTCGAATGGGACGAGAGATTTACTACCACTATTGCCCAGCGGACACAAATCGAACTCGGCATCAAGAAAAGTGAAAGGCAAAAGAAAGGTAACCTGGATCGCATGGCTTCTCAGATCATTCTCCAGAGTTATCTCGATTCACATAGATGAGTGATGAATTAGAACCGAGGCGGAGGATGGCCACTTTCGGAAGGGTCATCCCGGTTATCCTCGTGGTGTTTTTGATCATAGAAATTGTCATGCTTCCGTTACCGTGGACTGTTGCGGGTTTGAGAACTGAAAATCCAGGTTTGACGGCTTTGATGAAACAAAGGATCACGCAGGCGAAGTCCAGACATGAGTTTTATAAGATTAAATACGCTTACGTACCTCTTTCAAGAATTTCCAGTTCGATGATCCACGCGGCGGTAGTCGGCGAAGACGGGACTTTCTTTGAGCACAACGGCGTTGACTGGCACGAAGTTGGGCAATCTCTTCAGAAGAATTGGGAGGAGAAGAAAATAGTCCGCGGATCGAGCACCATCACGATGCAGCTGGCTAAGAATCTATGGTTCTCAACGAGCCGTGATCCGTTGACTAAGGTCAACGAAATCATCGCGGCGTATATGCTGGAATATTATTTAACAAAGGATCGAATAGTGGAATTATATCTGAACGAAATCGAATTTGGCCGGGGAATTTTCGGGGTCGAGGCAGCGAGCAGGATTGATTTCAATGTCCCGGCGTCTCAGCTTTCTCGCGACCAGGCAGCCAGACTTTCCGCAGTTATTCCGAGCCCGATTAAACATACGCCTGATTCGACCGGCAAGTTTGTTTTGTCCAGAACGGACGTAATACTGGCAAGGATGGACGCTCGAGGATGGTAATTGGAAGTTTCAATTGCATAAGTGAATTTTGAATTGGGAAAAACGGGACGAACGCTTAGTCCCAAGTCGGGAGCTCGAAATTTAAAAATGCGAGTTAGTTAAGGTGGATGTTTCTGAATTGAAGGCCCTCATTTCCGAGGGAGAAAACTTTAAGATAGAGTTCAAGCGACAATTCAGCGGAATTGAAAAAATTGCGAAGGAGCTTATCGCGTTCGCGAATACGAAAGGTGGGATGATCCTCTTTGGCGTTGATGACGACGGTACAATTTATGGAGTCGAAAGCGAGAAATCGGAGATCGATCTCATCTACGAGGCATCCCGCAGATATTGTGAGCCGCCGATCGAGCCTATCGTTCAGGTCATAGAATTGAACGGAAAAGACATCGTGGTCGCAATCGTCGAAGAGAGCAGAAAGAAGCCGCACAGGCTGCAGGATTATAAAGAGGATGTGTCCCGCGATGCAAGAGTTTATATACGCGTAAACGACAAGAGCGTGATCGCAAGCAGGGAAGTTATCAAAATATTGGAGAGTGAACGTCCGGACAGCAAACCTCTTTCGGTTATCATAGGTGAAAACGAGCGAAGGCTGTTCAAGTATCTGGAAGACCACCAGCGGGTTACGGTGAAGGAGTTTGCAAAGCTTGTTAACATCAGCGAAAGACGGGCCTCGAAAATCTTAGTCAATCTTGTCAGAGCGGGAGTGATAAGGATTCACACGGCAGAGAAATTCGAGTACTTTACATCGGCTTTTTAAGACGCAAGGGTCATGAAGCCGGACACGGCTTCCGTCTTCTTTCCTTTCTCTGATTTCCGAATCATTATTCATGTCGTTTCCCGGCACACATTTCAAACAATCTATATACTGCAATTCCATAGGCTACCGCAACATTGAGCGAATGTTTCACCCCTCTCATCGGGATTTCCACGGCAACATCGGCAGCTTCCACGACATCCTTTGTTATTCCTCCGATCTCGTTTCCGACAGCGATACAGACCGGGAAAAACTCGCGAGGCAATTCCCACAGGGGAATGCTCTCATCGGTTTGTTCGAGCACCACAAATTTTATTCCACGAGACTTGATTTCGTGGACGGCATCAAGAGGCCGTTTATGGTACGACCATGGCACACTTTCGACAGCCCCGAGAGCGGTCTTTGAAATTTCCGGCCTGGGAGGATAAGGGGTAAATCCGGTGAGGTAGAGTCTCGAGAGAAGGGCAGCATCAGAAGTCCTGAAGATCGAACCGACATTATAAAGGCTGCGGACATTTTCAAGAAAGCCGTAGATCGGCATGCGCTCAGCTGCGATCGCCTGTTCGACCGACAGCCGGCGGGATGAAATCTCGGCGTGTGCCAGCTTACGCATCGGCAGGCTGGCCGGGGGTAGAATCTTCTGGATGCTGAGGAGATTTTCTGAACCAAACCCTGTAAAAAACGACCTCGAAAACGGTTAGCAAGATGAGCGATAACGAGTCGCCGTCCAGTATCGCACTTACTCCTTCTTTGCCGAAGGTGATTCGTATCATAAATGAAGACAGAGTCCAGCCTGCGGTGAAGATGATCCCGGCGAACCCGACAGCAAGTAGCGCCTCGCCGAGTGTCTCCTCATAATATCTTTTCGCAAGCAGATAAACGCCGGCCGTAATATGCATCCAGAAAATCAAAACGGGAATCATTCTATTTCAAAATCTAATCTCAACACGTGAAAATCAATGTCAATTGGGAGCCAAAAGTGAATAATTGAAAATAACTTTTCTCTGTCACTTTCAATTCTTCCGCCATTAATCTTTGACATATAAAGGTTATATTTTAAGCGAGCGCTTTGGCGCCATACCCTAATCATATAATAAACGAACGGCAAAAGGAGTTTTATTCTGACTGCGCGATTTTTGAAAAAAATAGTGGTTCCAGCTTCGACATCGAATTTAGGGCCGGGTTTCGACACACTCGGGCTTGCGGTGAACAGGTATCTCACCATCGAAGCCGTGCCTTCGAGAGATTTTTCCGTCGAGATATCCGGCGAAGGCGCCAGCGAAATTCCCCGCGACGAATCAAATCTGACTGTGCGCGCGCTGACGAAAATTCTCGGGGAAGTACCGAAACTGAAAATAAAGATCCACAACGAAATTCCGTCATGCGGGGGCTTCGGCGCCAGCGGAGCTGCCATCATAGGCGGTTTAGTTCTCGGCAACGAGCTCCTTCAAAAGAAGCGCAGTGTAGCTGACATTTATAACATCGCAATAAGCATCGAGGGTCATCCTGATAATGTAAGCGCCGCCCTTTTCGGCGGGCTTGTCATCAATGCGCGCGGAGAAGACGGAGCTTATTCGCACATCAAGATTCCCGTCAATGGGAACCTGAGATTCGTCGCCGTTCTCCCCGATTCGAAAGTCGAGACTTCCGCTGCGAGGAAGATTCTTCCGGCATCTGTGACGCTCCGCGACGCAGTTTCGAATATTCAGCACAGTTCGCTTTTGGTGGCGGTATTTTCTTCAGGCGATTATGAAATGCTCCGGCATGCGGTCCATGACGAGCTCCATGAAAAGCATCGTAAGAAGCTCATTCCGCATTTTGAGGATTTTGAGAAGGCGGCACTCGGCTGCGGTGCCCTAGCGTTCGCTGTCAGCGGAGCAGGAAGCAGCTGCATAGCATTCTCGATTCATGACAGCGAGAAAGTTGAGAATTCTTTTAAGGGTTTGATTAAGAAATTGAAGCTCGATTGGCGGGTGGAAATTTTCGAACCGGTAAATGAAGGTGTCAAGGTGTTCCATGACGGATCATCCGGAGCGGATTGAACTTACTCTCAAGGACCTTGCAGGTTTATCAAACGTGTCGGGTTTGAGAATTGAGATTAGTCGATAGTCAATGGCAACCATCGCAATCATCGGCAGGCCGAATGTCGGTAAGTCCACGTTATTCAACCGTTTCATTGGGGGAAGACATGCAATTGTCGACGACAAGCCTGGTGTAACGCGCGATAGAATTTACGGGACTTTCGAATGGCGGGGAAAGAAGTTTACGGTAATAGACACGGGCGGCTTCGTGCCGGACTCGAAAAATATCTTTGAACAGGCCATCAGGGAACAGGCTCAATATGCCGTGGACGAAGCCGATGCGATTGTGCTCGTCGTGGACGCGCGAGCGGGAATCCATCCGGTCGACAAAGAGCTTTCAAATATTCTGCGCAGGAAAAGCAAACAGGTCCTTCTTGCTGTCAATAAAGTCGACGATGTGAAACACGAGAAGAGCGTCGGTCAATTCTTTGAGCTCGGTTTTGAGAATGTCATGGGGATCTCAGCTCAGCTCGGCAGGAGTACCGGAGATCTTTTAGACAAGGTAATTGAAATTATACCTGATGGAGAAGAAGGAAGAGATATTCCGGATGAGAGAAGGATAGCCGTCATCGGGAAGCCTAATGTCGGCAAATCCTCTTTTGTGAACCTGCTGCTTGGCGAGAATCGCTCGATAGTCACAAATGTTCCGGGAACGACCCGTGATTCCGTCGATTCGCATCTAAGTTTCCAGGGAGAAGAAATAATTCTCATCGACACCGCAGGTCTCCGGAAAAAAAGTAAAATAAAGGAATCGGTAGAATTCTTCAGCGCACTGAGGACCTTCCAGTCCGTGGAGAGATGCAACACTGCAATAATTCTTTTCGATGCTTCCATAGGAGTCGAGAAGCAGGACCTGCAAATTGTTGAGTACACGATGGAACATGGAAAGCCCGCCGTCATAGGAGTCAACAAATGGGATCTGGTAGATAAAAAAAGTGTGACAGCTGCGGAGTATGAAAAGGCAATTAAGGCGAGGCTCCGGATCCATGATTTCATACCGGTGGTCTTTATCTCTGTATTGGAAAAGCAGCGCGTGCAGAAGCTCCTTTCGAAAGCCATCGATATAGATGAATCTTCAAAGTCAAAAATAAAAACGAGTGAACTGAACGACTATTTATTACCGTTAATCGGAAGGACGCCGCCATTCTCGAAAACCGGCAGAGAGATAAAGATAAAGTATGTCACGCAGGTTGAAAGCAAAATCCCGACCTTCGCGTTCTTCACGAACTTGCCCGAAGAGGTATCGACAACCTACAGAAGATTCCTGGAAAACAAGATCAGAGAGAGAATCGCGTTCGAGGGCGTGCCGATAAGGGTCGTGTTTAAACAAAAGTGAAATGAGAAATTCATCGCATGCTTGAACTGAATTCGTTATCAAAGAAATTCGGCTCGTTCACTGCAGTCGAAAATCTTTCTCTTAATATTGAACCGGGTGAAATATACGGTTTTCTCGGTCCGAACGGGGCAGGAAAAACGACGACAATAAAAGTGATTGCAACACTCCTCAAGCCGACCTCGGGCATCGTAAGAATAAACGACATCGACGCGCATAAATTCCCGCGAGAAGCGAAGAAATATCTTTCCTATGTTCCCGATCAGCCGTTCCTTTACGAGAAGTTGAGCGGACAGGAGTTTCTTTTGTTCGTCGCGCGGTTGTATGGGATGGAAAAAGAAGATGCCATGAAAAGCGTCAAAGGGGTTTCCGAGATCTTCGAGGTGCTGCCATGGCTGAACAAGAGAATTGAAGACTATTCACAGGGAATGAGGCAGCGGCTTATACTGGCGGCAGCCATGATGCACAGGCCTAAACTCATAGTTATTGACGAACCGATGGTCGGACTAGATCCACGGGGAGCAGAGACATTTAAAGCGCAGACCAGACTCGCAGCGCAGAATGGTGCTGCCGTATTTGTAACGACTCATCAGCTGTCGCTCGCGAAAGATATTTGCACCAGAGTCGGAATTATTCACAAAGGCAGGCTCGTGTTTGAGGGGTCTATGCAGGAATTCTCGGGCAACGGCACAGAGCATCTCGAGAAAAGGTACATCGAGCTGACTTCGTAAAAAAATGCTGAAAGAACTCGTAAAGACAAAACTGCGTCTCCTTTATCTCGAGGGCGGCGAGCGGATAAGCCACCATCTGCTCAGGTCGATATTTTCAGTGATAACTTTTTCGATCTTCGCTTATTTTACTTTTGCAGTCGTGAAATTTGCCACGGGATATGTCATAAAGGAAGCTAAGCTCGGGCTATTTCTTTATCACAGATTACTTGCGTTAAGCTTATTTGTTTTTTTTGCCATCATCAGCGTGGCTAATATTCTCGTTGCCTTCGCGACGATATTTAGAAATAAGGAAGCGGAGTTCCTTCATACGCTTCCAATTGAGCCCGTGCAGATTTTCGTCTCGAAGTTTCTCGATTCATTTCTGTATAGCTCCGCGCTCATGTCGATACTTATTATTTCCGCCGTCGCAGGCTATGCGGGATATTTTCATAACGGTCTGGTGGCAATACTGGGAATAATTCTTGCAGTCTTCCCGTTGATACTCTCGGCCGCGTGTATCGGTTCGATCATCTTACTGGTCGTTTTAAAATTTTCCAGAAAAATTTCGGTCAGGGCAGCGGTGCTTGTGGTGACGGCGCTTTATGCGGGCGGCACCTATTTGTACATTCGCCTGAATAACCCGTTCAAACTATTCACCGACGTGATGAAATATTATCCGCACATCGATAGGTATTTGGGATCGCTCGATCCGAAGTCGGATTATTTTGCGCCGAGTTTTTGGGCCGCAAATTTTTTCTACTTCGCAACCACGAAGAATTTCATAGGAGCTGCGGCGTCGGCTTTGATCGTATGCGCCATAGCGGCCGGTCTATTCGTTTTAATGATCAAGTTGGCGGATAAGTATTATCAGGATGCGTTCTGGATTGCGCGTCACAAGCTTTTCGAGAGAAAAGTGAGAAAATCAGCCGCGTCGGCCGACGGTGGAAGGAATTGCAGATCAATTTCGCTCCTTCGTAAAGACATGCTGCTCTTTCTCCGCGAACCGAGCCAGACATTTCATTTTACAGTGCTGATCATCCTGATAGGTATATTTCTCTTCAATCTATTTGCAATGAGGATCTTTTTGCCGGATAATTTCATCGTCACTTCGGCGTTTACGTTGATATTTGCATTCAATAGTTTCCTTATCGTCTCGCTCGCCGTTAGATTTGTATATCCAATGCTCAGCCTTGAAGGCGAAAGCATGTGGCTTCTTCGATCCTCTCCGGTAAACTTAAGACGGGTTTTTTGTTCCAAACTTTTGCCGAGCATCATCATTTCGACATTGATTGGCGCCGTTCTCGGTTACGCGTCGCCGTCGCCGTTCGAAAATTTCCGCCAGCTTATCCCACTCAGCACATTGTACGGGTTGTTTGGAGGAATAATTTTTCCGTCCGTGGTAATGATATTCGGCGGGGTATTTGTGGATTATAAGGAAACGGATGCCGTTCGGATCTCATCCTCACACGGCGCAACAGTTTCACTCCTCGTTTCACTCGGGATGATGACCATATTGAGCTCGATTGTGTTCAATCAGACATTTCTCTATTTCGCTTCACGGGGAAATTTCCATGTAGATTTGTCAAGGGTTTGGGTTTTGGGATTGATTGCCGCGGCCTGTGCCCTCTTAGCTTACACTTTTGGCATGAAGGCGTTGAAGATAGATCTGTCCTGATTTTGAACCGGGATTTATGAGCTTGATAATTCGTACGCGGGCGATTAAATTAGTTGTCCCAATGGGGTTGTAGCTCAGTTTGGTTAGAGCGCCTGCCTGTCACTTGGACGGGAACAACAGAAATCCCTTCAAATAATTAGAATCCCGCATCTTTTGGCTCCGACACCTGCCAGTATTATCTAACTCCTGCCGAACAAGATGGTACATCGCCTAAAAGAACAGGAGCGATCATGCCAACTCTCATCCGCGCGAAAACGGGAATCTACCACATTGTCAGCACCGTCAACGGAAAAAGGGTCTGGAGAACCACCGGAACAAGAATTCAATCCCAGGCTTACGAGGTTTTCCTGAAGCAAACCAAGCCAGACGGGAAGCTTATCTCAGAGTGCTTTGTTGAGGTTGAACCTTTCGTGAAGGCGAACCTGTCCAAAAGTACTTCAGAAATATATGACTTCACAATAAAAAGCCTTATCCGAATCATTGGAGATCTTCCGGTAAACCGAGTAACTCATATGCTCATCGAAAAGTACAAGGTCGAAAGGATAAAGGAAGTAAAGGCTGAAACTGTTAATCAAGCCGTGAGAACAATCAAAGCATTCTTCAACATCCTCAAGCGATGGAAAATCATAGGCGAAAATCCCTGCGACGGCGTGAAGGAAATGAGGATCCAAGAGAAGATTCCTGTATATCTGACAGAAGATGAATTGAAGAAACTAATTGATTGCATAAATGATAAATGGTTAAAGGAAATTGTAATCTTCGCGGCAATGACCGGTGCAAGGCTGGGAGAAGTCTTGAACGTTATGTGGGACGATCTGGATTTTGCCCGAAAGACTGTTCTCATAAGAAGCAGTGCCGTGTATCATATAAAATCAGGAAAAGTGCGAGTTGTACCTCTAAACGAAACTGTTATCAGAATGTTGGAGCATAAGAGAGATCGGGAAGGTTTAGTATTCAAAGGAAAAAGGGGAGGACACGCTCAGGATAATCATGTCAGTCGTTCATTTAGAATGGCAGCAAGAGTTGCGAAGATGAAGGCCGGTGTTCACTTTCACACGCTCAGGCATACCTTTGCAAGTCTTCTCGTAAAGAAAGGAGTTTCGTTATATCAGGTGCAAAGGTTGCTGGGACACAGTTCGCCTCGGGTCACTGAAGTATATGCCCACTTGCAGAATTCTGAGATGCACGATGTTGTCGAAAAGTTAGATTTGAATATTTGATTGACAGAATGCTATTCGGCAGGTGTGTTAAACTTTATTCTTTCAACAGCGTCCCGAACGGAATCAGAGGGGACGCCCAAGTAAATCTCGGTCGTTTTGACTGAGCTGTGCCCCAACAATTCTCGGATTGCTAAAGGTGTGGCACCATTTGCTGCCGACCAACTTGCGCCGGTTTTTCGCAAAGAGTGAAAGTGAATGGATTCGTCTAATCCAATTTCACGGCAGTAGGCTTTGAATCTTTTCGTGACGAAATCCTCCAGAAGCCTTTCGCCCTTGTTATTCACAAACACGTAATGTCCACGATGTTCAATGGACTTCAGAAGCTCTTCAATTTGGGGAGAAATAGGGATTGACCGTTCCTTGTTGAATTTTGTCCGATGATCGTCGGCAGGATGAATGTTAATTAATCTCAGTTCGAAATTAACGTCGTCCCATCTCAAAAAGACAATCTCTCCTCGTCTCATGCAAGTCAATACAGCAAAGATGAAAAGCCTCTTGAGATATTCTTCCCGAACTGCGCTGAGAAGTTTATCCATATCAGCTCTGCTCAAGAATTTCACAGCCCTCCGCTCCTGACGAATGTTCTTGAACTTTTTGAAAGGATTCTCTTGAAGATATTCCCATTCTACCGCCAGTTGCATGGCGGCCTTCAATGTTCGGACATCGATACTGAGAGTCGCGGTGCTCACATTTTTTCTCCGTTCTTCAACATATCTGCGGAGGTGTTCTAATGAAATCTTCTCCAAAATTATTTCGCCGAACAATTCAGTCGCCAATCTTATTACCCGCTCGGCATTCTCAAGAGTCTTGGGAGCTCGGTTCTCCTTAACAAATTCCAAATATTTGTCCGCGAAATTCTTGAATTGCATATCCGATATGGCGGTTTTGATCATGGAATCATTTATAGGGTAAGGTTTTGCCATCAACCAATCATGGAGGGCAGGCATATAAAATCGATATGTTTCGCCGATTTGCACAAAAGGTATCAACTTCTTTTTGATTAGTTCGAGCACATCGGCTTCAGGTACACCCAAGAATTGTGCTACATCAGATACGCACAAAACTTGTTTCGTTACTCCCTGTACCACGATAAATTTCTCTTAGCCTAGCAGACCCGACGCTGCAGTCGCCGGATCAGGCGTCAGGCTACTTAATTAGATTACTATCCTTGTTCGTCATGTGCTTCATTCGTGGCTGAGCGTAGCGTTTCTTCTACCGACAAGCCGTTCGCGACTTTGTCCACCAAGGCTTCGGCTTCCTCGTAGATTTGGGCCATCGGGAAGACCATCTCATGGATGTCCATAGAATTAACATCCCCGTAAGGATAGAGCCGCATGAGTTGCAATGATCCGTTTGATCCGTTGATAGTGAATTTCAACGGGATTGACGACTCGTTAAAATGATTAACAAGATGGAACAAATCCATATGTACATTGTCAGCGTGAACTTGGTCGCTCTTAACTATCACTAGAACCGATCTCTGCTTAAGGATGTCCTTGAAATAGAAATTAAGTTTTGCCTCGCCCTCGATGATGTCTTCGACCTTGAAGGCATCTTTTCCATCAGGAATCATTGCTTGATCGTGAGCCTTAAAGAATTGCTCGATTCGGGTTAGGCTGGTGTCGGGAGAATGTCTCCCTTTGGATTTCTTAGCTTTTTTCATTGTTACCTCTTTGTTTTCGCTGCTTTGTTTTGATTTGGCCTTTGATACCACAGCAGCTGGTAGTGTCTTGGGTTGTATTGCTCTGTTTTTAAAGTTTGACTTCATGTTTTTTTCTCTCGAAGATCGCCCCGAGGCCACCCGCCGTTTCCAGCGGGTGGTGATTGGGCAACCTGTTACTTCTTTCCAACCTCTTCAGGTTTCTTATGTGCCGCTTTCGTGGCACGTTTCGCATCTACCATTCGCTGACGTTCCCGGTTCCGCTCCAGCTGTATTTGAGCGTGACTTACAATGGAAACGTCAACATTGGGCATTGCTTTGAACTCTTCCTGGATCTTTTGCAACGCTTCATCAGTCGAGATTCCGACGCTGGCAACGCCGGGTTTCATTATCTCAAAGTTCTTAGCTTCTCCGCCATATTCTTTTGCCATGTCTTCTAATAATAATTTCATTTCTAAAGCTGCTGGGTGTTCCGGTTTAACTACTGTGTCGACTAAATAACGATTGATAACTAAATGTTTCATGTAACTCCATGATTGATGGCGGCCTTTTGAAATTGGTTTCACTCCCCCACCAACTGGGGCCACCGTTAACAGATGGTGATGGAGAGTACTTGCTAAATGGATCATCGGCCAGTTTAATCCCCGAAATGGTGGAGGGACTCCAATGCAGATGGGATGGAGACATCTCATGAAACCATTTCTGTGAGACTTTGGGCCCGAATGAAAGTTGACATCGTCTTAAGTTCCAACTCGTCAGGATCAATTGTCTCAAGTACAGAATTCAGGTATAGACGCTTCACTATTAACCCACAACCCTCGCCGATTGAAATAGTGAAGACAAAGGTCCTGCTGTTCTCGTTAAGTTGGTTCACAAGATGGCACAGATCTCCGATAGATTTAGTTTCGACCCCCAGGTCGCTGCAGATTTCCACGTTTATCGAATCCAGATCTGGCGCCTCGGAGATGATTATATAAATCGATTCGTCGCGGCGGGTTTTTTCAGCTGTGAAAGCGTTCTCAGCGTCGTCTGTTATGCTGTAACCGCGCGTAGCAAAGTGTTCCTTGATCCGTGCTAGGTGTGGATTGTTAAACTCTGTTTCTAGTTCCATTGTGTTTAATCCTTATTTCCGGCCGCCTTTTTATTGACCTCTGTACCATGGCAGTCTGTGATGGCACTGAAGGCTTTGAACTTGTCTTTCCCGTTAGATATTTCATATACATATGCATTGATAACTCATATTGCGTGCCATAAAAAAAGCCCCAATGAAGGGGCTTTCGATAGATTAGATGCCATGGTGGCGACATTTCGTTATTGATTTCTCGCCAACATAACGATACTTCGTCAGGCTATCTTGTTTCTTTTGATCATACTATTGAGAGTGCTTCGAGGCATACCGAGTTCTAGTGCAGACTTTGATACGTTTCCTTCGTTCTTAGCTAATGTCGAGCGAATCCGGGTGATCCGCCGATGTTTCTCTTCCTCTCTTAGACTAAGTGCAGTCCCATTTACCGGCAGAGCATCTTTACCTAAAACCGGACTGGTGAATGGCTCAACGTCTTCTGTTGGAATACGGATTTTGTCGAGAATGACTGCTTCGTCACCAGAGAAGATCACGGCATCTTCTATTACTCCCGCGAGTTCTCGAACGTTACCTGGCCAATCGTACTGGACAAGTATGTCGAGAAGGCATTCAGAGATCTTTGTCAATTTGGTTTTGCCGTTCTTAGCTGCATACCAATTAAGAAGATGTTCTGCTAGGAGCGGAATATCTTCTCGCCTGTCTTTAAGGGGTAGAAGTTTGATTACATGACGTTTGATCCGGTCATGGAAATCTCGGCGCAACTTACCATCGTGGAGTAGATTTTCCGGATTTTTGTTCATCGCGACGACGAATTGTGCTCGAGTCGTTTTCGGTTCGTCGGATCCAACCTGAAAGTAGTCCCCATACTCGATTAATCGTAGTAGTTTTGCCTGGCTTGCTTGGTTGAGTGCTTCCACCTCATCCATGAAGATGATGCCTTCAGAAGCAGCTTCCACGTGACCTTTGCGTATACCGATGGCTCCTGTGAAAGCACCTCTGGCATGGCCGTAGAGTTCACTCTCAAACATAGTATCGGGAATGGCTGACATATTGATTGTGACGAATGGATCGTTTCTTCGCGGACTAAGTTCCTTGAAGTGCCTGGCAAAGTATTCCTTGCCGGTTCCTGGTTCTCCAAGCAATAAAACCACCTTGACAGATGGAGCTTTTGCATATGTTTCTATGAGTCTAATTCTCTCTTGCATAATCTTGTTGTTTGATATGAATAGCGGATCAGGGAAATCTCTGTTATTCATAGGATTACCCTCACCGTCCCGTTGAAATCTTTACTTAACTCGAACGCATACATTACTAATACATTTAGATTGATACTTGAACGCTTCCTCTCACTGCTGAGAGGCGTGGCAGGGTGGTTCGCTCTGCCACTTATGAGCATGGGGATGCTCATTTATTTGCATTCTCCAGGTTGAAATATCTACATGTTGCCACAATATTCTTCCTTTCTGAAAGTGGTCTGTCCACTTTCACTTGTTAATAAACTCTAATTAACAATACAC